>NZ_JAOAKP010000101.1 GCF_026419855.1 Methanothrix sp.
GCTGGATATGTCACACTTCATACATGATTTTATGTAATATGCAATATTATATAAACTTATGCGGAATACTATAAATGGATAAGCGCGTATTATAAATCACTCGGCTGCTATGGCCTCGACAGGATCGAGCCTCGATGCCCTGTAGGCGGGATAGAGCCCCGCCACAAGGTTGACCATCATTGAGTAGATCACAGCCCATAAGAAGAATTCAGGCTTCATCACCACAGCCATCCTAGATACCATGTATATCTCGCTCGGAAGTTCCACTGGATACATCATGATGAGTCTTGCTGTGATATACGCCATGACGCACCCGATTAGGGCAGATGGCGGGGCGAGGATAAGGCTCTCAAGAATGAATATCTTCATTATCGATAACCTGGTCGCACCCATCGCCATCAGGATGCCTATCTCCTTCGTCCTGCGGGTTATTATCATTATCATGGTATTGGCTATGCCGAATCCTGCTATAGTGAATATGAGAATGTAGAATATGACCACAAATCTCGACTGCGTCTCGAGGAGGTTGAGTATATCACGGTTGATATCAACCCAGCTCCTAGCAATGTAGCTGGTTTTACTGTTGATCTCCTCTGCGAGATGTGGAGCATCGTAGAGGTCGGAGAGCCTCACAGAGACCTCTGAAACAACATCGCCCTCCCCGAGGATATCCTGTGCGGTCTTCAGCGGGATGTACACGAGATTTTTGTCGCTTGCTGTGCCTGTTTCTATTATGCCTGCGACCTTGAGCCTAATAGATCTGTTCTGCCTGATCAGCTCTATCCTGTCGCCGGTTGAAGCCCTGATCTCCTCAGCAAGTTTGCTGCCGATAACAGCTGAGTATCTGCTCAGCTCGAGATCCCTGAAGCTCCCCTCGATCAGGTCCCGCTCAACCCTCATGAGATGATCCTCATCTGAGGGGATAACACCCACAACCTCCACACCCCTTGCAATGTCCCTGTGTTCGACGACCGCCTTTCCTTTCAGTCTGGGGGAGACGGCCTCCACCCCAGGGCACGCCCACACTGTGGCAGAGAGCGTTCTGTAGAGGTGTATCTCGTTCTCGCCCTCCTTCGGCTCGATCACCACATGCGGGTTGTTCTCGATGGTCGTGCTCATGATCTCCTCTCTGAAGCCGCTCATCAGGCCCATCATGACGACGATAATCGCCACAGCCAGGGCTACAGAGAGCACTGTGAAGAATGCCATCCTGGGGTTTCTGAGAATATGATGGGATGCAATGATGTGCTCAAACATCTCGCTCATCCACGCAGGGCGATTACAGGATCAAGCTTCGATGCCTTGTGCGCGGGGTACACGCCCGCGGCCAGGCTCAGGAGGACCGCGGCCAGCACTATGATCAGGATTTTCCAGGGGTCTATCACCACAGGAAGCACGAACTCCTCCCAGCCGGGTGCCTCGACCTCGAACTCCATTCCTTTGAGGTATAGAGAAAGAGCCACGCCACCCGCAGCGCCGGAGATGCCGCCGATGAGTCCGAGAACAGTGCTCTGGATTAGGAATATGTTGCGTATCATCGTGCCTGTCGCCCCCTCTGCCATGAGCATGCCTATCTCAGATGTCTTCTCGAGAACAAGCATGTACATCACGCTCGCTATCCCAAAGGCTGCGATTATCATTATTAGAAGCATGATGATGTTGTTCTCAAAGTTCTCTATTGCAATGGTCCTCAGGATCTCCGGGTAAAGCTGCTGCCAGCTCTCTGCCTTGTATCCTGTTGCAGACAACTCCCTGCTGATCCGATCTGCCATGTATATGTCCTGAAGCTTGATATCTATGCCGTTTATGACATCCCCCTCACCCAGAAAGTTCCTGGCCGTTCGGAGCGAGACGAATGTCATCTCCTCAGGAAAGCCCTGCGGTGGATCGAATATGCCGGTGATCCTGAGGTTTAGAGGGTTTGCATCAGGGAACCTTGCATCCACAGTATCATCCAGCTCCAAATCCAGCTTATCGGCAAGCTTCTTCGAGATCACCATTCTGTTCTCCTGATGTATCGACTCCAGATCTCCATAAACCATCCGCTCCGATATGCTCGGATAGATCCTTTCCATCTCTGATGGTATCACGCCGATCAGAATAACGTTCTCTACTTTGTTCTTGTGTGAGAGCGACGCAGATGCGCTCAGGCGTGGAGAGACTGCTGTAACGCCCTCGAGCTGCCATATCCTTTCCATGAGCGTTCTGTAGAGATAGATGTACTCCTCCCCCTCTTTTGGGCTCACGCTGACATGCGCGAGGTCCTTTACGATTATGTCGAGGAGATACTCCTGAAAGCCAGCCTGGAGCGAGACAGAGGTCACGCTAACAGCTACCGCCAGCCCAATTGCAAGCACAGAAAGGGCAGTCTGACGCCTCCGGCTTCTTATGTATCGGAACGATATGAATGTCTCTAGCAGATAACCACGCCCTTGCTGAACTTTTTCAGCCTCTGGAGCAGCTTGCTCCAGAGGCTGTCCCTCCCTCCTTTTGTATCATTGCTATCAGGAACACTTACCATTCATAAATAAAATCAAAGTAATGAACCATTCCTGATCTACAAAAAAAACCGCTCTGCGATGGATGGAACTTCTGAGCTTCTCGAGCCAGGGTGAGAACACAATACGACCGCACGCTCCCTGCATGCAACCTCAAAGTATTTTAAACTTGGGGAAAGGGAATTTACATATTCTCTCCGCTCTTGCTGTGTTGGATAACCTTTTGAGATAACGCCTCAAGATATCGATTCCGATCTATTCTCCACGCGTTCCTGGAATCG
>NZ_JAOAKP010000102.1 GCF_026419855.1 Methanothrix sp.
GGTTAGATGAGGACTATACCCCACAGCGGGCTGCTCTTGCAGCAAGATGGAGCAAGAAATTGGTGCAACTTAACTACTTTCCAGTGAGAGTGCTAAGCCCCTATCAAATCCTCAAAGCATTCTATCGGCTGAAGGGCTATGAAACACTGTTAAGCGATTTCTTTAATGCAGCTTTCATCTTGGACGAGGTTCACGCCTATGAGCCCGATCGGCTTGCGATGATCCTGGGTACAGTAGAGTACCTGCGTGAACATTTTGGAGCTAGATTCTTTGTGATGTCAGCAACGCTGCCAAGGTTGCTTCAAACGCAGCTGTCCAATGCGCTGGGAGAATACACTTTAATTCAAGCCACACCTGAGTTGTTTGCTCGATTCAGGCGGCATAAGTTGCAATTGATCAAAGGAGACTTGCTAACCGAGCGATGGCTAGAACATATAGCCAAAGTCGCAGAGTCTGGGCAGTCAGTGTTGATATGCTGTAATACCGTGAAGCGCGCACAGCAAGCTTACAATGAAATTCGATCCAGATTGCAAGGGCAAACCGAAGTAGTACTTTTACATGGGCGTTTCAATAGCAGGGACAGACTACGCAAAGAGACAATTGTGCGAGCTGCGACCGGATCACAATCAGCAGAGCGAAAGCCCATCGTACTAGTTGCGACCCAGGTTATCGAGGTGAGCCTGGATATTGATCTGGATGTAATCTACACAGACCCCGCCCCACTGGAGGCACTCATTCAGCGGTTCGGCCGAGTCAACAGACGACGGTTGAGAGAATGGGCACCTGTATGTGTATTCACCGAGCCAGCCGATGGTCAAGGCATCTACGATGGCGATTTGGTGCAAGCAGCGTTGAGGGTGTTATCAACAAACGCTGACCAGCTGATCGACGAAGAACGCATTTCAGACTGGCTGAACGAGGTATATCAAGGGGCAATCGCTCAACGCTGGAATAATTTATATCAACAGGCATTTGATGAGTTTAAGGAAAGTTGCTTATCCACACTGCGGGCTTTCAAATCGGACAGACAATTAGAAGATGCGTTCTATCAAGCGTTTGACAGTGTGGAGGTCCTTCCGGCCAATGTTGAGCCAGAATATCGGCGACTTATTGAAGACCACCCGCTGGAAGCCAGCCAGCTTCTCGTTCCGCTACATTGGTCGCAGTTTTCTCGCCTGCGTAAGGCTTACAAAGTAGAGCCAAACTGGACCTGGGTTGTAGAGGCAACCTATAGCGAAGACTTCGGACTTATGCTTTGAGCTGCAGCTTATCAAGAGCATAGGCGATAAGGGGGACGGACATATCATCAGCTATTTATCTAGCGATCTTATGCGCTGCCAAATCTTCTGCATTACTGTAGCTTTTGACCTCACACCACCACCTCGTACAGCCCGTTCCCGAACGTGGCCATCTTTCCCACGTGGATGATCCTGCCGAGCTCGAGGAGGGCCATGACGTCCCGGGAGAACTCGCCTGTGTATGTTATCTCGCCCCTGAAGAAGGGTGGAAGCGTGTGCATCTTTATCCGCTGCCTGTGGAAGTACCTCTTCGCTCGCATATCCTGGATGCGGGCGCCGGTGACGGTGACGGATCTGCATTCTCCCAGGAGGGCCAGAACGCTCTCGTTATCGTAAAGCATTCCAGAGCCGTAGAACTCGGCCAGCGCGTTTGCCCGGAAGAGCAGCCTGGATATGAGACCACGGAATGAGGGGATCGCGGTGAACTGATCGTTCTCCTTTATCTGGACCGGTGTGAGGAAGCGTATGGTGATATCTCCGATGTGATCTGTTGATCCCCTGAGCATCTCCTGATAGCTCAGGCGTATTGATCTGTTGAATACCATGCCTCCCGAAAATATGTTATCCCGTTCGCCATATCCGATCGAGTCGACCGATTCCATCGTGAATCTCCCATAGCCCCTCCGATATCCACGGCTCATCCCGCTCTCCCCCAGGTTCTTCAGCGCAACCAGGAAGTACGGCATGTGATCGATGCCGCGACCGATGAGCGTGAACCCGAACCTTGCGGTTGATCCCGCCGAATACCTGCCAGGCAGCGGAGGGTCGAAGACGAATGGTCTGGGAATGTCTCGCTGCGCCCTGAGAACTCTTGCATCCGCTGGAGGGTGGCTGTTGTAGAAGAAATCGTAGACACAGACGCCTGCGAGCTGGCAAACGCTGCAGTCGCTGGGAGCGCTGGGGCCTGGTCGGGCGGCGCACACCAGCGCTCTCAGACGCGCCCCGAATCCGCTGCGCAGCACATCCCCTGGCCAGCGGGAGAGATCCGCCTCGGACTCAAACCTTATTCTCGCTTCAAAGCGGGAGAGAGCGATATCGCCCATGCGAAAAAGCTGTGGGAGATGGGCTAAAAATGTTTTGCCCCTCTGCAGCTCAATGTAACAAAATATTTTCGCTCTTATCCATTTAATGACTTGCTTGGAGAGGCACTGCTTCCGCTATGTGCTCCTGGCAAATGAATTAATGCATCCAGCAACCAGTACGCTTGCCCTCTAAGTTGCTGAACACACAAGAGCGAGTATTTTTAATCATCTTGTGCTGTGTTGTATAAGTCTTTAAAATCCGCAAGCAGAAGACGATTCCAGGAATGCGTGGAGAGTAGATCAGAATCAA
>NZ_JAOAKP010000103.1 GCF_026419855.1 Methanothrix sp.
CACAGTTATCTTCTAAGAAAAGCAGCATCATTCGCCACATTTCCGTCTCACCTTGCCTAAATGATGAGGAGCTCAGGATTGAAGTGTGCATGAGCAGGGATCCTGCAACAGACCGCTTCCTTTTGATCAGAATAGCAACCTTTATCTCTCGATAACCCCCTGGCTATAACCATGATACCCAGATCCGTAACGATCATCTCAATTCTGCTAATTGCGTTTGGTTTGGCGCATGCTGTAAGTGTGCCCACTGAGAATCTTCCCGCAGGATTCAAGCTGCTGGGCGTGATCGATGCAAATACAACAGGGGTGAATATATCTGAGGAGATTATCGACTTTTATGGGGCGAGGGATATCGGCAGTGTGAAGGATGTATCCATCGGGAAATACATCTGGGGCGAGATGGGTGTTGACTACGATGCCAAGATCACGATACTCTCTTTGGAGAGCGATGGATATGCGATGGCAGCATACGAGAATTACAGGAGCAGAGAGGAGTTCAAGTACCCGCCCGTTAAGGGCATCGACAGGTTCGCAAATGTCACGATAAACGGCCACTATGCCCTCGAGATACGGGACATGGTCAGGGATCTCCGGGGCCCATCGATAAGGTTACTGTACCTTTGGACCAACAGCAGCAGTGTCGTGCTCGTTGAGGGCAACAGCTCGCGGGAGAGCAGCATGGCGCTCGCAGCCGCAACCGGCATGTGAGCTACCAGCAGGACTTCATAAACTTTCTTTTTATAAAAATTAGATGGCAGGTTGAGATGTTACAATCATGTGTAAGATGGTACAGAGGGTGATGGAGCATGGATATAAAATGGTTCGGGCATTCTTGCTTTCAGATAACTGATACCATAGGAAGGACCGTGGTGACTGATCCCCCGGATGACAGCGTTGGCTACACGCTTCCGCCGATCAGAGCGGATGTCGTTCTCGTGAGCCACGACCATTTCGATCACAACAATGTAGAAGCGGTGATGGGCTCTCCGGTCGTCATAAAGCATCCTGGACTTTATAAGGCGGCTGGCATCGATGTAAAGGGCGTTGCGACATACCACGATGATGCAGGAGGTAAGTTGCGGGGCACGAACACAGTATTCTGCTTCACCATGGACGATATCAGGCTGTGCCACCTGGGCGACCTGGGGCATGTGCTCAACGATAATGACGCGAGAGCGATAGGCGATGTGGACATTCTTCTCATCCCTGTAGGTGGGACCTTCACGATAGACGCACGCGGTGCCCTGGCTGTCATAGACAAACTCGAGCCCAAGCTTGTGATCCCGATGCACTACAGGACGCCGGCGCTGGCGTTCGATCTCGACCCCGTGGACAAGTTCCTAAAACTGGCGAGAGGGCGGAGGGTTCTCGGGCCCGAGAAGCTTCTTCATGTATCAAGAGAGGATCTCGATCAGCAGAAGATAGTGCTCCTGGAGTACGTCTCATAAAACAGAGAGACGTGCTTCGTCTCTTCACATCTGGCGGCTTTTGCTCGCGCGCAGTGACTGCGCACTCTGTGGTCCAAAAGTGAAGCTTAAGGTGCGGAATCACTCGAACTCTATCGTGCCTGGCGGTTTCGGGGTGATATCGTAGACAACCCTGGAGACGCCGGGTATCTCGCCTGTTATCCTTGAGGATATTCGCCTCAGCGCATCCCACGGGAGCTCGAGGACGTCAGCTGTCATGGCGTCCCTGGAGGTCACAGCCCTCACCGCGACGACCCAGCCATAGACCCTGTTATCTCCCTTTACGCCTGTGGCCTTTCCGATCACGGCTGCGAACGCCTGCCATGGTTTGAATGCAGATATCTCCTCCTCGACTATCGCATTTGCGGTTCGCACGACCTCAAGCTTCTCCTTCGTGATCTCGCCAACGATTCTGACCGCGAGACCAGGCCCCGGATACGGCATCCTCTCGCTTATCTCCATCGGCAAACCAAGCGCCCTTGCGACCTCCCTGACCTCGTCCTTGTAAAGATCACGCATCGGCTCGATTATACCCTTGAACTCTATGTGTAGAGGCAGCCCGCCGACGTTGTGGTGAGACTTTATACCACCTTCCGACTCGATCCTGTCAGGGTAGATTGTGCCCTGGATCAGATACTCCGCGCCGACATCTGCTGCAACTTCCTCGAAAATCCTTATGAATGTCTCGCCTATGATCTTCCTCTTCTGTTCCGGATCTGTAACTCCCTTCAACGCGTTCAGGAACCTCTCAGATGCATCCACTTTTATCAAACCGAGATGGCTGAAGAGCTCCACGATCCGTTCCGACTCAAAGCGCCTCATGAGACCGCTGTCGACGTAGACCGGTACCAGATCATCCCCCAGAGCCCTGTGCGCAAGGACAGCGCAGACAGAGCTGTCGACGCCGCCGGAGAGGGCTATTATCGCCTTGCCCTTTACCTCCCTCCGGATCTCATCTATCGCGTTGTCAATAAAACGCTGAACATCCATACTAAGAGCAGGAATTCTCACCGGATAATAGGCTTGTGGTGGTTTAGGGTGTTACGCAGGCCAGGGAGCAGGGCAGCGCTCCGGCCTTCAGAATCCTGCTGGAGTATCTCCTCACCTCAGATCGCTGGAGCCTGCGCTTCGCTTCACTC
>NZ_JAOAKP010000104.1 GCF_026419855.1 Methanothrix sp.
AGCATGAGCCGCTCGAACCTCATGGCGTCTCGGAGCTCTCCAGTCGGTCGGATTTCGAGCTCTCAGTGTCCGGAATGCAGCGGTGCCCGCAGAATCTCCGAGCGCTCAGAAATAATTTGCTCTCAGTGCGGTCTGGTTCTCGATTCCAGGAAAGATATCGAGCAGCGGCGCGCGGTCTCGGAGCGGGTGCGGCTGAACGTCCTCACTGCGAGACTGCAGGAAGCGCTGGAGAATTGCGAGATCTCGCAGCTGGACGGTGCGCGCGAGATACTGAGCGCGCTCTGGAGACTGAGGAGCTAAGCGAGAGTGAGGATATCGCGGAAATAACGCGGAATCGTGCGGGGATCGAGCAGATAATCGATATGCTTCGCTCTATCGATGGGGAATATCTCAAAAATAACGCGAAATTTTTCGCGCTGGTGCCCGAAATCGATATGCGTATCCTCGAAGGATCTTCAGGAATATCGCGGAACTTCTGGCATGCGGTCGATGCATATCGAAAAATATCGCAAAAATATCGCGGAATTTCGGGCGAATATCGTTCATTTTTCGGGTGCGTTGTAGGGTATAGGTACGCGACAGAATCGCTATCATTGAACGTATAAGACCGCGTGAATAAAGCACAAAACCCATCACTAATTGCACGTCTATGGGGTCTTTTTTGTCCAAAATCGTCCATCTCGATCAATTTTGTCCGTCCATGACGCCGAGGACTGGGAGGAGCGCGTGGTCCTGGACGAGTCGACCAGTCAAACAGTCTCAAGATGGATCAGCGATGTGCAGAATGCTCATCTGAGCAATTTGCATACTCCTCCTGGACGTCTCGCTGCAAAAATCCGCACGCAGCGCGCGATTTTCAAGTGCTTTATTTCTATGTCATTCTCTATGCATGTATCAAAGATGACATAGAACTCTGGGCGAGATGCGAGCGCGCGGCGTCGCGATTTTTCGAGCTCTCACTGACTTCCTCAATCTCGGGCCATCCGTTGGCCCCTTTTTAGACAGTACAACCTCATGACATGCGCGCATCTTCTCCCAGCGGCACAACCTTCAGAGCGCTGGACGGAGCGAGCGTTGGCATTGATACCCCGAACTTCCTCAAGATCGAGGCCAACGTGGTCTCGATCTTTGGACAGTGCGATCTCATACGGAGCTCGCATCTTCTCCCGACGATACAGGTGACCAGGGTCACCATGATGAGGGCGCTGGACAAGGAGGAGGACCACGAGGACGAGGACGTGGTGGAGCGAGGAGGATCTGGACGGGGACGAGGTGGAGGCTGGAGACGCGATACGTCGAGCGGTGGCATTGTGCCCCCGAACTTCCTCGATTTGGAGGCAACCGTTGATTTCATTATGCATGATGACATATAACTCTATACACGAGACGAGAGCGCAGCGTTGCGATTTTTGTTTCCGAGAGTCGAACTTTCTCACCTGGCTGGATCTTGTCAAATGGTTCATAAGAGTCAACAGAGCAGGATATGAAAATGGAGATGTTAGCTATGCGATCGATATGTGCAGTTTTGCTATTTGTCCTTGTATCAGCGGCACAGTGCCAGAACACTGCTGAAGAATGGTTTAACAAAGGCCTTGCTCTCGCTGATCAAGGCAAATACGATGAAGCGATAAAATGCTATGACGAAGCGATCCGGCTCGACATCACTCATGCCCAGGCGATGGCGCGAGAGGACGTCTATCAGCGCGGCAAGATGCTCATCCGGGATGATCCTCTGGCCGGCTGCTGTCGCGTTGAAGTCGACCATGTCGATGACGCCCGAGAGCCTCGGGTTCTCGCGCGCGACAGATCGCACCGCGTCTGTCAGGTACTGGCCCAGGCCGGTTGACCTCCTCCGGATGCTATCCCAGCGCGCGCTCTCAGGGACGTAGAAGCGAACAAGCCTGTGGTCGTTCTCGACCAGTTTCTTTGCAGTCTCGACTCCACCGAACTCGTCACCCAGCTGCCGGACCTCATCATCGAAGACGTCTGATACACGCTTGAGAAATATAAACGGCAGTATGTAGTCCTTGAACTTCGGCGCATCCACAGGTCCGCGGATGGCGCACGCCGCATCCCAGAGCCAGGTCTCAAGCTGCCTCACGTCAAGCATGATCACACAACCTGATAAAATGAATATCGATCACGTCAGATCATCTCGTGGATGCATATCATAAACGCTCTGAATGAATGGGTACATCCAGCAACCCGTATGCTTGACATCTAAGTTGCGGGCACACAAGAACGAATACCATTTACAAGTGATGAAGCAACAGCTATATTATTATATATTATTAAAATATATAAAATAATAAGTTCATTCAAGTGGTTTTATATAATCGTTTCTGAGAACTAAAACAGATCTGTACACAGGTCCTACATAGCTCTTTTCCTGAGACTTCTTACCTCTTGGGAGGTCCTTTAACTCCACAATGCGTGTGTCCTTGCCTGTATCTACTTTGATCAGCCATTCAGAAAGCTCCGATGTATCTGACAGATCC
>NZ_JAOAKP010000105.1 GCF_026419855.1 Methanothrix sp.
GCTGTGATTCACTTATAGGCCGGCAACTATACCCGCTTATCAAGGCAGCAGGCTTTACCGGCGTATCTGTATCCCCGAGGATGGTGTATTGCGATGAGACGCACCCCGAGATGGTGGAGGGGTTTGTCAGAAGGACCATCATACCGATGGTCGAAGGTGTGAGGGAACAGGCGATCTCAACTGGCATGGCAGATAGGGTGTCCTGGGATAAAGGGATTGCCGACCTCTATCGTACAGCAGAGCCTCCTTCCGGAACCTTCTGCTACACCTTCTTCAAGGCAAGAGCAATAAAGTAAACGCTCTTATCCATTTGATGACTTGCTTTGAGAGGCACTGTTCCCGCTATGTGCTCCTGGCGAATGATTGAATGCATCCAGCAACCAGTATGCCTGCCCTCTAAGTTGCTGCACACAAGAGCAAATCGAGTTATGGTCTCCGGTGATCAGCGGAAATGTGCCTGAGAAAATTCGATACATCACCGCGCTCCTGACGAACAAATGCGTGCTCCAGCAACTGTTTTGCACGACCTACAAAATGGTTAAACACACAAGCGCATGGCTGGAATAAGACCATACGGAATAGGCGCTCACCGACACAACACATTCGTTAGTCCTCAGGGGGCTGCATGCAGCTCAACCGATACCATCAGATGGCCTCCGCTCCCGGAATATCCTGTTTCAATCCCGCTCAATCGCGAGCAGCTGTAGCTTGATATCGATCCCCTGGCTGTACCCGCCGGGGCCATTTGATGCCACAACACGGTGACACGGTATCATGATCGGAAATGGGTTCCGGCGGAGGGCGGCACCGACAGCTCTTGCGGCCCCGGGCCTGCCCGCGATTTTCGCGACATCACCGTAGGTCGCAGTGGATCCGCGGGGTATGCGGAGAACAGCGTGGTAAATTGCCATCTGGAAATCCGTGCAACGGCTCGTATCAAGATCGAGATCCGGGCGGGGGCCACCTCTTATGTAATCTGATATCCGCGCTGCTGTCTCTGAGAACTCCAGCTCCTGGGCCGTTCTGGAGAGGCGTATGCGTTTTACAGTTCCTCCTGACTCCTCAACGATTACATAAAGATTGAGATCATCCAGATATGCGGCCCCTGTGCGGCACTTTTCTATTTCTGGAGTATCTCCCTGAAAGTCTCACACCTCCCGAGCTCGATGATTTCAACCTCTGTCGTTGAGGTATCCATTATCGCAACGCTCCTGACGCCGGTCAGATGCCCCCAGATCTCTCCGGGGTTCACCACAAGGGTTCTTCCCTCGCGGCGGACCTCTGCTATGTGCGTGTGCCCACGAACAACGACATCATACAGACCGGAGGCTACCACAGCCCTCACAAGAGCCTCCTCTGTTCCGTGGAGCATGGCGATCTTCAGACCATCGACCTCTAACTCACCGAAATCTCCGAGGTACTCGCCTCCAAACCTCTCGAAGTATCTAGAAAGTCCGACGCGGTCGCCGTCGTTGTTCCCGTACACAAGTCTGACAGGGGTACCGCAGCCATCGAAAAGATACGCGTTCCCGGATCCGATCACGTCTCCGGCATGGAGCACCAGCTTGACATTTCTTTTGGAGAATACACTCAGAGCTTCCTTGATGCCCCGAAAGTTATCATGAGAGTCTGACATTATCCCTATGAGCATACGATCACCCTGGGATTGAGGAACCTGGGCGTACAAGAATTTAACCTGTGGTCTGTGTGTTCGTGAGTTGGGGCAGCTGGAATCCACAGCTCTGGAGGGAATCAGAAGCAAAGCCATACGTCATCGGTTAAGGCCGTTTGGTGAAAGAATCACTCAACAATTTTTACATTGATATTATCTTGAAGTTAGTCCTTGTGGCTATTGCTATCGATATCATCAAGCGGCGCGATACATGTAGTTGCAAATTATTAAATATACATCGCATTATATTGCATACGATTCCTTAACCTATAACCAATGGAAGCAAAGCATTGGTCGAGCGCAACAACGATCGAGGATGTGGCTGTACAGCACTTCATGCAGATGATACCGCAAAAATCATCATCGCGCTGCCTGTTGGAATAAAGACTGAAAAATATAACTTCATGTTTTATTATGTCGTCCTGATGCCTCCGCTTCTTGAGTCAGCGAACCTGTTGAGCAGCCCGGGCAGGAGAGTTACCAGCAGGCCGAAGATGATCACCGCAATCACCTGGCTTGTGAATGCATCCATCCCATTCACCTCCCCATATGTTTCTACATGTTAATGTAGCGCAATAATAATTAATAATCATTACGGTGTTGGGTAGTCTACCTACGATGTGTGGATAAGTGCAAAAGCAATAGCTATAGAAGATTCATGGCCATCCACCGCGCTGTAAGGCGTCGGACAGGTATTCACAGGTCTCGGATGTCGATTTTCATGTCGGCAGCGTTACCATGAAAGCACGACATAGATAGTTAACCACCTATGTCGGATCGTTTTTGTATGATGTATCCGGCTTTGGTGAG
>NZ_JAOAKP010000106.1 GCF_026419855.1 Methanothrix sp.
CACCCGGCGAGATGCGGCTCTGTTCTGGCTGATGGCCGGCTGCGGCCTGCGCGTCTCGGAGGTGGCATCTCTGAGGATAGAGCACATCGACCGAGCCGGCGGATTCCTGTACGTCGTCAATGGCAAAGGCGGGAAACGCAGGACCGCGATCGTCCCCAGGCCCGTTATGGAGGCTCTGGAGGCACACATCCAGGGCAGGTCGGAGGGGTACGTATTCGAGGGGAGAGCCCAGGGGCACATCTCGACGAGGCAGATACAGAGGATCCTGGACAGGGCTGCTGAACGGGCGGGCCTCCAGGAGACCAGGCCGGGCAGGCTCAGACAGAGGAAGAGGATCACACCTCACCTCCTGAGGCACAGCTTCGCTCGGTGGACTCTCGACGCTGGCATCGATATCTCATACCTCCAGCACCAGCTCGGCCACTCCTCGCTCAGCACCACCGCCATATACCTCCGCGCAAGGCCGGAGCACCGACGAAAAGCGTACGAGATCGCCGGGTTCGATCGAATGCTCGAACCAAACTGGAATCGCGAGTCGAGTTCCCCAGGATCTCCAGCCACAAACCTTCGATAACGACGGGGTATCTCTGCACCAATTTTCAGCTACTTTATATCAAGAGTTTCCAGTAAACATGCTTGATATGGCAGAGGAACGTGCTGCGATCACATACGATCCGGAAGACCCAGAAGATGTTACAGATCATCTCATGGCGATCTCAGAACTCTCGCTGCACGACTTCTTATCGAGCGAACCTGATATCTATACGGTCGACGATCTGAAAGTCCGATACAAATGAAGGGAGATATCGTACTCGTTCAGTTCCCCTATTCTGATTAACCCAAAAGTAAGCTGAGACCTGCGTTGATCCTTTATGAAGACCCAGCAGAACATGAAATCACCATCGCTCACATATCTTCCAGAATTCCGGAAACGCTCTCGCCATGCGATGTTTTAGTGAAGAGAGACACACCATCTTTTAAGGAGGCCGGATTGAAATACGATTCTGTGATCAAGTTGAATAAACTGGCCACTATAAAAGATTACTTGATCGAGGGGCTTTTAGGTGTTGCAGATGATACATTGATGGCCCAGATAGATGCCGCTATTGAAGCCTGCCTGAAATTCAAAGGTCTGAACGCTAGCGAATAAAAATGTGCTGTACCACGTTGCCCTTAATTGTGTGGTTGCAGCACATCGCTGACATGCACACATACACCGGTCCTCAGGCGAGCGCGCCGCAACGCGAGCGAGCCCGATCTCCGTCGGAGGATGGATCGGGCGAGCGTAAGCGGCTGCGGCGCTGCGAGCGGCTTGCAAGGATTGCAACTGGCTTGCAATGTCGAGTCAAGATTGCAAGCCCAGAAACACTATCGGTCGCCATCGGCTTGCAACGCTTGCAAAGCTTGCAAAGTTTCCCCCACTTTTATGTTTTATTTACACTTCTCTCTTCTCTCTCCACTATTCTCTCTTTATCAAAACACTAAAAGGAGAAAACATTGCAAGTGTTGCAAGCGTTGCAAGCCGGCCTCCACTGCTATCGATTTTTGGCTTGCAACGTTTAGTTCATGTTGCAAGCTTTGCAAGCTCATTGCAAGTCAGCGCAGGTCGACCTCCTCGACGTCCACCGGCTCGACGTCGCGTTTGACCTTAATCGACATCTGTGAGACTCGTTCCCAGGACACGATGTTCTCGCTCATTGGGTGCAGGAGTGTGAGCTGATACTCACTGCCGCTCTCGACTCTGCGCTTCTTGACATCGACCCCCCACGACCTCAGGACGGGTGCCAGCCGGCTCAACTTGTAGCCCATTGCTTTGGGCGTGGGTGGCCAATCCCGGGGTGGTCTCAGGGGGTCAACGCCCGCGACCCTGCACAGCTCCTCGTACAACTGCCTGGCGGACCCGATGTAGGCGCTCCCGCCCTTCACGCAGTCGTGTGCCAGCTGGCTCACAGCGATCGCCAGCCGGTCCGCCTCGATAATCGCCACCATCGAATCGTGTATGTTGCCCCGGTACGAATTGAGGAACTCGCCCGGCTGCCAGGGCATCCTGGGCTCACATGATACGACCCATATCGAGAAGTCGGCCATTCGCGGCAACTTGCCCTGTAGCTCACGACTTACGCGCTCGCGGTTCCTCAGACCCTCGGCCGCGGCATCGCACAGCAGCCCCCAGATCTGTGGCATGTACGCCTTGACTGCGGCTAGGATCTGCGACTCAGGCACGCGTCTGGTCTCATCAAGCCGCGGCAACTCGATATATATGACTCTGTCGAGCAGGTCGGGGCGGTGCGGCATGCTCTCGATGCCATTCAGGATGCATGGCCGCCTGAACGAGACCGCGCCCTCATCGAGGTCTGTGTAGAGC
>NZ_JAOAKP010000107.1 GCF_026419855.1 Methanothrix sp.
ATGTGCTCCTGGTGAATGAATGAGTGAATCCAGCAACCGGTGCGTTTGCCCCCTAAGTTGCTGAACACACAAGAGCGAAGCGATAAATTTCGTGCAGATTGCCTCATGCACGTGTGCTGGAAGCATTACTTCATTCTCCAGTGGCAATTATCGGAACGATCCGCCGGCAGGAGTCTGTGCACATTTACTGTCTGACCCTTCTGTAGATCTTCTTTGCGAGCCTCTTTGCCACAATCCCAAAGGGAGTTCTGCAGCAGTCTATCCGCGTTCTGTTCTTTCTTATCTCCTCCAGCACATCATCCTCGCTCGCAGCGTCCAGGATTGTGACGCCCAGGCCGACGGTCTCTGCCAGATGGGCGTCGCTGCCCGCAACCATCGGTATGCCCAACCTTCTGGCTTCCAGCCTCGCTCTCAGATTCGATATTCCCAGGATGTACTTCGAGTTGCAGACCTCCACAGCGTCCACATGTGGAATTCTTCCGATGGAGTGCCTGAAGAGATGGTATGGATGCGGCAGTACCGCTATCCCCCCGAGATCGTGCGTCTCCTCGATCGTCTCCTCTGGTGTGTTTCCCAACACTGGCATCTCATCAACACCCAGGATTATCAGATGCCCCTCAGAGGTATCGATTTCAACACCTCTTACGACAATAATCTCCTTGTATCTCGATCTCCCGATCCTCAGCGCAGCCCTCGAGCCATCGAGCGTGTTGTGATCGGTCACAGCGAGCCCAGAGAGACACTTTCTCCTCGCAACCCTCAGTATCTCCTCTACGCTCGCCCTGCCATCGGAGTACCTGGAGTGGATGTGGAGATCAAACCTCATATGTCCCTTGGATCTGTGATCTTTCCTGTGATCGATGTGGCTGCAGCGGTTGCAGGCGATGCCAGGTAGACCCTTCCATTTCTGCCCATCCTTCCGGGGAAGTTTCTGTTGGATGTGGATAAACAGACCTCTCCATCACCCAGAACTCCCATGTGCGCTCCAAGGCATGGACCGCATCCTGGAGGCCCGATCATCGCGCCGGCCCTGACAAGTGTCTCCATGATCCCTGATCTCAGGGCAGCGAGGTATACCTCTCTGGATGCAGGGATCACAAGGGTCCTGACCTTCACCCTTCTGTCTTTCATGATCCGGGCTGCGACCTCCAGATCCTCCAGCCTTCCGTTGGTACATGTGCCTATGAAGACCTGGTCCACCTCGATTCCGGCGAGGTCTGTGACGGGATGAACATTGTCAACTCGGTATGGAGCCGCGACCACTGGTGGGAGATCGCTCACATCGTACTCTATCTCTTTGAAGTATGATCCCGGGTCTGAGTGGATGTGCGTGTAGGGACGCCTGGCCCTTCCCGCCAGGTATGCGTCAACGCTTGCGTCCGGTGGTACAATTGCAGCCTTTGCCCCCATCTCAACACCCATGTTGCAGAGGGTCATTCTGCCTGATATGCTCAGCCTCTCCACAGCCCCGCCGACGAACTCCACAGCCATGTAGTTGGCTCCATCCGCTCCCATCTCCTTAACCACGAAGAGCGCGAGATCCTTTGCTGATACCATCTCCCCCAGCGTGCCCTCAAGGCGCATGCATATCGTCTCAGGCACCCTGAACCAGAGCCTTCCTCTGGAGTAGATCTCGGCCATGTCTGTTGCGCCGACGCCTGTTCCGAATGCACCAAGGGCGCCATAGGTGCATGAGTGAGAGTCAGCGCCCACGACGAGCGCTCCGGGAAGAGCGAATCCCATCTCGCAGAACACCTGGTGGCATATGCCATGGCCGCAGTCATAGAAGTTCTCGATCCCCTGGGCCCTTGCCCATCTCCTCACCTCGGCCTGAAGCGTCGCAGCTGTCTCGTTGTTTGCTGGCACGATGTGATCAAATGGTATTACTATCCTGCCGGGATCCCAGACCTTCTCAGATCCCATCTCCCTGAATGCTTTTATGGCGAGAACGCTTGTGCCGTCATGCGACATCGCATAGTCTATCTCTGCATCGACAATATCTCCCGCCTCTGCTTCAGTTCCTGATGCCCGGCTAAGGATCTTCTCGCTTATTGTCGGCAGTGGACCACCCCAGTGAAGTTCTGCTGCAGAAGTAAATACGTTTTTGGTATGTGCTGCCTCTGGCGAGCAGAGGCTATTATCATAGGAGTCCAAAACATCTCAGGTCATTTTCATCTCAAACAGGGCCGGAGGATCCCGATTCTGGATTCGAAATTATAGTCCTTTGCGCCACTTCATATAAGCCAATTTAAAATCTTCTGGATATATCACACTTCATACACGATTTTAT
>NZ_JAOAKP010000108.1 GCF_026419855.1 Methanothrix sp.
TGCGTTCTCGAAAAATGAATGTGCGATTCCAGCAACCTGCTTGCTAGACATCTAAGTTGCTAAAGAAACAAGAGCGTTGGCTTATATGAAGTGACGCAAAGGAGTATAAAAGACCCACCCACTCTGCCCTGCGACTCGCGGATATGCTAACCTCTCACAGCCTTTCTCCAGAGCTTCTCGGCCTTATCCGGTATCGACTCTATCTGCTCGTGTATATCGAGGCGGTGCTTTATGTCAGCTGCCTTTATGCGCAGCTCCACCGACTCGCGCATGAGTTCCCTGGCCTTTGTCCTGAGCTCCTCAGACTCGATCCAGAGGGCCTCAGCCTGCTCAGGATCGAGCTGCCTCATATCCACAGACCTCTTCCGAAGGGAATCAGACTCCTCAATGGCAGATGCTGACTCTGCTCTTAGCTGTTCAGAACGCTTCAGTAGATCCTCCATCTCACTGCGCAACTCATCGTAGCTTTTCACAGCGAACCTGCCATCGAAGATATAACCACCTCAGGCCATCTCTAATAGCATCCTGTGGAACCGGAGATCTCCGGTGAGCTCGGGATGGAACGCAAGACCTATGATCTTTCTCTGCCTGACTGCTACAGTGCGGCCGCCAAAGCGTGCAAGCTCCTGCACACCATCTCCGCATCTCAGGACAACGGGCGCACGGATGAAGACAGCTCTGTAAGGCCTGTCAAACCCTGCAACATCTATCTCCGCCTCAAAAGACTCGCGCTGCGGGCCGAAGGCGTTTCTCCCCACCGAGATATCAATCAGCCCGAGGGGTCTGACGTCGCCTGCATCAATCTCCTTTGCGGCAAGCACCAGTCCAGCACATGTCGCGAGCACAGGCACATCATTCTCAGCAGCCTGCTTGATCTCGGCGGCTATTCCTGTTTTCTCGAGCTGTCTGCTGATCGTTGTGCTCTCGCCTCCAGGGATCACTATGCCGGAGCATGTGGGTATGATGCCCGCACGCCGTACAGGGACGGCCTGACCGCCTGCCGCCTCTACAGCGCTGATATGCTCCGAGACGTCTCCCTGGAGGGCTATGACCCCTATCCTTCTCACGTTACCTCCCAGGCAGAAGCCCAGACCTCTGAGAAGAGCCGTCTCACCATCCTCTCGCCTGCAGCGCCTCTCCTTCCTGAAGGGTGCCGACGTCTATGCCCTTCATCGGCCTTCCAAGACCTCTGGAGACCCTGGCCAGAACCTCCGGCTCATCGTAGTGATGCACAGCCTCGACTATCGCTGCAGCCATAGCCTCCGGGTTCTCGGACTTGAATATGCCGGAGCCGACGAAGACACCATCTGCACCGAGCTGCATCATCAGAGCTGCATCTGCTGGTGTTGCTATGCCACCTGCCGCGAAGTTGACCACAGGCAACCGCTGCAGACGAGCACACTCAGCGACCAGCTCCGGGTCAGCCTCGATCTCACGCGCGAACCTCATCAGCTCCTCGCTGTTCATGCCCTTGAGCTTCCGTATGTCGCCCATGATCATCTTCATGTGCCTCACGGCCTGGCTGACGTCACCTGTGCCTGCCTCGCCCTTGGTCCGTATCATGGCCGCGCCTTCCTTGATACGCCTTAGGGCCTCGCCGAGGTTCCTGGCGCCGCATACGAACGGTACCTTGAATTTTGTCTTGTCGATATGGAACTCATCTGCAGGGGTGAGAACCTCCGACTCGTCGATCATGTCCACCCCAATCGCCTCCAGGATCTGAGCCTCGACGAAATGGCCGATCCTCACCTTGGCCATTACTGGTATGGTCACCGCATCGATGATCTCCTCGATGACCTTTGGATCTGCCATCCTGGCAACGCCGCCCATCTTTCTGATATCAGCAGGAACCGCATGTAGTGCCATAACAGCGACAGCTCCGGCCTCCTCAGCGATCATGGCCTGCTCGGGGGTGGTGACGTCCATGATGACTCCACCCTTCTGCATCTTGGCGAAGCCGCGCTTCAGCAGCTCCGTACCGAATCGAAGATTCTCCAGCTCCATGATAATTTCTTACCTCGAACGGTGAACTAGCTGCATTTACGGTAAATAAACTTTGCCCCGCGCGCCGAACGCGCATGTTCATCGCATACCTATGACGACATGGTGGCTTACTGCGGGGTGCTGTATGATATGGAAGAGCTGGCCATTGTCGACGAGCGGTTATGACAGATGCGCTTGATATGGGCCACACACGGAATCATGGCAACACTGTCGACATGAAAATCGACATCCTGGACCTGTTAATACCTGTCCGATGCCTTACAGCGCGGTTGATGGCTATGAAT
>NZ_JAOAKP010000109.1 GCF_026419855.1 Methanothrix sp.
TATGATATCTCTGATGTTACCGGTATGCCTTTCTCACTCAGAACAACATTCGACTGCAGCTTCCAGCAGAAAACTACCCTGAAGGTTGTGCTCCAGCTATCTCCGTATTTCAGGGCAGGTATCCTCCAGCTCAGAGTTCTTGTGCTCCATGATATGCCATCCATGTTTTTCGTCAGATTGCCCCTTACGGTTCCTGTGTCCAGAGGTCTCAGATATGATGGCAGTGTATCCCTTATCTCAATATCTCTGATCGAGCCCTCTGCAAGCAGGCAATCAGATGTTATGCTGCTCAGCGCCGAGACGATATCCTGCGAGGTGTTCACCATGAATATCCGACCGTTATACCTGCCCACCACATCACTCAACATCCGGTATGTGTCATTCATCTGAACTCCGCCCAGGAGCAGCACATACACCCTTACACCCGGTTCTGGTAGTGTGATGAACGGCTCGTACTCATTCCTCGCATCTGTTATGAATACTATGACCTTCCTCGCATCGCTTCTCGGATCCGCATTCAGAGCTGATATGCTCTCGTTCATCCCGACGTGGTACATTGTGAGTTCCTGGCTGTTGGCACTCAGCATGTGGCTGGCGTTCAGAACATCCGTGTATCTGGTGGTGGGCATGACGCTCTCGTCGATATTGCTGTCCCAGCTTACAAGGCCTATCCTGAGGCCGGAGCTAAAGGATCTCTGCATATTCTCCACGAATGATGCAATGCCCTCATCTATTCTTGCCAGAGTACTGTAATCTGTCTCGATTATGCTTCCCGAAGTGTCCACAGCGAGGACCAGATCGGTCTGACCCATAACTGGCCGTGCACTGACTGTTATTGTGTAGTTTATCAGTCCTCCAGAGCACATATCGTGATCATCTGGTGTGAGCACCCACGGGTCTATGGACTTTCTCACTATGAGATTCCCATCCTCCACCCTGAACGTCATGTTGGTCTTCTCTGGCCGGTACCTGTACTCACAGTTACAACAGCCATCACAACAATTAACCAGCCCGAACTCCATAGTAGTTGTAGTTCCTTTCTTAACATCTGCAGTCTTCATAATCGACATGTTCGAGCACCAGCCATCGGGAAGCAACAGCTCCACGCTGTATCTGCCACCCTGACATATGTAATCAGCTCTGCCATTTGCATCTGTGACCACACGAGCAATAGGCGCGAATGTGAGATCCAGGTTTGTGATCTGCAAGCTCACATTCGGTATCGGGGTCTCTCCGGAGTCTAGTGATCCATCCCCATCCTTGTCATGGTAGACGATTGTTCTCAGAACCGTTTCCGGTTGTGGAACTGTGGGTATCTTGTGGTTTCCGAATTGAACTTCCTTCAATACATCATCTGGTTTGATGAATACCCTGATCTCTCTGGGGGTGCTGTTCTGCCAGCCAGCCCGACTCTGATAGCTTGTTATACTCTCGCTAACCGCGTACTCCCGATTAGCTCTCACCCTGAATTCTGCTATGCCATTGCCGTCAGTTACATTCGCCTGACCATCTACCTGGAACTCCCAGCCGCTCAGTGCATCTTCGTTTGCATCAAACGCTTTATTGTTGTTCGAGTCGTTGAACTTGAAGATTCTCAGCTTGCGGTACATATCGTTTCCGAAGTAGAGATCGTGACCTGGGATATCTGCAGTTAAGGTCGATGGGGTTGTGTTATACCACTCGCTGCTACTTATCCTCTCAGTTACCGTGTATCTTCCGGCAGGCAGGTTGCTTATGAGTATTCTTCCCCTTGAATCGGTCGATCTCGATGCGATTAGATTTCCTGATGCGTCCTTTATATCGAATATCCAGTTTTCAAGTCCTGGCTCGCTTACGTCCTGCTGGCCGTTGACGTTATTATCATAGTAGCAGATTATGTACTGTGGACCGACAACCCCGATCTCAACCCTATGCCGTTCTCCGGACCTCAAGAACACGCTGCTCTCTGGATTTGTGGTGAAGATCCACTCAGGTCTTGGAGAGGCTATTATCCTGTACTGGCCCTCATTTAGCCGCCTGACCACTTCTCCAGCCGCGTTTGTGAGTGCCGACGCATTGTACGACTCCGGTCCGGAGATCCTGACCTCCCATTCAGGTACACCGCGCTCTCCAGAATCTCTTATTCCGTTGCGGTTCCTATCGTCGAACACGACCACTGTGATCTCAGCAGGTGGTGGAACGTACACTCCAAAGTACAGAGTCTTCTT
>NZ_JAOAKP010000110.1 GCF_026419855.1 Methanothrix sp.
GTGCTCCTGGCGAATGAATGGGTGTATCCAGCAACCAGTATGCGTTGCCCTCTAAGTTGCTGAACACACAAGAGCGATTAAATATACATCGCATTATGTTGCATGTGATCCCTTAACCGATGACCAATGCTGTGCGATGGATTGACGGAGCCCACCCATATCAGGAGCTGAGCGATCGTATTATCTACCATTAACCAGCAAAATAACTTTGGTGTCTTCCCTTGTATGACGTCATTGTTGTGGGTGCCGGTCCGGCTGGTCTGACTGCCGGTATGTACTGCGCCAGGGGTGGCATGAAGACATTGATACTGGGCAACATATACACATCGCAGCAATCCATGGGCGGAATTTACGAGAATTATCCTGGATTTCCTGATGGCATTCAGGGCATCGAGCTCTCGGAGAGGATGCTCTTCCAGGCGCAGAAGTACGGGGCAGAGTACAGGCAGGAGATGGTCGAGAAGATAGTCCACCTGGATGACACGTTCAGGATCAAGACCGAGAGCTGGGAGTACGTCTGCAGAGCCCTGATCCTGGCGACAGGCGCGAGCCACCGGAAGCTGGGGGTGCCTGGTGAGGAGAAATACGTCACAAGAGGCCTGTCATACTGCGTTTACTGTGATGGCGCTCTATTCAGGGGCAGAACGACCGCCGTCGTCGGCTACGGCAACGGCGCAGCCCGGGCGCTGCTTTACCTCTCGAACATATGCAGCAGGGTTCATCTCCTCTGTCCGAGGGAGAGGCTTGTTGCAGAGGCGGTGTACCTCGATCGGCTGAAGGGCATTAAAAATATAACACAGACATTTGGCGTTGAGGTAAAACGCATAATCGGAGATGAGTTCGTCAGCGGCATCGAGTTCGTGGTCGGAGGGACGCCGAGATCTCTCAAGGTGGATGGCATATTCGTGGAGATGGGGGTATCTCCAAACACAGCTCTCGCAAAAGAGCTCGGGCTTGAGCTGACCGAGGGAGGGTTTGTGAAGGTCAACCGTCTCACACAGGAGACGTCCATGCCAGGAGTTTTTGCAGCCGGAGATGTCACAGGGGGAAGAATGCAGGTCGCAACCGCAGTCGGCTCGGGCGCATCGGCAGCTATAAGCGCAATGCAGTATCTCAGGTAGATCGATGAAGAGCGCGCGGTCACCTGTTGCGGTCTGGCGCGGCAGGGATCTTCTCGATGGAAGGGTTGTCGAATCCACCACAGTGATACTCAGGACCAGAGGCTGCAGATGGAACCGGTGCGTGATGTGCGGATATGCCCAGGAGGGGGTCGATGCGAGCGTTGAGGACATCATCGCGCAGTTCACGTCTGTACTCAAGAAAGCAGAGGGGGCGGAGCTAGTCAAGATCTACACCAGCGGCAGCTTTCTCGATCCAGCAGAGGTTCCTGAGCCAGCGCGGCTGGAGATACTCAGATCGCTGAGAGATATGGATGTTAGAAGACTTGTGATCGAGTCGAGGCCGGAGTACATCGATCGCAATGCTCTCGAGCAGATCCTGGGGTTCATGGACGTGGAGATAGGTATTGGTCTGGAGAGCTCGAGCGATCTTGTGAGGTTGCATCTTATAAACAAGGGATTCACGTTCTCGGATTTCGCGAAAGCCGCTGATCTCATACACTCCCTCGGGGGGCGCGTGAAGACCTACCTCCTCCTCAAGCCACCAGGGCTCTCTGAGAGGGAAGCGATCGTTGATGCAATGAGGTCTGCGAGAGACGCAGAGCCCTACTCTGATATCATCTCACTGAACCTCTGCAACGTCCAGAGGAACACACCGCTTGAGAGAATGTGGCAGCGCGGCAGTTACAGACCACCATGGCTCTGGTCAGCGGTTGAGGTTCTCCGCGAGTCCTCGCTGGGAGTTCCGATGATATGCGATCCTGTGGGTGCGGGAGCGAAGAGAGGCCCACATAACTGCGGCATATGTGATGGGTGCGTTGCAGATGCGATAAGATCGTTCTCGCTGAACCAGAGCAGATCCTGCCTGAACGTCGATTGCACCTGCCGCTCCGTCTGGAGAAAGGTTCTGGAGCTGGAGGATCTCTCCTTTGGAACGCCACTTGTTTGAAAACATTATGGCTCATACAGTTGAATTAGCGGATTCGCAGAAATGGGTAGTCTACCTTTGTTGAGTTGATCCCAAATGGGCTGGCTTCCCAAAATGTGTTCGCTCTTATCCATTTGATGACTTGCTTGGAGAGACACTGTTCCCGCTATGTGCTCCTGGCGATTGAATTAGTGCATCCAGCAACCAGTATGCGTGC
>NZ_JAOAKP010000010.1 GCF_026419855.1 Methanothrix sp.
GCGCTGTAAGGCGTCGGACAGGTATTCACAGGTCTCGGATGTCGATTTCCATGTCGGCAGCGTTCAAAAAAACACATCTCAAGGAGCTGGCCCATCAAGATCAACTCAACGAAGGTAGATTACCCGGTGTTGGCTGGCATGCAAAACAAGCACGCTCTTATCCATTTGATGACTTGCTTTGAGGGGCACTGTTCCCACTATGTGCTCCCGGCGAATGAATGAGTGCATCCAGCAACCAGTATGCTTGACATCTAAGTTGCTGAACACACAAGAGCGAACAAGCAATAAACAAGCAATAAGTTCCTGCCTGCGATCCGAGCGGTTACGATCTGCACATGTATTTGAGTCGCCATGGATGCGAGCGTTATAACTTCACTGGTGACAGTCA
Organism: Methanothrix sp.; assembly: GCF_026419855.1. Taxonomy (GTDB): domain Archaea; phylum Halobacteriota; class Methanosarcinia; order Methanotrichales; family Methanotrichaceae; genus Methanothrix_B. The sequence continues at coordinate 389 of NZ_JAOAKP010000010.1, forward strand.
CTGGTGACAGATAGACGCCTTCCGATCATGCTCGCTGTTCAGAGCTGTGCACCAGATTTGAATCCACAGCATGCAGCGCGACTGCGCATAGTCAGCAGCAGGCGCCTGTAACAGGCCCCATGCGGTCGATATCTTCGTGAGGTCGTGCTGCAGGATGCTGATAGTGACACAACCTTCAGCGGTTCGTTGGGGGTCATGGCTGGTTCGGATCGCCCTGTGACCGCACAGATTTTAATAGATCACGTTCCAACTCTCAGCAGCATGACCAACCTTATGTTCTACAGCACAAACGGCTCGCCGGAGCGTGTCGACTTCAGGCAGGCCCTGCTATCAGGCCAGGCTCCAGATATGGGTCTTTACATGCCAGAGCACATCCCGAGGATCAGCGCAGATGTGATCTCGCGTTTCCCCGAAATGAATTATCCTGAGATTGCGTACAGGGTTTTGAGCCCGTATATCGGCGATCTCATCCCAAAAGAGGATCTCATTTCCATATTAGAGGATGCATACAACTTCGATGTACCTATCGAGAAGGTCTTCGATCGGGCCCATATCATGCGCCTGGATCGGGGGCCAACCTGCTCCTTCAAGGATTTTGCTGCCAGGCTGATGGGCAGGCTCGTCCAGTACTTCCTGGAAAGGGAGGGCAGGAGCATAATCGTACTGACAGCAACATCAGGGGACACAGGCAGCGCTGTGGCCCATGCATTCTACGGCCTGAGCAACGTTCGGGTTGTCGTTCTCTACCCGAGGGAGGAGGTCACCGAGCGGCAGAGAAAGCAGATGACGACGCTCGGCGGAAACGTGCACGCTCTGGCAGTGGACGGCAAGTTCGATGACTGCCAGGCTCTCGTCAAGAGAGCATTTGCAGATCCTGAGCTGAGAGCCCTCAACCTCTCGTCAGCGAACTCTATAAATGTCGGAAGGCTCCTGCCTCAGGCGGTCTACTACTTCTACGCATACTCCAGGATCTCTGAGGGCGAAAAGATTGTCGTATCAGTGCCAAGCGGCAATTTCGGCAACCTGATGGGCGGACTCATCGCTATGCGGATGGGGCTGCCTGTGAGGCGTTTCGTCGTAGCGACAAACGAGAATGATGAATTCCCTGTGTTCATGCGCACAGGCGTTTACAGACCGATTCGGCCCAGCAGGAACTGCATCTCAAATGCTATGAACGTGGGCCATCCGAGCAACCTCGCCAGGGTGTTCGCACTTTACGGTGGCTGGATGGATGAGAGGGGTGATGTGAGGAAGCAGCCGGATCTCGATGCGATGCGAAGGGACATGTTCGCGGTCTCGGTGAGCGATGATGAGACTAGAAAGACGATAAAGGATGCATACGAGCGCCATGGAGTGCTCTTAGAGCCGCATGGCGCCGTCGGATGGGCGGGGCTCATGAGATATTTCGACGAGGTCGAGCGCTGGGAGCCGTCCGTCTCGCTGGAGACCGCGGATCCAGCGAAGTTCCCGGAGGAGATCGTTCGTGTGATTGGAGTGACGCCTCCGCTCCCGAGAGCGATGGCAGAGCTCGACAGCCTGGAGGAGCATATCGAGCACATCAGCGGATCCTATGAGTCCCTCAAAAAATACCTCAGATGTCTTCGGTCGAATACTCCGGCCTGAATGCCGGAGCTAGTTCCTGGCGCCATGCGGAGAATCCGACATGTCCGAGACAGTAAGCCGGTTGAGATCTGTTTGCAGGACAGAGCTCTGGAGAGCAGCGGCCCTGGAGCAGCTCATCAAATGGAGGTTTCAGCTTCTGCATCGCTGCGGATTCGGGTGCTCCGATAGGCATGTCGTCATTCCGAATTTCAACCGCTTCTCCCCAGGAGAGAGTCTTCGCAGTCTGAATGCATCTCAGGAGTGGATATTCTGTACAGAAGGATAAGTATCACTTGGTGGGGTGTGCTTCTCACCGCCCTGAATGGCGGGGTTTCCGCTACCCTACACCCCCAGGAGATTCTATGAGATTTGATGACATAGGGAGCTTTCCGCATGCCAGAATTGACAGTATGAGCGGAGAGGAGTACCTCTCTCTTGTGAGAAGGATAATGGAGATGAAGATCTCCGCTGGCGTCCAGGTACCGACGTATCCGCAGCTCAGGGATATGATAGGCATGTTCATGGACCCCATGAGATCCCCTGAGACCACAGAGGGGCCGTATCTGATCCGCAGGGATGCTGCAGATATAAAAGAGCTTGATGCCCTCAAATCTATCGGACGAAACATTCGTGTCTGTGTCACAGGACCTCTTGAGCTTTACATATCCGAATTCGGATCGACAGGCTACGAGGATCTGCTCCTCAACATGGCGGAGAGTGTCTCGCGCTTCGTGGAAAGCGCCATCGATAAAGCACGGCGACTTGGCATCGATGTGACTGTTATCTCGATCGACGAGCCGAGCCTGGGGATCAGCTCCAGCATAGTCTTCTCAGAGGATGTGATCATCAAAGCGCTCGAGATTGCGAGCAGGGGATGCGCTGGGAGGGTCGATGTTCAGGTGCATCTGCACTCTCCGGTTCACGCAGAGCTCTGCGCTCGGGTTCCAGGCATAAATGTCATCGGCGTTGAGTCAGCGTCGCATCCTGACTATCTTGATATCATCGATCGCAAGGTGCTTGTGGAGAACGATACGTTCATCAGAGCAGGGATAGCAAGGACAGACATCCTCTCGATGGTCGCGAGGCTCAACGAGAGGCTCGGCACAAACCTCTGGGAGCAGCCGGAGAGGCTCGAGGCGGAGATACTCAGGATGGAGTCCCCGGAGGTCATCAGGAAGAGGCTCGAGCGGGCTGTGCGGATGTTTGGTGATCTAGTAAGATATGCAGGTCCTGACTGCGGTCTGGGATCCTGGCCGTCGCAGCACCTCGCAGCAGAGCTTCTTAGGAATTGTGCGAGGGCGATCGAGACGTTCAAAGGAGAGCTGGGTTGAGCTTCACAGGCGCTATTAACTCTTCACGAGATCTCCTCTCCGTGCACCATATATAAAACACACAGCCGGATTTACTGAATGACGTGGAATAGGTATGGGATCTCAGATCACCCCCTTCGTGCTCAGAACCCCGGGCGATCCCGGCTCCACGGCGCTGCGGATCGCGAGCCCTAGCGCCTTGAATATGCTCTCTGCGATGTGGTGGTCGTTCTCCCCCTCGAACCTTACGTGTAGCGTCAGCCTTCCGCAGTCAGTGATGCCTTTAAGCATCGCTTTTATCTCGAAGGCGTTCAGGTCCCCGATGATCTCCCCGTGAAACGATCCTTTCATCACCAGGTACGCCCTTCCGCCGAGATCCAGGGCCACCTCCGCAAGCGCATCGTCCATTGGAATGGCTGCAAACCCGTATCTTCTTATCCCGCTCCTCTCGCCCAGCGCCTGATCGAGCGAAGCCCCAATCACCGATCCCAGGAGCGAGTACCTGTAAAGGGAGTTTCCGCCAGCGGATGCGCTGATGTCGATCGACCCCAGCTTTGCCATCGAATGGAGCATGTGGTCCATGAATCCTGAGCCTGTGGAGGCGTTCGCGGCTCCGCTGCCATCGAGGTTCACCTCAGCGGTCGCAAACGCGCCCATCTTGCAGATCTCAGATCTGCCTGTGCGCATGATAGCCCCGGAGGGTTTCGTCTCGTGCAAGTTCACAGCCAGCCCTTGCTCTTCCAGTACTCATACTCGTGCGTCCAGGCGTCCCTGTTCATGCTCACGAGAGCTTTAAACCTGGATTTCATCTCATCGTGAACCCTGTCCTGCTCAGGGTAACGTCTCCTCTCTGTGATCGCATGCACCAGATCCACTCCGAGCTCGCGAGCCCTCTTCTCAGCATCTTCCATCGATCCCGGGATGGCCGGCGCCCCTCCTGCGCCGCCAACATATGATGCCCCGAATCCAACTATTATCCTGCCCAGATAATCGAGGACCTCATCGTATGCCTGACCGCCGGCAGTGGCCACAGCGCATCCGTACTTGCCAAGGAGAAGCTGGCAGTGTACCGCATCCGCCATCCTGTCTATGAGCGTCTTGAGCTGGGCAGTCACACTCCTGAAGTAGTTAGGAGAGCCGATGACAAAGCCATCGCATTCGAGGATCTTTTTGTATATCTGATTGAAGTCATCCTTATGCGTGCACTCGCCCTTTGCATAGCAGACTCCGCATGCGTTGCAGTACTCTATTCTCAGCTTACACACATCCACCATCTCGACCTCAGCTCCCTCTGATCTGGCGCCATCAAGCGCCGCCCTGACGAGCCTCAGGGTCTGGCTCCTCTCCCCTCTGGGGCTGGAGTTTATGCCAAGTACCTTCATTCTCACCACCTGGAGATACAGGCAGAGATCTGTATCGTAGACGGATGTAACCGACAGGCATATCAACTTTTGGCGCGATCTGCAGAGCTGGAACATCTGCGCCATCTTGGGCGCAGCCCCCTCTATGGGCAGAACCTCCGGTAGAATTCGCATCCCGAGGGATGAAGATCAAAATTGCCGGTATGCTTTGCACACACCGGCGCTGGTTGGCCTGATATGTTCACACTCCTGCTGCTCTGGATCGCGCTCGTGAGCTCATTCACCATCCTGGGGTCATGGTATGCCCGCCGGTTCGGCCGCTCTGACATGCTCATCGGCATCTATGTGGCATTCGGCATATTCTCGAACATAGCTGCAGCCAAGACCGCAGCGTTCGATCTCGTTGTGGGAACATTCTACGCCCCTGCTGTGGTGATAGTATTCAGCGTGACGTTTCTCCTAACAGATGTGGTGAACGAGATGTTCGGGCTCCACGAGACCAGAAGGATGATCAGCATAGCGTTTCTATCCCAGATAATGATCTCCCTCTTCTCCTGGATTGTTGTGGTGCTTCCGCCAGCGCCGTTCTTTCATCAGCAGGATGCGATCGAGATGCTGCTCGGGCAGGTGCCCAGGATCGTCCTGGCCTCCTGGGTCGCCTTCATGGTGAGCGAGAACCTCGATGCAGTGGTTTTTGCATGGTTCAAGTCCAAGACGAAGGGTCGCCATCTCTGGGCAAGGAACGCGTTGAGTTCGATACCTGCAATGCTGATCGACTCAACGCTCTTCATAACAATCGCATTCTATGGGGTCATGCCTGTGATTCCTCTCATCATAGGAATCACCATAACCAAATGGCTAGTGGCCCTGATCGATGTACCTTTCATGTACCTGAACAGATGGATTCTTTACAGGGGCCGGTCCACAGACGCCTTCATCACATCCTCCTAAAATAAACATCATCGATCTGCATGTCTGGAAAAACTGATGGGTGCGCAGGCACCAGGAGCCTCAGGGAGACAATACAGTTTTACATGATAGACTTCCAGACGCCACTGGGCAGGGCCATAGACATAGCCATCATCGCTCTGAACATCCTGGTTGTGGCGCTTTTCGTCATCGAGACGTATCCGCTCTCGCCCCGCATATCGTTAATGCTCTGGAGGGTTGAGGTTGCGATCATATTCATATTCGTGATCGAGTACCTTCTCAGGTTTTATGGTGCACCAGATCGCTGGAGTTACGTTAAGGATGTCTACAGCCTGATAGACCTTGTCGCCATAATGCCAACTCTCATATTGCTGGTGCTTCCGCTCTCCGGTTTTTATGTAGATCTGCGCTTCATCCAGACCATAAGAATCATGGCCGTCTTCAGGATATTCAGGTTCCTCAGGTTCATAGCCGAGGATCATCTCCTCTTTGGAATAATCAGCCTGAAGATGCTGAATGTCGCACGGCTTGTCTTCATTGTAATAATAATATTTTTTATATACTCCGGTCTCTTCTACTTTGCCGAGAGCCCTGTTAATTCTAAGGTCAATAACTTCGGCGATGCGTTCTACTTCACAGTGGTCGCAGTCGCGACTGTCGGCTTCGGTGATATCGTCCCCGTCTCAGGAGCCGGTCGTCTTGTCACGCTGATGATGATCATTTCCGGCATAATTCTGATACCCATACAGGTGAGCAGGATCTTCAGAGAGTGGATCTCTGCTCCCCGAAAGAAGTATACCTGCATTGGATGCGGTCAGGAGTGGCATGAGGAGGATGCGAGATACTGCAGGATATGCGGTACCTTTCTTGAGCCGGCTGCAGCAAACAGCGGGGATGATGCTCTTAGTCATCCCAAAAGCTCCACAGGCGATCGATTGTAAATATGGGCGCTCTACGTGTCTCGCAGCTTATGGTCCTGCAAGGTGTTTGCTGGAAGCGCTCATTCTTTCACCAGGAGCGCACAGCAGGATCAGTGCCTATCCGAACTGAGATCCTAATCTTTAGGCAAGGTGAGACGAAAATGTGGCGAATGATGCTGCTTTTCTTGGAAGATAGCTGTGCCATTACACACAAAGCTCTTATCCATTTGATGACTTGCTTTGAGAGGCACTGTTCCTGCTATGTGCTCCTGGCGATTGAATTAGTGCATCCAGCAACCAGTATGCGTGCCCTCTAAGTTGCTGAACACACAAGAGTGACCTACAAATAATCAGTATTCCACGGATCCATATGCCTAAATTATGGGAACTTAGGCACCGAGCAGGTCACGTCCGGTTCTCATCCTGCCTGGGCCTCAGCAGATAAAGGTACTCGACCGTGCCCCTGTTCTTCGGTCCTCCCCGTATTGGCGAGGGGCATGCATGAATCACCTCGAACTCAGGCTCGAGCCACCGCTCGAAGCTGTCCCTTGCCCTCTCGATGTTCTCCTCTCTGTGACCGCCCTCGATCTCATACGGCGGCTTGAAGAGCGCCACGATCCTTCCTTTGCTTCTCAGAAATCCCTTCAGGTTCGGGAGCACATCTCTAAGAGAGACATTGCTCACATCCACTGAGATGATATCGAACCGCTCATCTCCTAAATGCTTTAAAAGCTCCTCGGAATATCTCGCATCGACCCCGCCGATGAACCTGAATCTGGGATCGCCTAGTATCGCAGGGTCCACGCAATCCTCTGCAATATCGATCCCCACAACCCTGGCCGCGCCATGCTGAAGAAAGAAGTCAGAGAAGCCACCTGCGGAGCAGCCAACATCCAGGACGCTCAGGCCCCGGATCTCATCAGATCTATCGTGGAGCACGGCCTCTATCTTGTAGCCGCCTCTGCTGACATACCTGAAGCACTCAACGATCTCAACCCTGTCAGCAGGCTTGACCCTGTAGGATTGCTTCCTGCACACTGTGCCGTTCACCGTGACCTTCCCACTCTTGATAAGGTGCACGGCCTTCGATCTGGATCCGGCGATCTCCACAAGATAGATATCGAGCCGCATCATCATTGCCTCCACTTGTGAGATTAAATACTCATGGATGGTGCATCGCATCATGATTCTCTTTATTACAAGCAACAGGGGAAAGTTCGTTGAGGCGCAGAGGATACTGGGGGGCATTGTTCAGGCAGATCTGGGTTACACTGAGATCCAGGCTGACACGCTGGAGGAGGTTGTGCTTTTTGGGCTGAAGGAGCTATCCTCCAGGCTTGATTCGCCGTTCATCATAGAGGATGCCGGACTCTTCATCGAGGCTCTGAATGGGTTCCCTGGAGTCTATTCCGCTTACGTCCAGAGGACAATAGGGAACAGCGGCATACTCAGGCTCATGGATGGGGTTGAGCATCGCGCTGCATCCTTCAGATCTGTCGTGGGGTACTCGGCCCCGGGGATGGAGCCGGTTCTGTTTAAAGGTGAGCTCCACGGAAGGATCGGGTTCGAGGCGCGTGGCTCCGGCGGGTTTGGCTACGATCCGATATTCGAGGTCGGTGGCAGGACCCTTGCGGAGATGGACCTCGAGGAGAAGAACATGATCTCGCACAGGGGGAGGTCCATGAAAGCGCTGAAGAGCTGGCTTGAGAGCCGATGATCCTGATCTCTGAGCATAACGATGTAATCGAGAGCTCTCTGCTATCTTCTTTCGAGAGCGCAGCGGGGGAGCATCCTACTGTCTATTGATTTTATCAGCGGTGCCTGGACAGCTGAGATGTAGATCTTCTTCCCCTCAACCTCCATGTAGAAATCCGTCTCCTTCGGAGGGCTTGTTTTTATGGAGAATATCAGAGGACCCTCGCAGGTAGTTGCTATCCTCAGATCCGTTTTTTTTGATTTTATATACTCCAGCATCTCGGGCTCTATACGCACATTGACTCTCTTCATCCAGGATCCACTGGAAATAGCTTTTATATCAAATCATCCCCTGGTCAGATGTGAAGAGGCGGCAGGCACATCTACTGAAGGATATCGCAAGGCAGCGAATGGAGAGGCTCTTCGAGCTGGCCAGAGCCAGTGCAGAGGCGCATCCGGAGAGAAGCGACAGGTACGTTGAGCTGGCTCTGAGAATCGGGATGCGCCTCAGGGTCAGACCGACAAGAGAGATGAAGCGCCTGTTCTGCAAGAGCTGCATGGGGTATCTGTCGCCTGCGCAGCGGATGGTCAGGCTTAGAGATGGCATTCTTGTGATAAGATGCATGCGATGCGGTCATATCTCAAGAATGAGATACAGATAGGGTCAGCGAGATTTATGGCACATGTGATCTGCGGAGATGGGCGGAGATCGCGGTCTCTGAGTATATGGTTCTCAGGAGACTACCTATCCTGCAGGCTCACATCCGGTCTTAATGCAACAGCTCTGGAAGCAATAAGCTATCCGCTCGGGATGCAGATCTGAATGGCTTCAAGAGGGTCCAGATTATGCTCAGGGCCGGCGATCAGTTCATATCCGGCGTATCCGGAGGTGTGGTCTCAGCATTCTACCCCTACAGAGGGGGTTACCTGGGTGTGGTCCCAGCGCACATATTTCGATACTCGGGAACGGATGTGCTGAGGATAGGACCTCACCGCTCCAGGGTCATTCACTACTGCAGCGATGCGGATCTGGCATTCTTTCTCGTTCTCGGCCCATGCGAGCCCACGAAGTTGGCCAGACCCAAGCTGGGGGATGCGGAGCTGATCAACAGCGCCAGGCATATGGGCTGCAGGATAACTGATGCATCCTGGAGCATAGCATATGTCGTGCTCCAGCCTGGGAACCTGCCGGGCCCCGGAGACAGCGGCACCCCAGTATTTCAGGATGGTGCTGTTGTGGGGATGCTGATCGCAATAAATCTCGGCACGTGCAGGGGGACTGTGATAACAGGCGAGTTCATACAATCTAAGCTCATCGAGTACGCACGGTCTGGTCAAAGGACGTGAGCGGGAGTTCGTATGCCCAACGCAGTTGTGTGCAACTGCACCGCCAGATATATGTTAGATCAGGTGAACTCAGTGATGGATGGATTCCTCTGAGAGGCCGATGCGCATCGGGGTTTACATCTGCCACTGCGGGCTCAATATAGCGGCCACCCTCGATGTCGAGGAGCTCAGGCGCTTTGCTGAGACGCTTCCGAATGTTGTTGTGGCCCGTGACATACAGTTCACATGCTCTGATGCCGGCCAGAACACCATAAAGAGCGATATAGCAGAGCTCAAGCTCGATGCAGTAGTGGTTGCAGCATGCTCCCCCCGCCTTCATGAGCCTACGTTCCGCAGGACCATAACCGAGGCTGGTCTCAACCAGTACATGCTGGAGATGGCGAACATCAGGGAGCAGTGCTCCTGGGTCCACATGGAATCGCCAGCTCTGGCGACTCAGAAGGCGAAGGACCTCATATCTATGGCCGTCGCCAAGGCATCTCTGCTTCGCCCACTTGAGACTGAGAGCATACCCGTGAGCAGGGACGTGCTTGTGATAGGCGGGGGCGTGGCAGGAATCTCTGCTGCGCTCGATCTTGCGAATGCGGGCCTGAGGGTGTACCTGGTTGAGCGACGGCCCACCATCGGCGGCTACATGGCTCTTCTCACAGATGTATTCCCGACAAACGACTGTTCGATCTGTGTACTTGCGCCAAAGATGGCCGAGGTCTACGCAAACCCCATGATAAGGCTCATGACATACTCTGAGATACTCGCGATCGAGGGGACTGTGGGCCACTTCAGGGTGACTGGGGTCACGAAGCCGCGGTACGTGGATCCGACGCTCTGCAAGGGCTGCATAAATGAGTGCTCTGGCGCATGCCCTGTAGAGGTCCCTAACGAGTACGATTTTGGTCTGGGGAAGCGGAAGGCGATTTACATGGCGATCCCGCAGTCTGTGCCGCTTGTGGCATGTATAGACACAAATGCATGCATAGGCTGCGGGCTCTGCGCAGAGGCCTGCCCAGCGGACGCGGTGAAGTACGATCAGCAACCTGAGGAGTTCAAGCTGGACGTTGGGGCGATAATAGTCGCCACCGGATGGCAGCCGTTCGATGCATCCAGGAAGGAGGAGTACGGCTTCGGGAGGTACAGGGATGTTGTGACCACGCTCCAGATTGAGAGAATGCTGAACGCGGCTGGCCCCACAAGAGGTGAGATCGTAAGACCCTCAACAGGGGAGATCGCAAGATCCGTTGCATTCATACAGTGCGTGGGATCGAGAGACCATACCGTGGGGAACCCGTACTGCTCCAGGATCTGCTGCATGGCATCCCTGAAGAACGCACAGCTCATCAAGGAAAGATATCCTGATGCGGATGTCTCGATACACTACATAGACATAAGGGCCGGGGGCGAGGGGTACGAGGAGTTCTACCTCCGGGCGCAGAGGCTCGGCATAAACTTCATCCGCGGACGCGTCTCCTCTGTGGAGGAGGGCGATGATGGTCTCTACATCCACTACGAGGACACTTTTCTTGGAAAGACCATCATGAAAAGATACGATCTCGTTGTGCTCTCCATCGGGCTTGAGGCGAACAGGGATGCTGAGGTAGTGGGCAATCTACTGGGGCTATCAAGAAGGCCTGACAGGTTCTTCGAGATCGCCCACCCGAAGATGCGACCTGTGGAGGCTCACATAGATGGGGTTTTCATAGCAGGATGCGCGTCTGGGCCGAAGGAGATACAGGTCTCGATAGCCCAGGGGAGCGCTGCAGCATCGAAGGCGATGCAGCTGCTCTTCAAGGGCGAGATCGAACTGGATCCAACAGTCGCATTCGTGGACAGGGAGAAATGCATAGGCTGCAAGCTCTGCGTCGACACATGCCCGAGCAGGGCGATAAGCGTGAAGGATACAGCTTTCGTCGATGAAGCTAGATGCAAGGGATGCGGCACATGTGCTGCAGCATGCCCGGTTGATGCGATAGAGATGCGTCTCTTCTCGGACGAGCAGATCCTGGCCCAGATCAGGGCCGCCACCGCTGTAAAGGGCGAGTATCCATTCATAGTTGGGTTTCTGTGCAACTGGTGCAGCTATGCAGGAGCGGATCTCGCAGGCACCTCCAGGATACAGTACCCGACGAACATCCGCATAATAAGAGTGATGTGCGCAGGCAGGGTCGATCCCAGCTTTGTGCTCGAGGCGCTCAGGCGCGGCGCTGATGGTGTTCTCATAGCAGGATGCCGCATAGGGGAATGCCACTACGTGAAAGGAAACCTGCACGCCCTCCAGCGGGTGGAGGTCCTCAGGGGTCTTCTCAGGGAGATAGGGATCGATCCGAGACGGCTCAAGATAGCATGGTGCGCGGCGAGCGAGGGGGATGTACTTGCGAGGAAGATAGAGGAGTTCGTCGAGGAGCTCAGGGATCTCGGTCCGGTCGGGACAGAGCTTGCGGCCGCGCTGCCCTCAGGGAAGGTCTGAGCATGCTGGAGATACAGAAGGATATGGATGTTGAGGGCTCTCATGTAATATGCAGGCAGAGGAGCGGGGAGATCACCAAGATCCTTGACTACGATTACAAGATCTGCAACGGGTGCGGCATCTGCATCTCCCTCTGCCCGACAAAGGCCCTTCAGCCGGGGCCCCTCCTTGAGATTGCAACCGGCCTTGATGCGCCGCCCGTGCTCATAGATCTTGATGCATGCGTCTTCTGCGGGATGTGCGCGAACTTCTGTCCGGTGAATGCGTACAGGTTCACGGTAAACGATGTCGATATCAAGACTGATGATCGGTATCCAAGACTTCTCAGAAAAGCGGAGCCGAACGAGAGGTGTCTGCCGTGCACATTATGCGAGCCTGTGTGCCCGACAGAGGCGATAACCGTTGTGTTCAACAGAACCAGGGAGGACTTCGGGCCGCTCAGAGAGGGCATCGAGGGGGAGATATCTGTCGACAGGGAGAAGTGCAACCTCTGCGGGATATGCGCCAGGTTCTGCAAGGCGTTTGTGCTTCTCGAAAAGAAGCCCGATCCGAGGGATCTCAGGCCGTATGAGCAGCTCCTGGTCGATGAGGATCTATGCGACTACTGCGGGCTTTGCGTGGGCATATGCCCTGAGGAGGCGATATCTGTAAAGGGGGAGCCTCTCGATGCGACACTCGACCTCAAAGGTAGCATAGATGTGGACCAGGAAAAATGCATCGGATGCAGCAGGTGCGCGATAGTATGCCCGTATGACGCGATGGATGTTGTCAAGCCGTTCGAGGGCGAGATAAAACTAGTCAGTGATCGCCTTGTGAAATGCGATCCGATCGGATGCCACGGCTGCTTTAACGTCTGCCCCACCGACTGCTGGTACGTCGATGATCAGGGCAGGATTGGAGTTGTTGAGGCTCAGTGCATACTCTGCGGCGCATGCTCGAGAGCGTGTCATCTCTTCGGCATAGATGTGACAAGGACAAAGGTATCTCACACGCCGATAAAGGAGACACCTTGGGCCTCAGAGTGGAGGGATGCGATAAATGCGATACTCACAGGCGAGAAGAGGCGGTATGATGTCTCAGGAACGCTGATGCCTCCGGCCATCGAGAGGCCCCCACCGCCGAAGATCGAAGCTCCAGAGCGCGACCCCGAGCTTCTCAGGCGGATCGATGAGGCTCTCGCGAGAATAGATGTGGCGATGAGGAAGCCGAAGGTGAGGTACCTATGGGAGAGAGCGCCTGTCGAGGAGGCGAGGAGGAAGATAGCAGCCAGGATTGCTCAGGAGGAGTCTGGATGAGTGAGGTCGCATTCACAGAGGAGGTCATCAGGCTCGCGGGAGATGAGATCAGGACATGCATCCAGTGCGGCACGTGCTCCTCCAGCTGCTCCACAGCTCATCTGATGGACAACAGCATAAGAAAGCTGGTCCATCTGGTTCTTGAGGGCAGAAAGAGTGAGGCGCTTGCCAGCGAATCCATCTGGCTCTGCACATCGTGTCTCTTATGCACGGTAAGATGTCCCAGGGGGATAAGGCCGAAGGCGGTGATCTCAGCGCTCAGGCAGATCTGCGAGCGTGAGGGTAGTGTGAGCAGAGATGCATCCTTTGAGAAAATCTTCATGGATCAGATCAGGAGCAGAGGCAGGATATCCGAGGTCTTGCTCTCAGCTGCATACGCTCTCAGAAATCCAGATGCTGCAGTTCCGATAATGGAGATGGGTATAGAGCTTCTCTCCCGAGGCAAGGTATCACTGAATGCGGGCGTGGTGAAGGGCATGGATGAGATCGAGCGCATCTTCAGGGAGCTTGGAAATGACTGAGATCGCATACTATCCTGGCTGTGTATCGAAGGCGACAGGGCGCGAGTATGATATCTCCACGAGATCTGTCGCAAGGGTTCTCGGAATAGAGCTGATCGAGCTGGATGACTGGAGCTGCTGCGGAGCAACCCATGTGCCAAACGAGACGCTCGCCGTTGGCCTCGCAGCCAGAAACCTGACACAGAGCGAGCTGCCGGTGATGACGACGTGCTCCATATGCTACAGCAACCTGCGCAATGCGATTCGCCGCCTTGAGGATAACGGCCTGCGCGCACGCGTGAATTCTCTTCTGGAGAGGAGATACAAAAGCACGCGGGTCATGCATGTTGTTGAGATGCTTTCAGAGTCTCTTGCGAACAGAGAGCTCCCCATAAAGCTCAGCTGCCTAAAGGTCTCGCCCTACTACGGCTGTCTCCTCACCAGACCCGGTAACGGTATCGACAGCCCGGAGCACCCGAGGGTGCTTGAGGATATGGTGAAAATGCTGGGCGCTGAGCCTCTCGAGTCGCCGCTCAAGATGCTCTGCTGTGGCGGCCCGATATTCATGCCCAGAGAGGATGCAGCGCTCGAGAGCACGTATCACATACTGCTGAGCGCGAAGCGGGCGGGCGCTGATGCGATCATGGTGGTGTGCCCCCTCTGCCATCTCATGCTGGATGCGAAGCAGGGCGCGATAGAGCGGCGATACGGCGTTGATCTCGGGATGCCTGTGCTCTACATCACACAGCTTGCCGGCATCGCCCTCGGTCTGGGCCCTGAGGAGCTGGCCCTGGAGATGAACAGCATCTCTCCCCTCCCGCTTCTGGAACGTGTGTACCAGAGCATGACACGAGATTGAAGTTTCAGCTCATAAGAGCGGCATGCAGTCCGTCTGGCGATCGTCTTTGCTCGCAGCACGGTTGCGTCAGCTGCTCCTCCCTGATTCGCTAACCGTGCATCCCGGAGGGTCCACAAACCCGGGCTGAATTGCTCTATTGATATCATATCGCAACATCTGGAGATGCCCAGCTGCCTACGGAAAAAGCATTTATACTTGTTTTGTTTTTAAGTTTCCTGGTCCGTTCCTTATCATCGTGGAGGATTGAAGGATTTGACAACTGTTTATGATGTGCCTCCAGCAGATCTGATAAACGCGGTTGCTGAGGAGCTGAAGGCGAGCGGCAAGATCACGCCGCCTGCATGGGCCGCGTACGTGAAGACTGGAGTGCATACGGAGATGCCACCCAGCAATGCTGACTGGTGGTACGTGAGATGTGCATCGATACTCCGCCATGTCTATGTCGACGGGCCAGTGGGCGTGTCCAGGCTCAGGACGCATTACGGTGGGAAGACCAAGAACCGGGTGGCCACAGGCAGATCGGTCAAGGGAAGCGGCTCTGTTATAAGAGAGGCGCTTCAGCAGCTCGAAAAGGCCGGATACGTCAAGAAGCAGAAGGACGGGAGACATATCACACCTGAGGGCCAGGCCTTTCTGGACGATATCGCCCACAGGGTCAAGATGAGACTGGTGGAGAAGATTCCCGAACTGGCGAGGTATTGAGATATGGACGATGAGCTGGCAGATCTGAGACGCAAGAGGCTTGAGGAGCTGCAGAGACGGCAGCTCGAGTCCCAGCTGTATGCAGCGCAGCAGGAGCAGATGCAGCAGGAGCTCGAGGCCAAGAAGCAGGCGATACTCAGGGCCATACTGACGCCCGAGGCCAGAGAGCGGCTGAGCAGCATCCGCATGACAAGGCCTGAGTTTGTAGCTCAGATAGAGGCCCAGCTTATCATGCTCGCACAGAGCGGACGCATAAGGTCAGCGATAACAGATGAGCAGCTGAAGGCCATACTGAGACAGGCCCAGCCTAAGAAGAGAGATATCAACATCCGGCGGATCTGAGGATGAAGGTCACCACTCTGTTCAGCGGCGGGAAGGATAGCGGGCTGACTGCGATACTGCTTGAGCCGTTCTTCGACGAGATCGAGCTTGTGACGTTCAGCTTCGGGCATGACAGAGCATGGGAAGTGGCTGCAAGGGCAGCCAAGGCCATAGGCCATCCCCATCGGGTCGAGATCCTAGACGCGGAGGTCCTGGAGACGGGTCTTGAGATGCTCCGGAGGGATGGGTACCCGAACAATGCCCTGAACTACGTCCACATGTGCGCTGTCGAGATCCTGGCGGAGAGCTGCGAGTATGTCGCAGACGGCACACGCAGGGATGATAGAGCCCCGGTCATGACCGCGAGCTCCATAAGGAGCCTGGAGGACAGGCACAAAATGCACTATCTGAGACCGCTTGCAGGCTGGGGCTGGAGGGCGATAAATGAGATGGCCAGCAAATACCTCGAGTTCGAGGTGCTGCCTAGCGACAGGTATCCGGCCTCTGATTTCGAGGTCGGCTTGAGATATGCGCTTGCAGAGCGGTATGGCCAGAGCGAGGTCGACAGGATATTCCCTGCAAATCACACGCATTCCAGAGTTGTTCGGAGGAAGTTGTTTTGAGCAAGAAGATGAAGCCGAAGAAGATACGGCTTGCCAAGGCTCTTAGGCAGAACCAGAGGGTGCCTCTCTGGGTCATAATGAAGACGAAGCGCAGGGTTGTATCACACCCGAAGAGGCGCCACTGGAGAAGGAGCTCGTTGGAGTGAGCATTTATGGAGGTTGAGCAGGTATACACAGTTCCACTCAGGCATGTCAAGCGAGTGCCGAGGTGGAGAAGGGCGAAAAGGGCGGTTTCAGAGCTGAAGAGCTATCTCTCCAGGCACATGAAGGCCCCGCTGAATAAGATCAGCATAGACAACGCCCTGAATGAGATGATCTGGGCCAGGAGCAATGAGAAGCCCCCCTGCAGGATCAGGGTGAAGGCGGTAAAGTTCGACGATG
Organism: Methanothrix sp.; assembly: GCF_026419855.1. Lineage (GTDB taxonomy): Archaea > Halobacteriota > Methanosarcinia > Methanotrichales > Methanotrichaceae > Methanothrix_B. Next base: position 16,696 of record NZ_JAOAKP010000010.1, read on the forward strand.
GCAGAGTTGAGGCGGAGCTTGCAGGTGGCAGATAGACGCACACAGGTCGCTGGAAGCTCCCTCCTGGGGGTATTTGCAAGATGCACCGAGTCGCTCGTGCTGGTGCCACCGGAGGCGAGTGAGCGGAGCGTGGAGATGCTCAGCGCCGGCCTGGATGTGGAGCCAGTGGTCACCGTCATCGGCTGCAGCTCTGTGCTCGGCTCACTGATATGTGCGAACTCCGAGGGATTCGTGGTGACCAGGTACGCCACAGACGACGAGATCAGGGTGCTTGAGGAGCACGGCAGGGTTGCAAGGCTGCCCGGGAAGATAACAGCTGCAGGGAATGTCATACTGGCAAATGACAATGCAGCGCTCGTTCATCCAGGCCTCAGCGACAGCGCATGTGAGGTCATCTCTGATACGCTGGGTGTCGTCGTGCGCAGGGGCACCATAGGCGGGCTGAAGACCGTCGGGATGACGGCTGTGGCGACAAACAAGGGCATACTTGCACATCCCAGGATATCTGCAGAGGAGATAGGCGTGCTTGAGGATCTCTTCGGGCTTCCGGTCGATGTCGGCACGGTAAACTTCGGGTCTCCGCTCGTCGGCTCCGGGCTGCTGGCGAACAGCCGGGGGTATATGGCAGGTCTGGAGACCACGGGCCCCGAGCTTGGCAGAATTGAGGATGCTCTTGGATTTCTGGAGTGATGGATATGGGTAAGTATATTGTAACAGGGCGTTACAAGGCCAGCTTCATCGGCAATGTCTGGCAGAAGTTCACCAAGGTTCTGGAGTGCCCCAATGAGAGGGTAGCCATCGAATGGGCCTACTCTCTGATGGGAAGCAAGCATGGCCTGAAGCGCGGCCTGATAAAAATCGATGAGGTGAGGGCTGGTGAGTGGTAAGCCACAGTCGCCTGAGAACCAGGCGCGCCAGCTCATAGTCGCATACCAGCAGTACCAGGCGGAGGCCGAATCCCTCGTGAGGGAGCTGGGCCTCATACAGATGACCGCAGAGGGTCTGGACAAGGCCATAAGCGCCATAGGAGCCCTCTCAAAGGCAGCTGAAGGGCAGGAGATGCTCGTTCCGATCGGCTCTGGATCGTTCGCCTATGCGAAGCTCTCCTCTAAAGATAAAGTTGTGGTGAATGTGGGCGGGGGCGTCTCCATAGAGAAGCCCGCTGGCGAGGCGATGGAGATGCTCAGGGCTAGAAGGAACGCCATCTCTGAGAGCTCGAAGAAGATAAACGAGGCGCTGGCGAAGATCGAGCAGGAGATGGCCAGAATCCAGGTTGCTCTTGAGCGCCTGGAGAGAGAGCTGCAGAAGCAGGGTGGGAGCGAAGGGTTTGTTCAATAAGCTCAAGGAGAAGCTCTCGGGCTTCAAGGAATCCATAACAACCAAGATCCTGGAGAAGGCTGCGGGAAGCATACCGATAATAGGCAACAAATCAGAGCCCGCGGCAGCTCAGCAGGATATGAGACCTGCGCCTGAGACCCCCGTGAAAACCGCTGAGAGCAGATCAGCAGCCCCAAATCCACAGGTTGAGGCAGTTCCACCTCCAAAGATATCCATTGTGGATAAGGCCAGGTCCCTGATCTTCGAGAGAGAGGTCATTCTCGACGAGAAGGATCTCGAGGAGCCTCTGTGGGGCCTGGAGATGGCTCTCCTCGAGAGCGATGTGGCTCTGCCTGTTGCAGAGGAGATCGTGAGTTCCGTGAAGAGCTCTCTCGTAGGAAGCAGGAAGAAGATCGGATCAGACACAGGCGATCTGGTTGAGAGCGCGCTCCGGGCGGCACTTCTCAAGGTCTTATCAAAGAACGTCTTCGACTTTGATGAGTTCATAAAAAACGCTCCAAAGCCCGTGAAGATACTCTTCGTCGGAGTCAACGGCACAGGCAAGACCACCAGCATAGCGAAGGTCGCCAGGTACCTCAGGGATCGTGGCTACTCTGTGGTTCTAGCGGCTGGCGATACATTCAGGGCAGGGGCAATAGAGCAGCTCGAGACCCACGGGCAGCGTCTGGATCTCAAGGTCATAAAGCACAAGACCGGCGGGGATCCGGCTGCTGTCATATTCGATGCCATCGAGTATGCGAAGGCACATAAGAAGGATGTTGTGCTTGCTGATACAGCAGGCAGGCTTCACACGAACATAAACCTCATGGACCAGATGAAGAAGATCGTGAGGGTGACAAAGCCTGACATGCTCATATTCGTGGACGAGGCGATCGCTGGAAATGACGCGGTTGAGAGGGCCAGGCTCTTCAATGAGTCCGTCCCGATCACGGGCACGATACTGACGAAGACGGATGCTGATGCAAAGGGCGGATCCGCGATATCGATCGCATATGTCACAGGAAAGCCCATCCTGTTCCTGGGCGTGGGCCAGGATTACCCGGACCTCGTGAAGTTCGACCCGCAGTGGCTCGTGGACCGGCTGCTGGGCGATTGATGAGAAGGGTTCCCACATCCAGCAGCTGGATGTATCACTTCTGTCATTTTCTTTAAATACCTCCATCTCATGAAGCGATATCATGCTTCCTGATCTGAGCGAGGATGATGTTCGTGCGCTGGTGGGACCCAGGAGCTTCGAGCGCGGCTATCGCTATTTTCTTGATGGCGCTGTCTTTGATGCACGTCTTCAGGAAATGAGGCTCAAGGCATACTGCGAGGGCTCGCAGCCCCAGCCATACAGGGTTCAAGTCACATTCGATTCCAAGGGGATCATAGAATCGCACTGCTCCTGTCCGGTGGGCGAGGATGGCGACTGCAAGCACATCGCCGCGTTGCTTCTGACATGGATCCATCGCAGGGACGAATTCAGAGAGATCGAGGATCCGGATGCGGTCCTGGGGAGAATGAGCAGAGACGAGCTCATCGCGCTCGTCAGGCGCATGCTGGCCCAGCGGCCGGAGCTGGAGGCGCTGCTGGTATCCCCACTAAAGGGCAGGCGCCACATGCCTGTGAAGCCTGATGTTTATCGCAGCCGCGCAGCAGCGATATTCCGGCGCGCGGATTACGGCTGGGATGTCGAGGAAGCAATCGCGAATGATCTGAAGGATATCCTGGATGCCGGATCCGGGTTCCTTGCTCAGGAGGACCCCGCCAGTGCGGCAGCTGTTTACATTGGCGTGGTCCTTGAGGTCCTCTCCAGGTACGAGGAGTTCCAGGATGCCGAGGGGCTGCTCTGCGAGGTGGTGCAGAAGTGCGCGGAGGGGCTGGGGCTCTGCCTGGAGGGCTCTGACGATCCAGCACTCAGGAAGGAGATGCTGCGGGCGCTCTTCGATATAATAAGATATGATACGGACCTCGGCGGGGTTGGGCTGAGCGATGATGTGGTCGAGATCATCTTAAAGCATGCATCCCCTGAGGAGCGGCGCATCTTCGCATCCTGGATTCAGGATGTATCCGCTGGCGATGCGCTGGATGACTGGCAGCACCGCAGATATGGAGAGCTTCTGCTTGAGCTGGAGGGCGAGGATCTGGATGACGAGATGTTTCTGGAGCTGTGCCGGAAGATGGGTCTCCTGGAGCAGCTGGTGGATCGGCTGCTCTCCATCGGTCGGCTGGATGAGGCTGTAGCCGAGACGAAATGGGTGGATGACAAGAGGCTGCTCAGGCTCGCAGATATCTTCTTGGCCCACGGACACAGGGACATCGCGGAGCGGCTTGTTGCGAGGCAAATTGAGAACACCGGCAGCTGGTTCATGATGGACTGGCTCAAAGATCGGTACCTGGAGAGAGGCGAGCTCTCTGGCGCTATGGAGTTGAGCAGGCAGCTCTTTCAGATTCATCCGACATTTTCAAGGTATCAGGATCTGCGAGGCATCGCCAGGGAGCTCGGCACATGGGAGCATCTGAGATCTCAGCTGCACGATTCTCTGATAGCTGGAGGCAGGCATGATCTGCTCCTGAAGATCTACTCGGACGAGGGGGAGATTGATCGGGCGATCGAATCGGCGAAGATGATTTTAGAGAGACGTATCCTCAACACCGGGGATGCAGACCTCATCGAGAGCGCGGCGCGGGCCGCGGAGGATGAGTGCCCTGATGCTGCTCTGGAGATCTACCGCGCCCTTGCGGAGAAGCTGATCGGCGCACGCGGGCGGGATAACTACCAGCGGGCCTGCAGATACTTCATCCGCATGCGTGATCTTTACCGGCATTCGGGGAGGGGTGAGGAATGGGAGAGATACATACTCGATCTCCGCGAGCGCAACCGGAGACTTCCCGCGCTGAGGGAGGAGCTGAAGAAAGCCGGGCTATAGCGTTTCGATATTCGCTCTTGTTGAGCTTGGGTAGTCTACCTACGACGTGTGGATAAATGCAAAAGCAATAGCTACAGGAGATTCATAGCCATCAACAGCGCTGTAAGGCGTCGGAAAGTATTAACAGGTCATGGATGTCGATTTTCATGCCGACGGCGTTCGAAATAAACACATCTCAGGGAGCCGGCCCATCAAGATCAACTCAAAGAAGGTAGACTACCTGAGCTCGAGCATGCGAAGAACTTCATCCTTCCAGAGAATAATGAAAGATGTGCGGCTGCACTCAGGCGGCCGCCCTGCTGCTCCGCTGGTCTTCTGGGGGATGCGATCTCAGCGCCAGTATTCCGCCGGCGATCAGTATGAGACCCGCAATTATCCAGAAAGCGGATGTCGTCACGAAGCCGAGTATGCCGCTGAGAAGCATCAGCGCTCCCCCTGCTCTGTGGTTGTGTGTCACGAGCGCGCCGCCCACGATGCCAGTTATGCCGAAGAGTATGGCGCCGAAGCCCAGCACTGTCACAGTCTCAGCACCCTCTGCGCCGACCGCACCGCCGATACCTCCTATGAACATGACGATTATTCCGGTCAGTATTCCGAACAGCCCTCCCACTATACCCAAAGCAAGCTCAGCATTTCTGCTCATGTATCCACCACCTCATTTAGGCCCTGATCTATCGGTCAGGACTATCTAAAAAGGTGCAGAACCTGAACAGCGAGTGCTTCAAAAACCGCCCATGCAGATCACAGCTCGACGAAAGCGAGCGATATACTGCAGACGGTTGAATGATGCGATCCCTTTCGGGTTTTCCAAAAGAGCTATCTATCCGCCTGTGGCGATATTTCCGATCTGCAGATGCGCACCTCGACAGCACCGCATCCCCGTGCAACCGCGCTTCCGATGCCGCTGTACTCAGCGAATCTCGAGAGCGCAACTATTCCATTTCTCACGTCTCTGGGTGCATCATCAGTGAATGTGTAGATGCATCTGCCTGTGAACCCTGGCCTGAGGATCGGTCTGTGATGGCCCTTCCTCTGATCAAATACTGTGTTCACCATTGCGCTGTGCGTCTCATATGATACCGGCCGCTCGATGATGAACCTGGCCATCTCATCCCTCTCGATATCCATCCTGAATCCATCCGGACAGGATGAATTCCATTTGGACAGAAGGGAGGAGAAGACGGCCTCACGGTGCGGGAACATCTCGTAGACACCGCTGTTCCTGTACTTTATGCATGTTGGCGAGATGAACCTGATATCTACATGCATATCCTCGCGATCAGATGAACGCAGAAGCTCCTCAAAGCTTGAAGCCGATGTGCTGACCCTCTCGACCTGCAGCTCGCCCCTCTCAAGCATGATGCTCCTCTCACGTAGGACCAGCTGTCTCACTATTGACGAGAAGAGCTCGCCTTCCCTGGAATCAGCTATGCCGATCTTCATGCAGTAGCTGCGCGCTGGATCGAGCTTCTTGTGCCTCGGGCGATCTCCCGGCATGAAGACGCCGCGCAACGGGCTCAGCGACATGCTGAGATGGGAGTCGTGCACGTGCGCAGAGATGTCCTCATCCACCTCTCTTATTATGTTGAGAAGCGCTGAATAGAGCTGATATCCCTCACTTGATGGTACCTCAAATGACTCTACAGGCCTTGCTATCAGCGTTATCTTCTGAGGCATTGATAGGGGGTAGTTGTGCAAGGATTTAAACCTGTCGATAATTGCATTTATGTCGTAAATTTGAAAACAAAACTAGTCAATGTCCAAAAAATGCAACAAAAAAGCATTTATGCATAAAATTCCAGCTGGATTCGATGAAGACATACATATCCCCCATAGGTTTCGATTCCTCCCAGCTGATCTCCCTGATAGTGAAGTACGGCATAGAAGGGGGTGACAGGATCGTCCTGGTGCGTCCTGAGGACGAGAGGGATAAGCGCGGCGAGCTTGCGGTTCAGGCGATCAGGGATCTCTCTCTGCAGATCGACAGTTCCATCGATCTTCAGATTCACAGGGTTGATCACAGGGATTTCGAGGGCATGGTTCTCTCCCTCAGAGACCTGCTTCGGAACTCGGAGGGCAGGCTCATAGTGAACCTATCCGGCGGACCGAGGGAGATTTTTCTGGCCTTCACGATCGCCTGCCTCTCTGTCTGCGACAGGATCTACAAGGCGACGAACTTCAGTGACATAGACAGATCGCTCAAGGAGATCGAGCTTCCAAATATCAAAGCATCTCTTGATGAGAGGTTTCTCAGGATTCTGAGAGACGTGGAGGAGCACCAGCCAACTAGCATAATGGATATAGCAAAACGCCTTAACATATCTGAAAGCTCTGTATCCAGACAGGTTGCGACTCTGGCAGAGCTCAAAGCGGTGGATGTGACACAGAGGGGCAAGACGAAGGAGGTCAGGATAACAATCACCGGCAGGCTCTTTCTGTGAGGGGTTCAATGCGGTGGTACCATGGCGCTGCTGAAATAGATGCTTCAATCCTCACTATTGCATTCTTGTGCATCCATGTTTAGGCTTATCGCACACTGCAACGACCCGGGTCATTTCACTGCGAGTGTCTCCAGTGAGTTTCCACACCGATCTTCTCCCTGCAAGTAAGTATGCCTCAGCTGCGCTGGCATGCAGGAATCAGCAGGGGATGCTGTACCAGGCAGGTGATCCAGGGGAAAAGCTGAAAGGCGTGCGCCTCATGGAGTTCATGCAGCATTATGCCGGTGGATGCTGGTTCCTGATAGCCTGTTCAGCTATTCGTGAGGATTCCTATTAACCTCCTGTTTAATGACCTACTAATGTCGATGCACGCTTTTATCAAAGTAGTTTTATATCAAAAAGCCGGGTTTTTAGGAATCCTCTCGTGTACGCGACCCAAAAAGGGATGCGCCATATAGCAAAGCGAATAAGCTATTGATGTCCGGGCAGCTCCTGTACAGACGCATACCTCCCATCTCCATCAGTTTAATATACTGCTTTGTTATTGGTAGATAGTCCACCTGTTGGAGATGGGTATTTTGGCACGAGCCTGGAAGTTCGGAAACGATATCGACACGGATGTGATCATCCCTGGGCGGTATCTTGTGATAAATGATCCAGAGGAGCTGGCCAAGCACCTCTTTGAGGGGATCAGGCCGGAGTTCGCGGGGAGCGTTCAACCTGGAGATGTCATAGTCGCTGGAACCAACTTCGGGTGCGGTTCATCCAGAGAGCATGCTCCGCTCGCCATCAAGGCAGCTGGGGTGGAGGCGGTCGTTGCAAGATCCTTCGCCAGGATATTCTTCAGGAACTCGATAAACATAGGGCTGCCGCTGCTCATCTGCGCGGATGCTGAGAAGATAGACGATGGCGACTCTGTTGTGGTGGATATCTCGAACGGCGTTGTTAACAACATCTCCAAGAAGGAGTCTTATCCGACAACACCGCTGCCCCCGTTCCTACAGGAGATAGTGAGATCGGGAGGCCTGTTGAACTACACGAAGAGACAGGTGGTGAGAGCATGATTTACAAGGTACCTGTAATACCGGGCGACGGCATAGGGCCGGAGATCATAGCAGAGGGCAAGAAGGTGCTGGAGGCTGCTGCGGACAAGCACGGCTTCGGCATCGAGTGGATCGAGTATCCACTGGGCGCGGATCACTACCTCAGGACAGGGGAGCTCGTGAGCGAGGATACGCTTAAGGAGCTCGGGCGTTACAGAGCGATATACCTCGGGGCTATAGGTGATCCGAGAGTGAAGCCAGGGGTTCTCGAGAAGGGCATCCTCCTGGCGATGAGGTTCTACTTCGATCAGTACATAAACCTCAGGCCCGTAAAGCTCCTGGAGGGAGTATGGACGCCGCTCAAGGACAAGGGTCCGAAGGACATAGACTTTGTGGTGGTGAGGGAGAACACAGAGGACTTCTACATAGGCCAGGGCGGTAGGGCCAGATCCGGCAAGAGCCATGCTGATCTCGAGGTGAAGAGAGCCCTCTACAACGTGAAGTTTGGCCTCGATATAGATTCTGACAGCGATGAAATCGCATATCAGATAGGCATGGTCTCGAGGGAAGGATGCACCAGGGTGATAAAGTACGCATTCGACCTTGCGATGCAGAGAAGAAAGCATGTCTCAAGCGTGGACAAGGCGAACGTTCTGAGCGATATCTACGGATTCTGGCGCGAGATCTTCGAAGATATCGGAAAGGGATACCCTGAGGTCACCACAGACTTCAACTTCGTCGATGCGATAACGATGTGGTTTGTAAAAAATCCAGAGTGGTTCGATGTTGTTGTCGCGCCAAACATGTTCGGGGATATCATCACAGACCTCGGAGCGATGATACAGGGCGGCCTCGGACTTGCGCCCGGAGCAAACCTGAACCCGGATGGGACGAGCATGTTCGAGCCGATCCACGGGAGCGCTCCGAAGTACAGGGGCATGAACAAGATCAACCCGATCGCAACGATATGGGCTGGTGCGATGCTCCTTGAGCACCTTGGCGAGAAGCAGGCGGCCAGAGACGTAGTAAAAGCCATAGAGCTCAACCTGCGTGAGGGGAGGGTGAGAACCTACGACCTCGGCGGCAGCTCCACCACATCTGATGTCGGGGATGAGATAGCCAGGCTTGTCAGGATCGTATAAAAGGGAAAAAGCTTTATGCATGTTTCTTTAAACAGGGAAGCAGTGCAGCTCAACATTCGCGGTTCGTGGGCTCGTATGCTCATGGGGGCTCGTAGCTCAGTTAGGCAGAGCGCCTGGCTTTTAAATTTTATGAAGACACCAGGTGGCCGAGGGTTCAAATCCCCCCGAGCCCGTATGTAGTTTTTCTGGGAGGAGATCGGATGAAGCGGTTTGCCGTACAGGATCATGAGCTGGTACCGGAACACATCCTCCTCACTCCAGAGGAGGCACAGCAGGTCCTGATGCAGTACGGTGTTGAGGCGCGCCACCTGCCGAAGATCCACGTCACGGATCCAGTGGCTAAGGAGATAGGCGCCAAGGTAGGGGATATAATAAAGATAAAGCGCAAGAGCCCCACGGCAAAGGAGTCGATATTTTACAGGCTCGTTATCGATTGAAGAGGGTGATTTAAGATTTGCTGGACAGAAGCGTTCTTTACAGGGCCTATTTTACCAAGGACAAACTGGTACACCACCACATAAACTCATTCAATGAATTTATAGACAGAGGTCTGCAGAAGGTGATAGATGAGGTCAGGATAATAGAGACGAACATCGAGAACACCTACGTCAAGCTCGGCAAAATCAGGGTGGAGCGGCCTGTGGTCATGGAGGCAGATGGATCTATCGAGAGGCTCTACCCGAACGATGCCCGTCTCAGAAACCTGACATACGCATCGCCCATCAAGCTAGAGATGTCAATCGTCGACAAGGGCGATGAAAAGGAGCCGGTCGAGGCGATGATCGGCATGCTCCCGATAATGGTGATGTCCAAGGTCTGCAACCTCTGCGGAATGAGCGAGGAGGAGATGATCTCCTACGGAGAGGACCCACTCGATCCCGGAGGATACTTCATCGTGAACGGATCCGAGCGCGTTATAATGACGCTCGAGGATCTGGCGCCGAATAAGATACTCGTCGAGTACAACCAGAGATACGACGAGTTCATAGAGGTGGCGAAGGTCTTCAGCCAGAGGCAGGGCTACAGGTCTCTTGTCATAGTGGAGCGGGGCAAGCGATCGATACTTGAGGTCTCCTTCCCATCTGTCGCTGGAAGAATAAACTTCGTGACCCTCGTCAGAGCGCTCGGACTCGAGACTGATATGGATATAGTGAAGGCCGTATCCGATAACCCGGAGATCATGAAGTTCATGCTTGAGAACCTCGAGGAGGCTGAGGTATCTACAACAGAGGAGGCTCTGGAGAAGATAGGCCACAGGGTCGCGGCCGGCCAGGCGAAGGAGTACCAGAAGAAGCGCGCTGCGTATGTCCTGGACAGATACCTGCTTCCACACATAGGCGTCGAGGAGAAGGACAGATACGCGAAGGCACTCTTCCTCTCGAGGATGGCTGAGGCGTGCTTTGAGCTCGCGCTCGGGAAGAGAGGGGAGGACGACAAGGATCACTATGCAAACAAGAGGCTTAAGCTCTCAGGAGATTTGATGGAGGATCTCTTCCGGGTAGCATTCAACAGGCTCACCAGGGATATCAAGTACCAGCTCGAGCGCGCCAGCATGCGGAACCGGGAGCTGAATGTCATTACCACAGTGAGAGCTGATGTTCTTACGGAGAGAATGATACATCCTCTTGCAACAGGCAACTGGGTTGGTGGCAGGACCGGCGTGTCACAGCTTTTGGATAGGACTGATTACATGGCAACACTGAGCCATCTCAGGAGGGTCATATCGCCGCTCTCGAGATCGCAGCCGCACTTCGAGGCCAGGGATCTCCACGCGACTCAGTGGGGCAGGATATGCCCGAGCGAGACCCCGGAGGGCCCGAACTGCGGTCTGGTCAAGAACTTCGCCCAGGGTGTGGAGCTATCAAAGGGCGTTGAGGATTATGAGGAGGTCAAGACCATGCTGATCAATCTCGGTGTGAGGCCGGTAGGTGGTTATGGTGGCTGAGGCCAGGGTTTTCATAAACGGGGAGATCGTCGGGCATCATCCTGATCCCGAGAAGCTCGTGGCCGAGATAAGGCGCCTGAGAAGATCCGGCGTTATAAGCAACCAGATCAATGTCGCATACTACGACAGAACAAACGAGATTGTGATCAATACAGACTCCGGAAGGGCGAGGAGGCCTCTGATCATCGTGGAGAACGGAAGGCCACTCGTCACCGAGGAGGATATTCGAAGGCTTGAGAGCGGAGAGGCGACCTTCGATGATCTGGTTCGGGAGGGGAAAATCGAGTATCTCGATGCCGAGGAGGAGGAGAATGCCTACATAGCGATCTGGGAGAAGGACCTAACAGAGGAGCACACGCATCTCGAGGTTGATCCATCTCTGATCCTGGGGATATGCACAGCCCTCGTTCCATATCCGGAGCACAATGCTAGCCCGAGGAACACGATGGGCGCTGGCATGATCAAACAGTGTCTCGGTCTTCCGATGGCGAACTTCCGCCTGAGGCCTGATACGAGGGGCCACTACCTCCATTACCCGCAGCAGCCAATTGTGAGCACACGAACCGCCAGGGCTATCGGCTTCGATAAGAGGCCCGCGGGCCAGAACTTCGTTGTGGCTGTTCTCGCATACGAGGGGTACAACATAGAGGACGCTCTGGTGATGAACAGGAGCGCTGTCGAGCGCGGGCTTGCCAGATCGCACTTCTTCAGGGTATCAGAGGCAGAGGAGAGGAAATACCCCGGCGGTCAGGAGGACAAGTTTGAAATTCCGGATCTCGAGGTCAGGGGAGCCAGGGGCTCCGAGACATACGGCCAGCTCGATGCCGATGGTCTGGTGAATCCCAATGCAGACGTCGGTCCCAACGATGTGCTCATAGGCAAGACAAGTCCGCCGAGGTTCCTGGAGGAACCGACTGAGTTCGGGATAAGCCCGCAGCAGAGGCGCGAGACATCTGTCACGATGAGGTCAAACGAGAAGGGCGTTGTCGATCTGGTCATCCTGACTGAGTCGCAGAATGGCAACAGGCTCGCCAAGGTCAAGACCCGCGACCAGAGGGTACCCGAGCTGGGAGACAAGTTCGCATCACGCCACGGCCAGAAGGGGGTTGTCGGTCTTCTTCTCCCACAGGAGGATATGCCATTCAGCGAGAGCGGGATGGTTCCGGATCTTCTCCTCAACCCCCATGCGATCCCGTCAAGAATGACGGTTGGCCACGTCCTCGAGATGATCGGCGGAAAGGTGGGTTCGCTCGAGGGAAGGTTCATAGATGCGACCGCGTTCCTGGGAGAGAAGGAGGATGATCTCAGGAGCGCTCTGACAAGGCTCGGATTCGCCCACACCGGCAAAGAGGTTCTGTACGATGGAGCGACAGGCGAGAGGATTCAGGCCGACATATTCGTGGGGGTGATCCTGTACCAGAAGCTGTACCACATGGTCACCGGAAAGATGCACGCGAGATCTCGCGGCCCCGTGCAGGTGCTCACCAGGCAGCCAACAGAGGGCAGGGCGAGAGAGGGCGGCCTCAGGTTCGGAGAGATGGAGCGCGATGTGCTCATTGCTCACGGCGCCGCTCTCGCGCTGAAGGAGAGGCTCGTCGAGGAATCGGATAAAGTAACGGAGCTCGTGTGCAGCAAGTGCGGAGTCATAGCGATTCATGACCGAAGAAGAAACATCGATCTCTGCCCCGTGTGCGGCACGGACTCTGACATATACCCTGTGGAGATGAGCTACGCTTTCAAGCTTCTGCTTGACGAGATAAAGTCGCTGGGCGTGGCACCGCGCCTCATGCTAGAGGATGCAGTTTAGGTGATGAAATGACCGTTCCAAAGAGGATTGGAAAGATACGGTTCGGCCTGATATCTCCGCAGGAGTTCAGGAAGATGAGTGTCGTAAAGGTGATCACGGCCGATACCTACGATGATGATGGTTTTCCCATAGAGATGGGCCTGATGGACCCCAGGCTCGGCGTCATAGATCCAGGTCTCCGGTGCAGAACATGTGGCGGCAGGCCGGGGGAGTGCCCGGGACACTTCGGGCACATCGATCTCGTGGCTCCGGTGATACACGTCGGCTTCGCGAAGCTCATCCGGAAGATACTGAGAGCGATATGCAGGGAGTGCTCAAAGCTCATGCTCTCCGAGGTGGAGAAGAAGGAGTTTCTCAGGCAGATAAGAACGCTGGAAGATCTGGGGCAGCCCACAGAGGACGTGGTGAACAGGGTCTTCGCAGAGGCAAGGAAGCATAAGGAGTGCCCATACTGCGGCGCCCCGCAGAAGGAGATCAAGTTCGAGCGGCCGCTCTCGTATATTGAGGATGGACACAAGCTCACGCCCGCTGACATAAGAGACAGGTTCGAGAGGATCTCAGATGAGGACATAATGGTCATGGGGATGAATCCGGAGACTGCAAGGCCTGAGTGGACGATACTCACAGTGCTGCCTGTGCCTCCGGTCACAATGAGACCATCGATAACGCTTGAGAGCGGACAGAGAAGCGAGGATGATCTGACGCACAAGCTGGTGGATATAATAAGAATAAACCAGCGATTCCAGGAGAACCGCGAGGCAGGTGCGCCACAGCTGATCATCGAGGACCTCTGGGAGCTCCTTCAGTATCATGTCACGACATTCATGGACAACACAGTCTCCGGGGTACCTCCGGCCAGACACAGAAGCGGCCGGCCGCTCAAGACCCTGTCCCAGAGGCTCAAGGGCAAGGAGGGAAGGTTCAGGGGCTCTCTCTCCGGAAAGCGGGTCAACTTCAGCGCGCGAACAGTGATATCTCCTGATCCAAATCTCTCGATCAACGAGGTGGGGGTTCCGATCGAGGTCGCAAAGGAGCTCACGGTTCCGATAATGGTCAACCCCAGAAACATCGAGGTCGTCAGGAAGTACGTGATGAGAGGGCCAGACAACCATCCTGGTGTCAATTACGTGACGCGCGCCGATGGTAGAAGGGTAAAGGTCACCGAGAGGAACTGCCAGGAGGTTGCGCAGCAGCTCGAGGTCGGCTGGAAAGTGGACAGGCAGCTCGCAGACGGCGACATAGTTCTATTCAACCGGCAGCCCTCGCTCCACAGAATGTCGATAATGGCGCACAGGGTAAAGGTCATGCCGTACAAGACTTTCAGGCTGAATCCAGCGGTATGCCCTCCGTACAACGCAGATTTCGACGGCGACGAGATGAACCTGCATGTGCCACAGACAGAGGAGGCAAGGGCAGAGGCCGAGATCTTGATGAGGGTCCAGGAGAACATCCTCTCCCCAAGATTCGGCGGCCCGATCATAGGCGGGATACACGATTATGTCACTGGAAGCTTCCTGCTAACGCACAAGGAACGCAGGCTTGACAAGGAGAAGCTCATGGAGGTCCTGAAGAAGATTGATATCGATGAGATCCCAGATCCAGCAGGATACGATGAGAACGGCGAGCCTTACTGGACAGGAAAGCAGATTTTCAGCCTGATACTGCCGAAGGGGCTGAACCTCACGTTTAAGGCAGACTTCTGCAGCAACTGCCCCGTCTGCAAGGGCGAGGATTGCGAGAACGATGCTTATGTGGTTATACGCAATGGCGTCCTTCTCAAGGGTACGATCGATGCAGAGGCTGTGGGCGCCTTCAAGGGAAAGGTGATAGATCGCATAATCAAGGAGTACGATCCAGGGGTTGCGAGCCAGTTCCTTGACAGGATGACGCTCCTGGCGCTCCGCGGGATCATGCTCGCCGGCTTCAGCTTTGGCATCAGTGACGAGGATGTGCCCAAGGAGGCTGCAGAGCAGATCCAGGATGTCACCAGATCCGCGAAGGAGAGCGTCCAGAAGCTCATAGAGGCGTACAGGGCTGGAGAGCTGGAGCCGCTTCCCGGACGCACGCTTGAGGAGACCCTGGAGATGCGCATAATGCAGACGCTGGGCAAGGCGAGGGATGCTGCTGGACAGATCGCAGGCCGTTACCTTGGACTGGACAACAGCGGTGTGGTCATGGCAGTCTCCGGCGCCCGCGGCTCGATGCTGAACCTCACGCAGATGGCAGCATGTGTGGGCCAGCAGTCGGTCAGGGGCGAGAGGATAAAACGCGGTTACACAGACAGAACCCTGCCGCACTTCAAGCGCGGAGATCTCGGCGCCGAGGCCCACGGCTTCGTCGAGTCGAGCTACAAGAAGGGGCTCTCGCCGACGGAGTTCTTCTTCCACGCGATAGGCGGCAGGGAGGGTCTTGTGGACACAGCAATAAGGACATCCCAGAGCGGCTACCTCCAGAGGCGCCTGGTCAACGCCCTCCAGGATCTGGAGGTGAACTACGACGGCACCGTCAGGGAGACCCGCGGCATGATCGTCCAGTTCAAGTACGGAGAGGATGGGGTCGATCCGTCCAGAAGGGACTACGCCAGCCCTGAGAATGTGCATCGTATAATAAAAAAGGTCCTCGCAGGTGAGAACGCATGAAGCTGCCAGATGCATGGCTTAAAAGGATAGAAGATCTCGATCTGCCGGTCAGCCTGAAGGATGCTCTTAAAAGCGGCCTTGAAGAGGCTGAGAGTGTGACCGAGGAGCAGTTTGAGAGGATAATAAAAGAGGTCGTCGAGGACTATGAGCATGCGAAGGTCGAGCCATGCGAGGCCGTCGGCGTCGTCGCTGCGCAGTCCATAGGCGAGCCGGGCACGCAGATGACGATGCGCACGTTCCACTACGCGGGCGTCGCGGAGATCAACGTCACTCTCGGTCTTCCGAGGCTGATAGAGATCGTCGATGCACGCAAGATCCCATCGACTCCGACGATGACCATACGGCTGCTGCCTGAGTATGCCTCGGATCGCGACATGGCGAGGGAGGTCGCATGGGCGATCGAGGCCACATCGATCCTGCATCTGGGCTCGATAGCCACAGATCTTGCGGAGATGAATGTGGTCATAGAGCTCAACGAGGATGCGATGGCGCAGCGGAAGATCACGGCTGAGGAGGTGGCGGAGAAGCTGAGAGACGCCACAGGTCTGGCTGTAGATCAGAATGGAAACACCATCATAATGGCGCCTGAGGAGCCATCTTACAGGGAGCTCCTGCAGCTGGTCGAGCGCATAAAGAAGGTAACGCTGAAGGGCGTCGATGGCATAAAGCGTGTGGTCATACGGAAAGAAGGGGATGAATACGTCCTCTACACAGAGGGCTCGTCCCTGAAGGAGGTCCTGGAGTTCGAGGGCGTCGATCCAACCAGGACCAAGACGAACAACATCAATGAGATATGCGAGGTTCTCGGAATAGAGGCAGCTCGCAATGCTATAATCAACGAGGCTACCGAGACCCTCCGCGAGCAGGGCCTCCAGGTCGATGTCAGGCACATCATGCTTGTTGCCGATATCATGACCTGTGACGGCGATGTCAAGCAGATTGGCAGGCATGGCGTATCGGGAGAGAAGGCGAGCGTTCTAGCTCGCGCTGCTTTTGAGGTCACAGTGAACCACATACTTGACGCCGCGATCCGTGGCGATGTTGACGACCTCAAAGGCGTCACCGAGAACGTCATAGTTGGCCAGCCGATCCAGCTTGGAACCGGAGACGTCCAGCTGGTAGCAAAAAGAATTGATGAGGTAGTTCGATGATAAATATCGATAGAGCACTCAGGAGTTCCATAAGAACCGGTAAAGTTGTGCTCGGCTCCAACAGATCCCTGGAGCACGGTATCAGGGGAGATGCAAAGCTCATAATATACGCTTCTGACTGCCCGGAGCACGTCCGCCAGAAGCTCAGCAGCCTTGAGGTTCCGGTGTATGCATACCCCAGCTCTGGAAGGGATCTGGGCGCAGCATGTGGAAAGCCATTCCCGGTAGCCACCCTGGCTGTTATCGAGCCGGGGGACTCTGAGATCATGGCGCTGCTGCGGGAGATCCGGGGTGTTGCGAATGAGTGAGTTCAAGCTCACCACAGAGGGGATAAGATACATAGCGCTCTTTGAGAGCCTCACGGGCGGTATGGCAAGGGACTGCATCGTCGACGAGGAGAACGACAGGATAATCTTCGTCATACAGAAGGGAGACATGGGAGCAGCGATCGGAAGAAAGGGGAGCAATATAAACCGCGTCAAGAAGTCCATTGGAAAACAGATAGAAATAGTCGAGTACAGCGATGATGTCAAGGAGTTCCTGCAGAACATATTCCAGCCGGCGGATGTCAAGAACATCATGGTGGTCAACAAGAACAACAAGCGATTGGCTTATGTAGAGGTAGCCAACAAGGACAAGGGTATTGCCATAGGGCGGGATGGCCGAAACATACTTAAAGCCAAGATGCTGGCACAGAGGCATCATGGCGTTGACGATATAATCATACAGTGAGCGGCACAACGCCCTGAAGAGCGCCATCATAAATTCACGATCAACGGTGATGAAATGGGAATGGGAATCAATGCGGCCAGAAAGATGGAAAATGACTGGAAGAAGCTGAGGTGGAGCGATCCTCATTACTGCAGGCGGGCTCTAGGCCTCAAGGTCAAGGCTGATCCTCTTGGTGGAGCCCCCAGGGCCAGGGGCATCGTTCTGGAGAAGGTGGGCGTCGAGGCGAAGCAGCCGAACTCAGCCATACGCAAGTGTGTGAGAATACAGCTGATAAAGAACGGAAGGCAGGTCACGGCATTCTGCCCCGGCGATGGTGCCATAGGGTTCATAGATGAGCACGATGAGGTCATTGTCGAGAGAATTGGCGGAAGAATGGGCAGGTCGATGGGCGACATACCTGGCGTGAGGTTCAAGGTCGTCGCGGTGAACAACGTCTCTCTCGAGGAGATGGTCTCGGGCCGCAAGGAGAAGCCGGTAAGGTGATCTTGTGAAGGTATTTGGCAAGTGGGATGCATCCGAGGTGGAGATTCCGGATCTGAGCGTGAAGAGCTACATCAACCTGAAGCCGAGGGCTGTGATGCACACCGGCGGCAGGCATGCGAAGCAGCAGTTCAAGAAGTCTGAGCTTCATGTGGTCGAGCGTCTGATCAACAAGATGATGAGGAAGGAGAAGAACACCGGCCAGAAGCAGACCGCCTACAGGATAGTCGAGGAGGCCTTCGATATAATCCATTCGCGGACGAAGGAGAATCCTCTGTCTGTTCTGGTCAGGGCGATCTCAAATGCAGGACCGCGTGAGGAGGTCGTCAGGCTCAAGTATGGCGGCATCACTGTTCCAAAGGCCGTGGATACCGCACCTCAGAGGCGCGTCGATACTGCGCTGATGCTCATAGCAAAGGGCGCATGGCAGGCATCGTTCAAGAGCAGGCGCTCGATACAGAACTGCCTGGCGGATGAGATAATAGCGGCTGCAAACTACGATGTGAAGAGCTTTGCTGTCAGCAGAAAGGACAGCATAGAGCGTGTGGCAAAGGCCGCCAGGTAATATCTGGCTGCCACCCTCACGCCATCAGCCGCACGCCTGTCTCGGAGCAGATCGATAGGCATCTGGCAGTCTCCAGTGCAGCATAACAATCGGAAAAGACTCATCCTGGTACGCTATTATCCATTTGATGACTTGCTTGGAGAGGCACTGTTCCCGCTATGTGCTCCTGGCGAATGAATGAGTGCATCCAGCAACCAGTACGCTTGCCCCCCTAAGTTGCTGAACACACAAGAGCGTCCTGGTATTCGGCAGATCGGTAATCTCGCAGAAAAGAAGCAGTCTCTTGTGTTCAGCAACTTAGAGGTCTAGCAAGCAGGTTGCTGGAATCGCACATTTATTTTCAAGAATGCATCGGAGGGCCCGTGCTTCTTCTGGCAAGTCATCATATGGATAAGAGCGAAGAAGCATATTGCTGCTGATTGGAGTTATAGAGATCGCCTCTCTGACGATTTGACCGCATGAGCCTCGCGGGATCTCCTTGAATGATCGGGGTAGACGGTATCATAATCATTTTGATGTACCGGTGAGCGCCAGATCCGCTATTCTTTCCTCATGCGTGTAGATGTTCATCCTCTCCCCGCGGACAAATCCTATGAGTGTGATACCCGCATCATCTGCGATATCAACAGCAAGGCTTGTCGGCGCGCCTCTGGATGCGAGGATAGGGATACCGGCGCGTGAGCACTTCAGAGCAAGTCCGGAGGATACGCGGCTTGTCATGATGACAAACACCTTCGACAGATCGATGTGCTCGAGCAGGCAGTGGCCTATGGCCTTGTCCATCGCGTTATGCCTTCCTATGTCATCGGCCATCCATGCCGTGCCATCCTCACAGAAGACGCCTGCGCGGTGGAAGCCGCCTGTGATCCTGTGAGCATCTGAGTCGAGAAGCATGCGCATCGCGCGGAATACATCATCAGTGCGCACAGCAAGCCTACCGGTCTTTTCAGAATGCTCTGTATGTTTCTCTGCACGTTTCTGACCGCATGCCGGGCGAAGGGTCACGTTTGCGAGATGCACATCAATATGCAACGCAGCGATATCCTCCAGCGCTTCTATGTATCCTTCGGAGAAGAGGTGGCCGGCGACGAACTCTCTGATATGGCATGGGCTCAGTGATGCTCTGCGTAGCAGAGATCCATTGATGTGCAGCTCGAGCTGGGTCTCCTCCGCAACTGAATCCCAGACCACTGAGTGACTCCCGCCATCGACTCTTATGCACACACGCCTCTCTATCATATTCTCATCAATCTGGCGTAACCTTCAGCTCATATATATCCACGGTACAGCCACACATAACTGCATGAACTGAGTGTGTGAATGGAATCATCAACCTGAGGAGCAACTTCTTAAAACATGCCGCACACTGGTTGAAAGAGGTGATGACGGCGCAGTGCTGGAGAGTGCGCCTTGTTCAATGGAGCATGCAATAGAGACCAGAGGACTCGTCAAGAGATTTGATGGTCTGGTGGCTGTTGATGATGTGAATCTCTCCGTGAAAAGGGGAGAGATCTTCGGCCTGCTTGGCCCGAACGGAGCGGGAAAGAGCACGATAATCAAGA
Source organism: Methanothrix sp. (assembly GCF_026419855.1). Classification (GTDB taxonomy): domain Archaea; phylum Halobacteriota; class Methanosarcinia; order Methanotrichales; family Methanotrichaceae; genus Methanothrix_B. The sequence continues at coordinate 36,453 of NZ_JAOAKP010000010.1, forward strand.
TGCTGACCACGATGCTCAGGCCGTCTGCTGGAGAGGCTTACGTCTGGGGTCACCACATCGTGCGCGAGAGGGATGCGGTGAGGAGCTGCATCGGCGTGGTCTTCCAGGATCCGAGCGTCGATGGTAAGCTCACAGCAAGGGAGAACTTGGATTTCCATGGCAGGATGTATGGAATGCCAGGAGCTGAGAGGAAGAGAAGGATCGCGGAGGTTCTTGAGCTTGTGGAGCTCTCAGACAAGGCGGATGTGCTTCTAGAGGATTTCTCGGGTGGCATGCGGAGAAGGCTCGAGATAGCCAGGGGGCTGATGCACAGGCCGCATGTTCTCTTCCTCGATGAGCCGACGCTTGGCCTGGACACCCAGACCCGGCGGTATATCTGGGATTACATCAGAGCCATGAACAGGGAGGAGGATGTCACTGTTGTGATAACAACGCACTACATGGAGGAGGCAGACAATCTCTGCAATCGGGTTGCAATAATCGACCACGGCAGGATCGTGGCCCTTGACAGCCCTACGGCTCTGAAGAGCATGATCGGCACCGATACCCTGACCCTGGAGGTAAAAGATGGCATGGAGCGGCTCCGCGATGTTCTGCTGGGGTTCGAGTGGGTGCGCTCATTCGATGCTAGCAACGGGTACGTGAACCTGAGTGTGGACTCCGCTCAGTCGAGGATCCCGGAGGTGGTACTGGCCGCGTGCCGTGCTGGCGTGCGGATAAGATCCGTGAGCGTCCACGAGCCGACCCTGGAGGATGTTTTCCTCAGGTACACAGGCAGGAGCATGAGGGACGAGACCGTAAAGGGTGATCTGGTCAGAGCCCTGATGAGGAGGTAGTATGATAGCGTTCGATCCATATGCGATATACAGCCTCTGGCTGAGGGAGATGATCCGGTTCTTCAGGCTCAAATCCAGGGTTGTGGGATCGATAGCCCCGCCGTTCTTCTTCCTGGCATTCCTCGGCACAGGCTTCAGCGGCATGGCGTCCAGGGTTCCTGCCGGAGTGGACTACATAAACTATCTCGCCCCAGGGATTATAGGCATGACGCTGCTATTCAGCTCAACGTTCGCAGGGATGTCGGTTCTCTGGGACAGGGAATTCGGCTTTCTTCGGGAGATAATGGTCGCGCCGGTGACGAGGCTGTCGATAGTGCTGGGTAGGACTGCAGGAGGCGTGACCCAGGCCGTGATTCAGGGCATAATAATACTCATACCCGGGATAGCGATGGGCGTTAAAATAAAAGGGCTGACAGGACTGCTTCTATCGCTGGCGCTCATGGTCCTCATATCCGCGACGTTCATAGGAGTCGGTCTGGCATTCGCATCCAGGATGAAGGACATGTCCGGATTCAGCCTGATAATGAACTTCATGATATTCCCTGTGTTCCTGCTATCAGGAGCGCTATTCCCGGTGCAGAACCTGCCGGAGGTGGTCAGGGTCCTCTCCTACATCGATCCCCTGACGTATGGAGTCGATGCGCTGAGAGGCTGCCTTGTCGGCGCGAACTCGCTTCCCTTAATGCTGGACGCCATGGTGCTCACAGGATGCTGCGCAGCGACCATGGCTATAGGGGCGTACCTCTTCGAGACCAGCGATGTCGATTAGCGGAGCCTCTTCATGGAGCTGATCTCGTTTATGCCGTAGTCCGAGATCGAGGGGTAGATCCCGGGCCCGAATTCCATGTCATACGGGCTCTGAAAGTTCGGCTCTCTGTAAAGACGCCAGACGCCGCTCAGGACGACAATTGATCTAGGCGTGACATTGAATGCGCCATCCGCTCTCACATCAGCGTCAGACTCGAATACGTGCTTGTGCACACCTCTCTGGTTCGCGTCCGCGAAGAGCACAGCCTCCGACGGACCTCCTGTAGTAGCGGCGCCTGTCACCACGCTCTGAAGGTCGGATACACCAGGACCAAAGCCGCCAGGCATCATTATGTTCCGCTGCGCGCTGACGCACAAAAGTCCGATCAGGACTGCCACGCAGAAAGCAAGCAATATTTTGTTTCTCATATTATTATCACCTCTCTCTTAAAGAATTTCTTTTTTTATTCCGTCATACATTATCCGGAAAGATATTTCGATGGAAGATATATTAATATCGTTTAAGTGTTTTGCAGGAGATTTCTGGAGGGTCTCGTTATGAATATGGCACATCCTGGGGATTCGGCGGACCGGTAATCTTGGAGAAGGAGACAGAGTCTACTGCGATTGATCGAGGTTACCAGAGTCGCTCTTGTGTGTTTAGCAACTTAGAGGTCTAGCAAGCAGGTTACTGGAATCGCACATTTATTTTCAAGAACGCATCGGAGGCCCCGTGCTTCATCTGGCAAGTCATCATATGGATAAGAGCGACCAGAGTTTACCTATCCGGCGATTCGATCGCATGAGCCATGAATATAAGCTCCATGCGCGCTTCATCAGATCCTACGACCTCAGATGAACATCCGATCTTCATGCGTTCAGAGGCTGCGCATAGTCAAAACCCATCGAGGCACTCAGGAGCATTTGAAGCCATCAGATGATGCCAAAACTGTTTGATCTCTTCGCTGACCCATTTGCGCCATTCACTCCAATCGAATACCATATGGATGTGGGTCGCGAGATCTTTAAGGAATCAGCATGTCCGGCATCATGCTCCAAAGATCCCACAAGGCTGCATGAGGCTTATCTGAATGATATTAGTAAACGACCAGGATGGCGAGTTATACCACCCTTAAGATCTAACTTCACTTATTCTGGTCAAGCCAAAAATACGCGCGATATATGCAGATTCAGTTTCTACTTATAGAATATCAGTTTCTTGACTACTACAATTACCATTATCTATATATATTTTAACATCATTGTTTCTAATCATGAGATTAAGGGTTGTGAGCTCTAAGAAGGAGATATCCGACCTGAACAGGAACGAGCAGGTCGTCCATCTCGCATTCAGGGCCTCCAACATGGACGTCATGAACCTGGTCAGGACGTGCCCGCGGCTCAAGGCAGTTCAGATTCCTCCATCTTACTATCAGACGATGTCGAAGGCGGCGCAGCAGTTCCTCGAGCTTCAGGGGATAGAGATCATCAAGGGAGACGTCTGGGGCCATCGCAAGGACATAGACGAGTACTACTCCGTGAGCGAGAAGGTCATAGATCGAATAGCCTCGCTCATGGCCGAAGGCTACAGCATCGATGAGACCGTGAAAAAGGTGCATCGCGAGACGAAGCTCTCAGAGGACCTCATACGCTATCTCCTGAAGGAGCAGGTGATGGCCTGAGGGGCCACCACCATAGTTTTATTTCTTGAAGTGAAATCCCCGCTCATGGAGCTGGAGCGCCTGATCAGGGACTTTCTGGTGCGATCCCGGCGCGACCTCAGAGCGCAGCTCGAGGCCAAATATGGTCTGGATCCAGATGAGATTGATGAGATACTTGATCGCATGATTCACAGGGTCTACGGGCCTGCACTCAGCCTCGCAGAGAGCCTAATGCAAGGCCATGTCGCACTCTTCATTGAGCGAGATGGGTGCCCAATCTGCAGAGCTGCCGCGCCAGATCTGGAGCGTTTCCTGGAAGATCACCCGGATTTCAGCTGTGTCAGGCTCGAGTACTCCAAGCCAGAGGGTCTCATCTACCACATCCTGCACCAGGAGGAGAGCGGCAGACTTCCGCTTGTCGCTCTGATATCAGATGGCACTGTGATGATGCTCGAGACAGGCGGCACCAGAGCGTTCGAGGAGTACGAGCGCTCAGAAAAATGCGAGGGCCTGTGTGAGGTAAGAGCGCCAGGCAAATCAGGAGATCACAGAGTTTAGGTGGGATGGCTTTGACGCTGATAGTTATTAACTTCAAGACCTACAGGGAGGCGACAGGAGATTCGGCTGTCGCCCTATCGAAGATATGCGAGAGCATAGCCTCTGAGTACGGCGTTGATATCGTGGTTGCGCCGCAGGCCGCTGATATAAGAGCGGTCGCATCCGCTGTGAGCATACCGGTTTATGCGCAGCACGTCGACGGTGTCGGCTTTGGCAGCTTCACAGGGCACATCACTGCCGCCTCCGTGAAGGCGGCAGGGGCATCAGGATCTCTTATAAATCACTCGGAGCGCCGGCTCAGGCTTGCAGACATCGAGGCATCTCTCAGGGCGTGCAGGTCAGAGGGGCTGAGGTCGATAATATGCACGAACAACGTCGCAACAACAAGAGCAGCTGCGGCCCTGCGGCCGGACTATGTTGCTGTGGAGCCGCCGGAGCTCATAGGCTCTGGAATACCTGTCTCCAAGGCAGATCCTGAGGTTGTCAGGGGCTCGGTCGAGGCGGTCAGGGCCATAGAGCGGGATGTTGGCGTGCTCTGCGGCGCAGGGATCACGCACGGCGATGATCTCAGAGCTGCCCTTGAGCTCGGCGCTGTGGGTGTGCTTCTCGCCTCAGGGATCGTGAAGGCGAAGGACCAGAGGAAGGCGCTCGAGGATCTGGTGACAGGAGTTTGAGATCATGACCATATGTGTTCGCGTCAGGGTCTCAGGAAGGGTTCAGGGGGTCGGCTACAGGTACTACACAACCACACATGCCAGGGCGCTCGGTGTCAAGGGATGGATAAGAAACCTCCCTGGCGGGGGCGTTGAGGCGGTGCTTGAGGGGGAGAGGAAGAGCGTCGGTGAGCTTCTCGGCCTGATGAAATCAGGACCATCTGGCGCGATGGTCTCTGGAATGGAGATCGCGGAGCTAGAGTGCAAGGGCTACGATGATTTCAGGATTATCTACTGAATGCAGGGGTGGAGACGATTGATCACTGTCAACAGATACGTTTGTGGATACTGCGGCGCATGTGTTGGCGTCTGCCCTGTCTGCGCCCTGGAGCTCGTGGAGACCTGGATAGAGGTCTCCGATGGGTGCATAGAGTGCGGCAGATGCGTCAAGCTCTGCCCGACCGGAGCGCTCAGTCTCGAGGAGGCGCAGCGATGAGGTGTGATGTTGTTGTGGTCGGCGCCGGCCCGGGCGGATCGATGGCTGCCAAGACAGCTGCCGAGAAGGGCCTGAGGGTAGTTCTCATGGAGAAGCGGCAGGAGATCGGGGATCCGGTGAGGTGCGCTGAGGGGGTCAGCAAGGCGCGCCTGAGCAGCATGATCAAACCCGATCCGAAATGGATAGCCGCAGAGGTGAGGGGCGCGCGCCTCTACGCCCCAGACGGCTCGAGCATCGTCATGTCCGAGGATAAATCCGGAGATGAAGTGGGATACGTGCTGGAGCGCAAGATCTTCGACCGAGCGCTGGCGATGGAGGCGGCCCGCGCAGGCGCGAAGGTGATGGTCAAGACGAGGGCTCTGGACCTGCTGAAGGTTGATGGCTCTGTGAGGGGCGTCAGGGCCATGCGTTATGGGGAGATCATCGATATAGAGGCCGATGTCGTCATAGGCGCAGATGGAGTCGAGTCTAAGGTGGGAAGGTGGGCCGGCATAGACACATCGCTTAAACCCGGAGACATAGAGGTCTGCGCGCAGTTTCTGCTCTATGATAAGAGCATCGACGACGAGTACTGCGAGTTCTTCCTGGGAAATGAGCTGGCACCCGGTGGCTATGTATGGTCGTTTCCAAAGGGAGAGAATCTGGCGAACGTGGGGCTCGGCGTCATTGGCTCGAGGTCAGAGCCCGGAGCGCCCGTGAAGCTCCTCAGGAGGTTCGTCGAGAGGAGAATGCCTGAGGCGAGGATCGTGGAAATGGTCGTCGGAGGCGTCCCGGTCTCAGGTCCGATCGAGAGGACCATCGCCGATGGTGTGCTGCTGGTCGGGGACGCTGCGCGCCAGTCGGATCCGATAACAGGTGGGGGCATACTCAACGCGATGCAGGCCGGGATAATGGCTGGCGAGGTTGTAGCAGATGCTGTATCCAGCGGTGACACCAGCGTCGAGGGGCTCATGGTCTATGAGAAACGCTGGCGGGAGAGCATCGGAAAGCAGATATCAAGACATCTCGATCTCAAGGAGTTTTTTATAAAACTGAGCGATGAGGACTTGAACAACCTCATGCACTCGATCCAGTCAGAGGACGTCTCCAAGATGGATCTGCGGGGAATGCTCAGGGTGCTTATCCGCCTGAACCCGAAGATGCTGTGGGAGCTGAGGCATCTCGTGATGTAGCTCTGGCGCAGCTCACCCTTCCGTGGAGAGAGATCGCATACGTCTTGGTAATGCGAGCAATCCTCAGCTTTACTGCTGGAGCTGCTCCACAGATCGCGATCCCTCCACCGGACGCTGCAGAGAGCTATTCAGCTCAGCGCTCTTGCGGATATTATCACCACGTCCTCAAGGGGCCTGTCCTCGGCGTCGGTCCTCACGTTTCCTATTTTATCAACTACATCCATTCCCTCGACGACCTTACCGAAGACTGGATGCATTCTGTCCAGGTAGTTGTTGTTCACAAGGTTGATGAAGAACTGGCTGCCTCCTGTGTTCGGTCCTGCGTTCGCCATGGCCACTGTCCCCCGGTCGTTCCTGTTGTGCCTCGAGAACTCATCGGGGATGGTGTAGCCAGGACCGCCATAGCCCGTGCCTGTCGGGTCTCCTGTCTGGATCATGAATCCGGCAATAACCCTGTGGAAAATCACGCCATCGTAGAAGCCGCTTTCAACAAGCTTCATAAAGTTCCCCGCAGTTATGGGCATGTTATCGTAAAGCTCAACCACCACATCCCCCATGGATGTCTTTAAAAGCACCCTGCGATTACCGGCCATGGATTTTGGTAGGAGTAGGTAAAATATAAAAGTGATGCATGGAGTGCAGCCGATTCAGTGCGGCTGCCGGGATTCGAACCCGGGTTACGAGCTTGGGAAGCTCACGCGTGCTCGCTCTTCGAGCTGCGCGCGCGGTGCATGCTGATTTTTGATATGACTTCCTAAATATGTGACAAATCATCGAATAAAGTGATAAAATATGATGAAAAAAATTTATGTAAGATGGACAAAACCAGCTAATATAACTCAGATAGATCAATCTATAAAGACATATAAAAGGTACTTGAAGGGGCTGGGATTCAGCGATCAGACTGTTGAGATGTACGGTCACCGGGTAAAAGCGTACTTGGTCTCTATTGGCACCACAAGGCCATCTGAAGTGGATTATAGCAACTACCGCCAGAACATGATAGAGCGGAAGCTATCACGAAGCACAATAAACAGCACCACATCAGCAATTCGGCGTTATCATGATATGATAGGCATACCAGTCGAAGCTACATATCTGACACCGAGGAACATCATTCCATACTATACATCATTCCATACTATTTTACTGAGACCGAGACCTCCAGTATATTCTCAGTAATAAATAATATAAAGCATTATGCAATGTTGACGACGATGTTTTATCAATGAAGTCGTCTCAAAATTCACAGTCTCCTCCAGATGATGAGAAATGCAGCCAGCTGCAGGAATCCCAGGAAGCAAAGGTCGAGTCGTTCATGTCGTGTTGAGATCCTTCTGAA
>NZ_JAOAKP010000111.1 GCF_026419855.1 Methanothrix sp.
GTTGCTCGCGCTTCATACAGCGATATACCGCCCCGGGAGTCTGATTCTGTGTCTGTCACCCACGCTGCGCCAGTCCTCGGAACTGTTCCGGACCGTGGCGCGGTTCTATCACATGAGCACCGCGGAAATGGTCCCTGCAGAATCTGAGACCGCGCTCCGGCTGGTACTTGAGAACGGCTCACGCATAATCTCGCTGCCTGGCAAGGAGCAGACGGTGCGCGGGTTTGCGTCTGTATCGCTACTCGTGATTGATGAAGCAGCGCGCGTGCCGGACGATCTCTACTATTCCGTGAGGCCCATGCTGGCGGTCTCGCGGGGACGGCTGGTTGCGTTGTCCACGCCGTTTGGCACACGGGGCTGGTGGTACGAGGCCTGGACGAATGGCGGTCCCGAGTGGGAACGCTGGGAGATTCCTGCATCAAAATGCCCCCGCATATCACCCGAGTTTCTGGCTGAGGAGAGACGTGTTCTGGGTTCATACTGGTTCGATCAGGAATACAACTGCAAGTTCCTCGATGCCAAAACACAGGTGTTCCGTCGGGAGGATGTTGATGCCATGTTTCAGGAGCGCGTGGAGGCATGGGATCTGTAACATCAACCAGTGCCGAGCTGCGCATCGGCATCGATATCGGTAAACGTCACGATCCAACCGCGATGGTGGTAGCGATTGCTGAGAACCGGAATCGGGATGAGACTCATTTTGTTGTCCCGTTTCTGAAACGTCTGGATCTCGATCTACCATACACGGACCAGGTCGCGGAACTGCATGACATGTGCAGCCGTGCCATCCGGAGGTTCTGGTTGATAAACAGATCAGCACGCAGCCCGAAGATTCTGGTTGATGTGACGGGTGTCGGCGATGCGGTCCTCGACACGCTGAAACCGCGTGTCCGGAACGCTGCTGAGGTGATACCGTGCAGGTTCATGGCCGGCGATCGTCTCACAAGAGATGGCGAGGAGTTCCGTGTGGGCAAATCGTATTTTGTGAGCCGGCTGCAGGTGCTCTCGGAGAGCAAACGCATTCATCTGCCTCAACTGCCTGAGGCGCTGCAGCTCTCCCAGGAGATGCTCGATTTCGATATCGATGTCGATGAGTCTAGCGGCAAGGCAACATATGGAGCGATCCGACCCGGCACACATGATGACATGGTGACGGCGCTGGGTCTGGCGTGTCTGCTTGACATAAAGGACGATCAGCGTCTGACGCTTCATGGCACAACTAAAAGGAGCATAATCGTGGGCAGTGAGGACTGGTTCGGGAAAGCATCGCATCACCACACGTCGTTATAATGAACGTCTGGATGAGGACCCTGGTCTTCATGTCGGAGAGAACACCACATCAACTGCTCCGTTTTCGGACTGAAGAGGTGGCCGTTTGCAGGAACATGCGCATACTTCACAACTCGTAATTCTGCCGGAGATTGAAAAACATCTGTTCCCGCTCCGACCGGAGGAGCTGGACGCTCTCGAGAAGAGCGTGCTGGAGGAAGGTATCCGCGATCCTCTGACCGTCTGGTCGCGGGACGGCGAACGGATACTGGTGGACGGTCACCACAGGTACCGTCTCGCTCTGAAACACGGTCTGTCGTTCGAGATCCGAGAGCGGTCGTTCCGGAACCTGGACGAGGTCCTGGACTGGATCGATTTCAACCAGCTGGCGCGCCGGAACATAACCGACGAGCAGCGTGCGCTTATTCTGGGGCTTTTGTATCGTCGGGAGAAGATGCGCGCCTGCCATGAGGTCGTACTGTCTAAAAAGGGTGCCAACGGATGGCACCCTTTTGAGGAAGTCCATGGTCATCATCTCCTCCAGCTCGGTGAGTCGACCTCCACATCGTCCGCCGCTATCGGTCCTCGTGGTCATCCATGGAGCTCCTCCGTCTCATCCAGCGCTCCGCACTCAGAGCTCGGAAAATCGCATCGCGTCGCGCTCGTTATCCCCTTCAAAGTTCTATGTCATTTTTGATGCATGTCTTGAGAATGACATAGAACAAAGCGCTCAGAAATCGCGCGCTGCGTGCGGATTTTGCAGCGAGACGTGATGAGTATGCATTCCGGCAAATTTGCCGTTTTGCATATCGTCGATTCATCTTGAGACTGTTTGGACCGGTCGCGTCCAGGTCTGTGGTGCGTGGAGAGCGTGCAAAAACGCCAATTGTCCTTTTTGCACATCGCCGATTCATCTTGAGACTGTTGACCGGTCGCCGTCCAGGATCTCACCGAGCAGCGAGACGCTCCTGGTCGCGCGCTCTCCTCCAGGT
>NZ_JAOAKP010000112.1 GCF_026419855.1 Methanothrix sp.
GTATATTACAGAGAACTGTCCAGTTGCCAATATGCTTTGTTGCGTTCAGCCCAAGGCATATCAAATCGATGGTATCATGAGAGGGTGTGGTAGATCGCGATGAGGTTCGTGCTGTATGCAGTCATGCTGCTTCTCCTCCTTCCGGCAGAGGGACGCGTGATAAGGGTTGATGACGACGGAGGCGCAGATTTCGCAAGTATCCAGAATGCACTCGCCATGGCAGAGGATGGGGATACGATTGAAGTGTTGAGCGGGGTTTATGCAGAGAGCGTTAACGTGACAAAATCGATCTGTTTACGCGGAATCGACTCCGGCGAGGGCCTTCCTCTACTGGACGGAGGCGGCATGGATGGTTTTGTTGTCTCCTCATATGGGGTTAACTTGAGCGGGTTCATCGTAACGAACGCGAGCGGCTGGGGAGCCGCTGGCATCAGGGTCCTCTCAGAGGGCGCTCTCGTAACCAGATGCAATGTGAGCGATTCGTTCGCCGGAGTTCTTCTCCTCGGAGGGAATGGATCTGCTGTTGATAACAACATAACAGAATGCCACTTCGCTGGAATCGTGGCCGCATCCTCTGATAATGCTGTGAGAATGAACAGGGTGCATAAGAACAACAATGCCGGCATACTCCTTCTGAGGTCAAGCGGGAATCTCGTGGACGGCAATGATGCTAGCTACAACCTCGGAAGCGGGATAAAGGTTTACAGATCAAACGATTGCGTCATAAGAAACAACACCGCAGATACGAATGACTACGGCATAGTGCTCTCCGAGTCTCATGGATGCGCTGTTGATGGCAACATCCTCGAGAGCAACGATTACGGCATATATCCATACCTCTCCTCCAGGAACACCATATCCAGAAACACCGCAAGGAAGAACGACTACGCTGTGTACCTTTACAGCTCCTGGAGCAACAGCATCACAGAGAACGACCTCAGGATGAACGATGCATACGGGATTCTGATATACTATTCTGATAATAACACGATCTCATCGAATGATTTGAGATCGAACGAGATCGGCGGGCTGAGCGTGAGGGGCTCCAGAAACAATACCATAAGCAGGAATGCCATGGGCGGCAGCCCGCATTCGCTCCACATTGAGGACTCGGAGCGCAATATCGCAGCGGGAAATGGGATAAGCGGTGGTGAGACCGGAGTCATCATTGAGAGGTCCATGAACAACACCATCGCCGGCAACACGATCTCTGATATGCTCACCGGGATATCGATCGCATCGGGCCGTGGTAATGTTGTTGCCGGAAACAACATCACGGAATGCAGGCTTGGAGTAGAGGCGAAGACCTCCCCGGGCACAGGCATATCGGCGAACACCATCGAGAGGGGCAGTATGTGCATTCACATCATCTATTCTCCGAGTTCCGTGCTCGAGGGCAACACCCTCAGGCAGAGCAGCTCCGGTGTGATCGCCGAGGCGTCTGATGGATTTGCGGCGATCGAAAACTCGTTCGATGGGGTGCCCAGAGCAGTTCACATCACCGCATCCTCCGGATTCAGGATATCCAACAGCAGCATAACCGGAGCTAGCGCCGCGATTCTCGTGAACGCCTCGAAAACAGGCGTGGTGGATTGCAACCGCATATACAGCGCAGCTGAGGGCATAAGGCTCCAGGTGGCATATGACACAGAGATCGCCGGAAACCACGTCACAGGCGCGAAGAGCGGGATCTGCCTGGACAATTCGAATGGAAACAAAATCGAGAGAAACAACATCTCGAGATGCAACAGCGGAATTGTGCTCTCGCGTTCCTGGAAGAACCTTCTGAGGATGAACAGCATATCGCACAACAACAACGGGCTGACGCTCGATGAGGGCATGTACCCCATGGAGTCAAGCGAGAACCAGATCTATCTCAACAGCTTCGTTCAGAACATAAACGATGTTGTTTCGTACATCTCGAGCAATTCCTGGAGTTCCCCCACAATCATCCGGTACATCTACCGAGGCAGTAGCTTCGAGAGCAGGATGGGCAACTACTGGCACGGTTTGGATTTGGAGGACAGGAACAGCGATGGGATACTGGACAGGGGCAAGAGCGTTGGCCTGGAGGACGACCCGTATCCGCTCGCAGAGCCTCCGGAGAGGTACACATTGCTGTCAGGCATATGATGCACGCATGCCACATGCCTTGATGTAAAACGGTAGACTTCCGGAGATGCTGTGTTGGATAACCTTTTGTGATAACGTCTCCAGCTATTGATTCTGATCTACTCTCCACGCATTCCTGGAATCG
>NZ_JAOAKP010000113.1 GCF_026419855.1 Methanothrix sp.
ATCCTGTTTTGGGCTCGTATATTCTCATGCGTGAAAATTTTGCGTTATTTTGCGTTATTCCAGGTCTATATGGCGACGCATATCGATCATCTCATCGATGCACTTCGCAATTTTGCAGTATTCCACATTATTTTGCGTTATTTTTTGCGATATTTTTCGATATGCACCGACCACATGACGAAAATTTTGCGTTATACCGCGTTATTTTTGCGTTATTTTTGCGTTATTTTTCGCTACGCTTAGACCACGTGCCAGAAAATCAGCGATATTTCGCTCTGTAAGGTCGCATTACTTCCCGCTCGCTCAGTGGTCCTGGTCATGGTAGTGGTCCTGGTCCTGGTGGTGGTCCTCCAGTCTCGCTGGTCCTCGCTCGTCAGCTCGCTCGATCGATCGCTCTCCTCGATCTCGCTCTCCGTCTCTCATCATCCAGACCTCCACCGCTCGACTCCAGCGACCTTCAGCGCTTCCTGGTCCTGCTCGGTGCACAGTCGCCGGTTGAGATGCCTGACCACACCAGCGAGCTCTGCATACGCTGCGTCGTACCGCGCTTTCGCTGCTTTCATCCTCTGAGCTGCTGGTGGATATGGTTTCAGCGTGTCTGCGAGAGCGTCCATCAATTCCTCATGAGCTCTCTCGATCTCCAGCTGGAGCTGAGCCGCTCTGTTGAGCAGATCCACCACCGAGAGCTCCTTAGACGTACCCGTAACGATCGCTTTCTTTTTCAGCTGCATCCAGACCTCCCGGGCGTCTTGCATGCGTGTAGCACCACGCACACAGTCCGGTTCTGATACTGTGCGGCGAATAGAGCGCTCGACCGCAATCTCTGCACCGAGGACGCTTCAGATGCATAGAACCTCCACATTCGTTTTCAGACTCTCCACCTCCGCCCTATCCGTTGCACTAAACCGAGATCCTGGAGACGTCGGAGATGCATCTGAGCAACCGCTGGAGGTATGCGTAGAGCTCTTGAGACGTCCAGGGTCTCGGTCTGAGGATTCGATATCAGGAACCGCATGATCTTGACGTCCAGCTGCGAGATATCGCAATTCTCCAGCGCTTCCTGCAGTCTCGCAGTGAGGACGTTCAGCCGCACGCGCTCCGCGACCGCGTCTTCAACAGCTTCATCGAAAGAAGAGGGTTCGAGAGAGGTCGCAGAATGATTGGCTAGAACAGGGTCCGGATCTGGAAGGGTATGATATTCGATGGAGATTCCTTCACCCAGTTCATATCCTCCAGATCAGATTCCTCCTCTTTAGAGAGGACCGGCAGAGGACCAGCCGGTCCTGGTCCTGGTGGATCTGCCCCGATAGCAGCGGCTGATGGTCGGACACACAGGCTGAAAGCCGGAGACATCGTCATGCTGCCTGATGTCCACATCACCGGTCCGGTCTCGAAAGGAGCTGTGGGAATAATCAACCTGTTGCAATGCCAATCCCGATGAAAAGGGAGGTGAAGCAGTCCCTCTCACGGTCTGAATATATTTATAACATGAGAAATATTTTAATTTCACTCACTCGATGCCGGTCCTGTGCAGCAGCCGTAAGGCCACAGCAAGCCGCGCTGCGGACCTCATTCTGCATCAAGATCCCCCATACGGGCCCTGTAGATCGATATCAGCTTCTCTGCGATAAATCGATACAATTCGTCATCGAACCTGTCTGGGATCTCGTCCGATCCCATGAACCTCACGATGGACATCGAGATCTCCTCGCCCGGTCGTGCGATCACGCGGATCTCGTATGGAAGACCGTCATCGCCCATGAACGGCTTCCCATCCTCGTCTCGCACTGTGACGAGATATCCGTCATCCAGCTGCTCTATGATGAACATCTCCCCTCTGGCAACAAAGCTCATCACTTCCATCACGATCACCCCAGCAGCGCACGTCTTGAGGTTTCCATCTTAACCTCTCCACTGGAGCCATCTCCGCCCGTTACCATCTCATGGAACATCGCCACCCAGGACGAACGCGGTGAACGCGTCCAGCTCCAAGAAACCAGCACGCTCAGAGGCATTCTTCCTTCCATTGTTCTATGTCATTATTGGGAAAAATGCATATATGATGACATAGAACTCAGGGGCATGCATGACGTCCCTGCACGTCGAAAAGCGCGTGAGATGAGGGAGGAGGCCAGGAAATTCGAGCGTGAGGCTGAGC
>NZ_JAOAKP010000114.1 GCF_026419855.1 Methanothrix sp.
TATTTAATAATTTGCAACTACAAGTATCGTGCCGCTTGATGATATCTATAGCAATAGTTGCAACGATTATCTTCAAGATAATATCAATGTAAAAATTGTTGAGTGATTCTTTTGCCAAACGGCCCTAAACGATGACGTATGCATCGCACAGGAGCAACATGGCTGCACGAACTGGCGGCTCAGATCAAATGCGCAAGAGCTGCGCAGAAAAGAGAATCCTTATATTCAATAAAAGCAAACAAATTGCAGATGATCTCACGCGACAGCTACGTACTGAGGGCGTTCCTGGCCTCCACAATGCTTGGGGTCACGATGGTTCTTCTCGCATTTGGCCTCATCCAGGTATTCATGTACGGTCCGACCCTTCCGTACTCTGTCATACTTGTCATAACAGCGATAAGCTTCGTTCTCTTTGTCGCGATCTTCGAGAGATACCAGATTGGGTCGGTGGCTGCATCGCTTCTCGTGTCTGTACTATCGACAGCGCTCCTGACGACCCTATCCGGCGGCATCGTGTACCTCATGGAGATGAGCGACATCAGATGGGAGGACACGATATCGGCGCTCGCTCTCTCCATGATGCTCTCGATGGCACTGCTCAGCTACTTCAAGCGCTCGATCGGGCGTCTCGGAGGTTACTGATATCTGTAATCGTAGCTGGAACAGCCACTGCGCGCTCTGTCTGCGTACCGGTGCGATCTCATCCTCTCTGTATTCCATGGCCTGTTGATGCCTTCAGAGAATGCGTGACCATGTGCCAGGCTTTCTGTGAATCTCTCCGGCCTGGAGATCGGAGGTTGCGCCGTGCTATACTCTGTCACACACAGCAAATCCGCTAAATAGTATCATCCGACTCATTCAGACGATGGTTCTGATCGATCCGTACGGGCGTAAGGTCACGGGTCTGCGCATGTCTGTTACATCGAGATGCAATCTCAGATGCATCTACTGCCATCACGAGGGAGAGGTGCCGGCTGGCCGCGAGATCTCCAGGGAGATGGCGGTGAACGTGGTAGGCGTCGCATCACAGCTTGGCATGAGGAGCGTGAAGATAACAGGTGGAGAGCCGCTGATGCGCAGGGATCTTGAGGATATGATCGCTGGATTCAGGGAGGTCGCGCCAGGGGTCGAGATATCGATCACCACCAATGGAGTGTATCTGAAAGAGAGAGCCGAAGGGCTCGCAGCAGCCGGACTCTCGAGGGCGAACATAAGCCTCGACTCGCTTGATCCTGAGACGTACAGGCACATCACTGGCGCCAGGGAGGGTGATCTGGAGAGGGTCCTCTGCGGGATAGAGGCTGCTCTGGTCTCCGGATTGAGACCTGTAAAGCTCAACATGGTCGTTCTGAAGGAGAACGAATGCGAGATCCCGGATATGATCGAGTTCTCACGGAAGAGTGGCGTTATCCTCCAACTCATCGAGCTGCTCGGGGATGGCCCGAAGGGCGATCTGGAGGGTGTGGAGAGGGTGCTTGAGGCGCAGGCAGATGGGGTTCTGACAAGAGAGATGCACAGGCGGAGGAAGTACTTTATTAATGGCGCAGTGGTTGAGGTTGTCAGGCCTATGGACAACACAGAGTTCTGTGCTCACTGCAACCGGCTCAGGGTGACCTCTGATGGACGACTTAAGCCATGCCTCCTGCGGAACGATAACCTGCTGGAGATAAGATCGACGGATCCGGATGAGATCGAGATGCTGCTCGTAGAGGCTGTGAAGAGAAGAGCGCCGTTTTTCAATAGAAGGGCACATGCTGACCGCTGAGCTGTGGAGCGATCTGCGACTCTATTCACCATGCAAACAGGATCGTATGAAGCACAAGGCGCGAAAAGCGATATTCCTAGGCCGGGACCGGGATTCGAACCCGGCTCGAGGGATCCACAGTCCCGCAGGATGACCACTACCCTATCCCGGCGCGCGAGGAGATCGAGTCTGTAATCGGAGATAAAACTTTCTCTCCGCAGACCCAAGCTGTGAAGGCCTGAAATTATCGCCGCCTTTCCAATTGCATGCAGTTTGAAATATCTGGTCGTTTACCTGTATCACTGAACTTCAGAGGCATGCGACCTCGTGGGTTCATGCATTATCATGCCGGTGCAGCTGGTCCCTGAGAACATGTTCAGCTACTTGAGCACAAAACAGAAT
>NZ_JAOAKP010000115.1 GCF_026419855.1 Methanothrix sp.
TGATGGATGAGCTGGTGAGGGAACTGGAAGATAGAGGGTATTCAAAGGCCGCCGATACCATCGACCGATTCAGGTTCGGATTGTGGAGCTACAAGTCATTCCCCAGGGAGCACTGGAAAAGAATACGAACCACAAACAGTATGGAGCGGATACATAAAGAACTCAAACGAAGATCAAGAGTCGTCGGCGCATTCCCAAGCGACAACGCATTTATCAGGCTCGCTGTATCTATCCTGATGGACATTAACGAAGAATGGATGACCAGTAAAAGGTATTTAACCATGGACAACAACAAGTGATACAGGGATGGCAGGACTCACAATCAAAATTACAGCAAATTCGTCACGCTGCCTGAGGAGCTCAGGGTAGATCTGGTTCAGTGTTACCACTCTTGCTCCTCCACAGTCCTATACGGTGTGTTTGCACTGATCAGTGGCTCTCTATATACATCCTGTTCAAGGTCTTCACACGTTGCAGCATAATTTTATAAACCAAATTTTTATATCAAAATAGCGGGTTGGGCGAGTTTTAGGATTCCTCTGAGGCAAAGTTTGTATTGACCGTTAACAATATATATTATCAACCAAGGGTATATACTAAATCATGCAAAAATTTGCATGTCTATGAGAGTAGAGCGTGGGAAAATGCATAAAAAGCTGCTTTTGTCGATTTGCCTCTGCATGCTTCTTGTATTATCAACTGCTTTTGGGGCAGATGTTAAGACAACGCAGGCGAAAGAGGTAATAAAGCCGCCTGACACTGTTATATCTCAGGCACAGAAACCGGATCTCGTGGTGAAGTCTGTAAGGGTAACAGGCGATCCGGTGATATTCTATAGTGGTAAAATAGTGCTGATACCGCTGGAGATAACCATTGCCAACCTTGGCGCCGCCACCAGCCAGGATTTCAACGTGGGAGCTGAGGGGTGGGCCGTGGATGGAAACGTATACGGCTTTGATTTCGCAGGGCCAGGAACCGAGAGCATGCCAGAGCGTGGGGGGATCTTGGTTCATGGCATGCAAAGTGGCACAAGAGTCACTGCAGAAAAAAGCTACACGGGGTTGCTGTTGCTCGGGCCCAATCCAATCAATGCACCTCCACAGTCCGGAACGCGCTGGAGAATTAAGGCCATGGTGGACTACAATCTGGATCCAGATGCCTTCGCTTATGAGTGGGGCGTGAGTGAGGCAAATGAGACAAATAATGAAATGGAGATAATCTATCCAGCCACGCTCCCCGTCGCTACTATGACGCGAGGCGGGATGTCTGTGATTGGGACGCTAAATAAAACGTAATAAAAAATTAATCTTTTTAAACACATTTCGTTTTTCTATTGGTGTGTTCGATGATTATCAAGCGTCTGCGACGTCCAAAGGCAGTAAGCCCAGATTTCCGGTCGCAGCTCTTATTCCGGACATCTCCCTATGAAACACCACCAGATTTTAATAGCAATTCCTACGGATATACATTGGATTTTATGGAGGTACCTGCAAAAAGATGAGCTCAGAGATGTGCACGGTCTGCGGTCTTCCCAAGGAGCTCTGCATATGTGAAGAGGTGGCCAAGGAGCAGCAGAGGATCGTCGTCAAAATCCATAAAAGAAGATACGGCAAGGAGGTCACAGCCATTCAGGGCATAGATCCACATGAGATCGATCTGCAGGATCTCTGCACCTATCTCAAGTCGAAGCTTGCCTGTGGTGGGACTGTGAAGGACGGCGTCATCGAGCTCCAGGGCAATCACATCAGCAGGATCAAAGACCTGCTAATAAAAAAAGGGTTCAGCGCCAGTCAGATAAGCCTCTGAGAGCGTATTCGGCGAAGCCTGCCTTCGACGCCTAGCTTTGCATGCAGATCTTTATGGTTTGATGCACAGCATCTTAGTTACGGACTGAGGGTGTATCATCAGCCTCATGATTCGCTCTTATCCATATGGTGTCCTGCCAGAAGAGGCACCAGTCCTGCTATGCGTTCTTGGAGAATGAATTTGTGGCTCCAGCAAACAGGTAGTCTACCTATGGGGTGTGGGTAAGCGCAAATGCAATAGCTTCAGGCGATTCGTAGCCATCAGCC
>NZ_JAOAKP010000116.1 GCF_026419855.1 Methanothrix sp.
GATGTGTATAAGAGACAGCCGTAGGCTGCGTGAGTGGGATAGATTCGTACGTGAGCACAAGCTCAAAACTCTAATGTGGGTCGGGCGCTGTTTTCATCCCTCCTGCATCCAACGCCGTATCCTGGCCCCCGACCCTTCCCCGTCCCGAATCTGTCCATTTTGTCCAAAACTGTCCATTATGTTGTCCCCCCTGGACAGAATAGATTATGATATTTGATAAACTCAAGTCCTTGATGGACGCCATCAGGCGTCCGATCGTGAGCAGAGCGACCGGTGAGCAGAATCTTCCCCTCTTCGGCACAGGCTATCCGATCCTAGCGACATCAGACCGTATAATCTCCGACGAGTCGATCTCGGACATCAGAGCGATCCTGGAGCACATACACGTCCGCAGGAATTTAGCGGCTGTGGAGCGCATGGCGTTCGCCGGCTGGAGCTTCGATGTGATCCCGCCTGAGGACTTCAGCAGCTCAAAGAAGAAGGAGGCGGAGATCAAGCGTGAGATCACCAACAAGCTCTGGGAGTTCAACAGGACCTGGCAGATCCAGAGGAAGATCCCCGCCACCTGGGAGCACCTCATGGCGTACCGGTGGGACGTGCACGAGATCGCCATGGGCCGCGTTGGGAAGTGGATCGTGCCGGTCTACTGGGAGGTGCTGCCACCGCACAGCTTCAGCCGTACGCCACCGCAGCTTCTCGGTAACAGGGATTACATCCCTGATCGTCTATTGCCTGGGGTGGTCTACGAGGTTCCTGGCAGGCGGTACCTGTTCTTCCAGACGCAGAGCCTGACCTCGGAGCCGAGACAGATCCCTCCGGAGAACGTCTTCTACATCCAGGACCCGCGGGCCACGGATCCTCAGGGCCGGAGCTACCTGGCGGGCCTCGTGGCGACGATCAAGAGCCATAACCTCAGCAGGATGTCACTCAACCAGACGATCTCCAGAGGTGGCAGCCCGAACATGATCGTGAGGGTGAAACGTGCGGGCGATCTGGACGATCTGGGTCTCGGCAGCGGCGGAGATCCTGGCTCGCAGTACTCACCGTGGTGGCAGTACGGCGAGGAGCTGGCTCGCAGACAGGGCAAGGACTCCAGGATAGTGATCCCCGAGGACATAGAGCTCGAATGGCCCGACCTCAAGGTAGCGCTGAACCCCACGGAGGCGGACCACTACTTCATCCAGGAGATCGTCGATGCGCTGGTGCCGGTGGATCCAATGAAGCAGCTCGGCACCTCGCTGGCGAAATCCTCCAAGGAATTATTGGAGTACCTGGAGAAGATCTTCGGCGGCTACCGCGAGATGTGCGGCGATCCTTATGCAGATCTGCTCACGTACATCATCAACATCAACGGCTACGAGGGCTGGGCGATCGAGAACGTCTGGCAGCCGCTCACGCCAGCAGATCGAAAGACAGATTTGGAGCACAGCCTGAGGAGCTACCAGGCGGGAGCGATCACAGTCTCCAGGTTCTACGAGGAGACCGGTAGACTTCCTCCAAGCCAGGACGAGCTGATGCAGCTCTACCGCGAGATGCTCATCCGGGCTGGCCGGCCGGATCTGCTTCCAGAGCTTGAGTATCTTAAGGAGAGCGGTAACGGATCCAGACAGCGGGCTGAATACTCGATATTGTCCGATCTTAATGCTACGAACCTTCCAGCGCCAACGAGCGGTACTGAGCTCGGCATCGAGACGCTTCTGCAAAACAAGATGGAGCGCGTCATCAAGGTACTGAGGGAGTTTGGATATTTTGATGAGGTGAAGTATGGCTAAGACGAAGATACTTGGTTCTCAGATCAACATGGACAGCTTGACCAATGAAGTCCATGCACTATCTTCCAAGACCACGCCAGTCGATGCTGATGAAACTCTGTTAGTAGAC
>NZ_JAOAKP010000117.1 GCF_026419855.1 Methanothrix sp.
ATCCTGGAGAGCTCCAGGATATCGCTCAGGAGCGCGTCCATGTTCTCAACAGATCGCATGATGGTCCTACGGCTCTCCTTCGCTTTCTCGACATCCCCTTTCTCGAGATCGAGATCCGCAAGACCCGCAAGACCACTTATGGTGATCAGCGGTCTCCTGAGGTCATGGGATACCGTGTAAACAAACCGCTCCATCTCCGCGGCTCTCTTCTCCAGCTCCGCAGTCCTTTCCTTCACCATCTGCTCCAGCGAATCCTTTAACCTCCGCAGCTCCTCCTCAGCCTGCTTTCTCTCTGTGATGTCGATGAGAGTACCTATCAGCGCCTTGTCCTCGTCGAACTCCAGTATACCGGATGCGTAACCAACCCACCTGACATCCCCGCTCTTCGTGATTATCCTGAACTCGTATCTCGAGGGGGCTGGCTCTCCGCGCAGATGGCGCGAGTACATCTCCTTGAGCCATGCTGCATCCTCCGGATGAACCACCATCCATATCGACGATCCGATCAGCTCATCCCTTCTGTACTCGAGAATCTCTTCCCCGGCCTTGTTGATGTACACAAACCTCTCATCCTTCATGATCACTATGCCCGCGGGGGTGCTCTCTGCCAGCACCCTGAACCTCTGCTCACTTTCTCTCAGGGCGTTCATTCGCTTCACGTTCTCGGTGATGTCGCGAATCAGCTCTATGGCTCCCTCTATCTCACCATCTGCATCGTACACTGGCGCGGCCTTGAGCCAGAGATGCGAACCCTCCGGGCCGAATGTTGGTATGAAAACCTCAGCTGTGAGCGCGTCACCCTCGCGATGCAGGTTCGTGTACCTTTGCGCGATATGTTCATCATATCCGTGGAGGACAAGATCTGCCAGCACCGGCCTTCTGTAGCCGTAGAACGGTATCGCGCACTCGTAATTGCCCTTTCCGAGCATCTCATTCTTCTTCACTCCGGTGAGCTCTTCTATTGCCTTATTCCAGATGATCACCCTGCCCTCGCGGTCTATGCCGAAGGCTGGATCCGGCATGAACTCCAGGATATCCATCAGCATCCGCTCGGAGTTCTCCAGCTGCTTCAGAATAGAGTAGTGCTGCCTAAGATCCGTCAGCACGTATATGGAGCCCACGACCTTCTCGCCATCATATCTGGGCGCGGCTGTTATGAGCACAGGCAGTGTCGAGCCATCCTTCTGGAGAATCCTGACCTCATAACTGTCCGTGATCCCCCTGAGCCTCCTTGCTCTGCCCTCCTGAACTCTTGGTATATCGGCCGGGTGCATGAACTCCTCAAAGGACCTTCCCACAATCTCATCAGCAGAAACTCCAAGCATGCGGGCGAGGGCTGGATTCGCGTACTCGATGATCCATTTTCCATCCACAATCCTCGACGCAGCAACAGGCTGGCCGAGCGAGTTCAGTATCTGACATGCCAGATCGGGATCTATGCTAGCATCCAGCATGTTCGACCTGATGAGAGATACATTGTATAAAAGTTTTGATGCTGTCCACCACTACTGTCCAAAGAGAGGGGTTCTCCGTCACCCTGATCCACGGCGAGGTTCTACGACAGATCGAAGGTTTTAAATTCTTATGGTAAGTAAGGAGCACTGATACGTATGTCAGATGTAGCAAGAAGAACCCGGTCCGATCTGGCACGAAGATCGAGAAGCATAGATGTATCCAGAAGAGCGAGGTCAGAGGAGCTGCCAAGAAGGTCGAGGTAGGTCCTGGCTCACTCATGCTGGGCAGGTTCATCTATATATTTTATTCGAATCTACATTCGAGGGCTTATTCCGGCCTGAATGTCGGAGTTTGCGCCCTGATACTACTTATCAAGTACATTACATAATATCCTGAAGTACTGATCTCATGTTCTGTGATATTTAAATATGTTCCAGTGTTCCATACAGAGC
>NZ_JAOAKP010000118.1 GCF_026419855.1 Methanothrix sp.
GTCCGCCCATACTTGACTATGTTACCACCATCTATCTTGCCATAGTCCGGACAATCCTCGTTCCAGCAGAATGATCCTGCTGGAACCAGCTCGCTTGCGTTCATCGCGCATTACCCTGAGCTCCCCATAATTTAGGCATAGCTGATTGGTTTTCGATAGCTATAGTAGAAATGTATTTATACTATTTGTGCCTAAATGGTCATATGAAATCGTTCATTCGTGTAAAGAAGATACATGGGCATGAATACCTTTACGAGATCACGCCATATTATGACAAGGAGAAGAAACAGGTTCGCCAGAAGAGCAAGTATCTTGGCAAGAATGTTAATGGAGTTCCTGTAAAGGTTCGTTCTCAGGGTCAGATTCCTAAGAAGGTGCTGTCGTATGGCGAATTTCTGCCATTAAAAAAGATTGCAGAGGATTTGAAGCTGGAGGAGAGTCTAAGTGGTGTTGTTCCAGATAACGATATCTGGCCGATCTTAACCCTGGCGATGAATTACGTCACCCGTCCTCTGGCATTGACCCATATCCAGAGCTGGTATGAAGGTACAGTACTATCTGAGGAGCATCCAGATATTCCGCTATCGTCCCAGAGCATCTCCAGAATGCTAAGCCGTATTGGGGATGGGACTGCGAATCTTGAATTCTCTTGCAATTTCATCAAGCAGACATCCACAGGCAGCACACTGGTATATGATATAACCTCATTGTCATCGTACTCGCAGAGCATCAGTCTTTTGGAATACGGTTACAACCGAGATGGTCTCAGCCTCCCACAGATCAATCTGTCTCTCGTCGTCGATAAGGATCTTGGCATACCTGTGATGTATGACCTGTATCCTGGAAGCATTGCAGATGTATCCACGCTTAAGAACACAGTCGCGAAGTTGAGATCGGAGGGTGTTAATAACTATACCCTGATCCTGGATAGGGGCTTCTTCTCAACCGATAACATAGAAGAGATGATATCAGCAAAGATATCATTCATAATACCGCCAAATGGCAACCTGAAGAGCGTCAAAGAAGCGATATCTGCAATCCATAATAAGATCGGCGACCCAGAACACCTCAAGATGTACGAAAAAGAGCCGATGTTTGTGATGCCAGTCAGCATCGATGTCGGAAAAAACAGGTTGAACGGCTATGCCTATTATGATCAGAAACGAGAACAGCAGGAGAGGAACTCGTTTTACAAGCGGCTGTACGATTTGATGGAAGTGTTAAAGTCAAAAAACCTGAAACCATGGATGGACCCAGCGGAGGTATTCAAAGCTGCTGCAAAGAACGATGCTAAATTCATAGAGTGGACTGTGGTGGACGGAAAGTTCCAGGTATCTCTCAGACGAAATGCAGTCTCTCAAGCTGTAAATAAAATGGGCAAGTTCATACTCCTGTATAACGGCAACTTCTCATGGGAAGAATGCCTATCGCTTTATCGGGGCAAGGATGTCGTAGAAAAGGGATTCAGTGTAATGAAAAATAATCTCGATGTAATGCCATCTAACCTGAAGACAAACAACAGCCTGCGTGGCTACCTGTTCGTTGCATTCCTCGCTCTCATCTTAAGAATGAAGCTCATGAGGATGATGATCGATGCAGGACTGAGTAAAAAAATGTCTGTAGATGGATTGCTCACCGATCTCGAAAAGATCAAGATCTTAGTCCTGCCAAACGGAGAAAGGATCACTACAGAGATCTCAAAGAAACAACGAGATATACTCGATGCTCTCCACATATGTGCCTAAAAATTGGGAGCTCAGGATAAAAGGTACTTGAAGGGGCTGGTATTCAGCGATCAGACTGTTGAGATGTACGGTCACCGGGTAAAAGCGTACTTG
>NZ_JAOAKP010000119.1 GCF_026419855.1 Methanothrix sp.
CCCCAGGCGCGTGCCAGAGCCGGCCGCGGGTATGACCCCGAGATTCACCAATTTCCTACCTCCATCTGCAGGATCAGCGGACGCCGAACTCCATTACCACCAATGATGAAGATGCGCATGAACTCTGTCTTCTCGCCTCCATATTCCAGTAAGCTCAGATGCCCTTTTCGACCCTGGGCCGACGATCCCCAGCCGCAGGATGTCTGCGCAAATCTCCGGTTCGGCTCCATGCGATTCATAGTTACAGCATCCAGGAGATACTGATCTCATCAATCTCTGATGAGCCTGCCATCACATCCGATATATTTTACGCTCAGACGCAGCTGCCACCGAGCTCCCTTATCGCCCGCTTGATCTCAGCGATCTCCTCCTCGATCCGGGCGAACCTCCTCTCCATGTGCTCCCTGAGATCAGATCTAACTCCCCGCAGCTCCTCGATCGTCTCATCCTGCTTCTCGAGTAGCTGATCCTGCTTCTCAAGCATGCGGTCCTGTTTTTCGAGCATTGCATCTTGCTTCTCGAGCATCATCCTACCTATGGACAGGTTCTCCTTGCTCACCGCCAGAGTCTCCTTGCTCACTGCGAGATTCTGCTCGCCCAGCTCGACGCTTCTATGCAGCAACCTTATCGCGACATCGAACCTCTCGCCGAGCTCCTCCTGCCACTCCCCTCTGAGGATCCTGAAGTACTGGAACTCGCCTGTGGCCGCGCCCCATGTTACCTCAAGCTTCTCGACCCTGATCGGCCCCTCCTGGATGTTTATGGCCATCACGAACTCCTTCAGCGCAGACTCCTCTCCCTCGGCGACGATCTCAACATCATAGGGTTCCACGTTCCGGACGGTGCCGGAGATCCCGAGCCTCCTGGCTATGCTCTGGACCGCATCCCGGTATCCAACCCTCTGGACGTCCCCCTTCGCGATGATCTCAACCCTGCGCATATCAATCACGATTGTCGCTCTTCATACAAATAGCTGATCAGAGGCGTTTGAGCGATCGTCTCATGAGCATGCTCAATCCGCCAGCCCCTCCATTGTGCGATCTTGTGCTGAAGCCCTGCGGAAGTGTAACGATCATCTTTCACCCTGCTGCTCAAGCGCTCCCCTCCGACCCCTGCTGTGACCATAAACCCTAAGGCAGTACTCCAGGTACTCTCCTGTTACCACGCCCTCCACCCAGTCCCGGTTCGCAAGGTACCACTCCACGGTTCGGGCCAGACCCTCCTCGAAGGATACCTGCGGCCTCCAGCCGAGCTTTTGCACCTTCGAGCAGTCGAGCGAGTACCGGAAATCATGGGCTGCGCCCCTGGGATCGCGGATGTGTTTTATCAGTCTCATAAAATCCTCAGGATCTCTATTCAACCTTTCGGCAAGGGCCCTGCAGATTGCCTCCACCACCTCGATGTTCTTCCTCTCTGAACCGCCGCCGATGTTGTAGATCTCTCCGGGCCTGCCCTTCATGAGCACCATCCCGATCGCCCTGCAGTTGTCCTCGACGTACAGCCAGTCCCGGACCTGCTGCCCCTCGCCGTAGACCGGAAGATCCTGGCCCAGGATAGCGTTTCTTATCATCAGAGGTATCAGCTTCTCAGGAAACTGGTACGGCCCGTAGTTGTTCGAGCTGCGAGTCACGATGACTGGCACGCCATAGGAGATGTGGTAGGCCCTGCAGAGGAGATCGGCAGCCGCCTTGCTCGCTGCATACGGATTGCCCGGCCGCAGCGGCGCCGACTCGGGCAGCGCCGGCACGCCTTCGGCCACCGAGCCGTAGACCTCGTCGGTGGACATGTAGATGAAGCGAAAGCGCTGTCTCTTATACACATC
>NZ_JAOAKP010000120.1 GCF_026419855.1 Methanothrix sp.
ATCAGACTCTCGGATCAGCAAGCAGCGGTCGCGTTAGCGTACCTGATCTGGGATCTGGCGATCAAGAAGTTCCCGGAATGGGATGCGAAGACAGTCTCTTTAGGCGAGTCTGAGAGCGTGACCAGAAACACTCCAGGGAGGTCGTCTGCATTCAATGCTTACATCGATCTTCTCAGGTCGCAGAAACGTACAAGCGCATACACGGCTCGGGTCGGAGACGTCGATGATTACGCTCACTATCCGTCGTCAATGCATCCCGCGCCTTTGGGGAATATAAGACTCTCCGGAGAGAGCGAGGAGCATTGACCTTGAAGCCGGTCTCATTATTCATATGCTCCAGGTGTGCATGCATCAACCGTCCTAAGACCCCCGCTCCTCGATGCCCTGTCTGCGGGGGAGCAGCGAGGGAGATCGTTTTCGGAGGTCGAAATGTCGAATCCAAAAAGCCCGCTCAGGTCGAAGATAAACATAATCGCGCTCCTCGGAATAGCTCTGCCTTACATCAACGCCTACCTCAGCGAGGCGCTAGGCGCTCCGGTGGTGATCGAGCCCGAGATGGCTTACAACGTCATCCTCGGCGCTATAATCGTGATAAGAACACTGTGGACCGACGCTAAACTCAGATTTTAGGGGGTGTTATGCTTCTAGAAGTCACGCTGTTTCTGATATTGCTTGTCGCAGGTATCGCTTTTACATGGCTTGCAACACGATTCAGGACACTTGAAAACGCGATAGTCCTCTCGATCGAGGACATCCTGGTCCTCATGACTCTCCTGGAAAACCTGGATAAGATCGAGTCTCCAGAGCAGTATGTGGCCAGGCTGCTCAAGATGACACCAGAGGAAGCGAGAGCTGAGATCGAGAAAGGCCGGCTCCTGGAGCTCATCGGCCAGAAGGCGTCCTGCATCAAGGCCTCGCTCAGGCTCACGATGCCTGAGACGTATCGCAGGATCGCTTCCACGCTCGAGCAGTCCAGGTAGGGAGGGCTCAGTCATGAGGAGCCCTGGCATCGTCGATTTTCGGAAGTACAAGTATTTCGCGGTACTGATGGCGTGCATATGCTTCGCTGGGGCGGTGATTGCGGGCGCTAACATCATCCAGACAGCCGTATCCGGTTCGGGCAAGTTCTTCGTGCAGCATAACTTCCAGGAGTCGGGGGATATAGCAGGCACGAAGTCCGGCGATATTGCTTACTCATACGAGAGACATTGGGATAGGCAGACCGCCACCGGTCGCTCGATGTTCATAGTGACTGGTGCGACCGGCTCGTACGAGGATCAGTATGTTGTACGAGGGTCCGCGGCTGGTACCAAGGTCGAGTATCGCGTCGAGAAGCTCTTCGGCGACTTCTCTGGCTCGCAGGAGATCAAGGTGATCATAGAGGACAGCGGCGAGGAGAACTTCGACAACCTGATCCTGCTAAAGGGCAACGCTACGTACTACGGTAAGATCCGAACCGTGGACAAGATGGGTCGACCGCTTGACGCTGAAACTCTGTTCGGTATCGGTGAGTTCGTCGTACGGAGCTATATCAACGTCTCATCCGAGATCCAGAAGCCTGAGGACTGGCTTGCGTTCTGTGATGAGGTCTCTGAGGAGCTGACTGCTGCATGATCGCATCTTACACGATGTGGATCAAGACCGGGTCATCAATTCTGGCATCTGGCAACGTGGGGCAGGTGGTCATCCACCACCAGCCGCCACCAGGGGGATGCCGGCTCAAGTATCACGCGACTGGTTCGGGGC
>NZ_JAOAKP010000011.1 GCF_026419855.1 Methanothrix sp.
ACATAAAATCATGTACGAATTGCGGCATATCCAGCATATTTTAAATTGGCTTATATGAAGTGACGCAAAGGACTATAAGTTCCTTATACCAACAAATAAAATCACATCAAACGCTTTCATCCTCTTGGCACACCTCTAATGTCGCATGCATCGTTTTCTGGATGTCCTCGATGAGAAAACTCTGCTCAGCCAGCAGTACTTGACGGTGGGAGCTGCATCATAGAGCGTGCCTTTGCGTTACTGCTCCTGTTTCAGATCCGCCTGGGAAAATCTTTTATGATGCGATGCTGACAGTAATGCCAATGCGCCTAGTCATATTAGCTCTCATCATGCTCATCATCCCAGGGCTCTTCGGCGCTCTTGGTGGAACGGAGGACGGCTCGTTCTGCCCGACATGCCCGGACTGGACGAACCTCGAGGGGTGGTACAGGCAGAAGGAGGCGTACTCGCAATCGCAGCTTCCTCCATCGCTAAGGACTGCGCAGCATAACGAGACGCTCCAGGTCAAGAGCGCTGAGAATAGCTACGATGTGCAGGAGATCATAGCAGATCCTGAGAATATTGCAGGCTCTGTGCTCATCGATTCCCGCTCCCCTGAGGAGTATGCGAGGGGTCATATCCCGGGGGCCAGGAACATCTGCTGGAAACACGTCAGATCCGCGGGGTCCATAAATGCATCTGCGCTCATTGATGCGCTGAGGGCGAATGGCGTGAACACAACAGACAGAATCGTGGTTTACGGGGAGGGAGGCGACGCCTCATACCTCTTCTGGGCTCTGGAGTACATCGGTCACAGAAACGTCAGCCTCCTCAACGGTGGGGTCGACGCCTGGGTGAAAACAGGCAGACCACTTGTGCAGAACTCTCCCACAATGCGCGCATCTGATTACAGCGCTGATATCAACGGGGCGCTTCTCATAAAACCAGAGGATCTCGATGAGGCGATAGGAGCCGCCCAGATAATAGACACCAGGGAGAGCTTTGCAGACTTCGGCAGATCGAGGATACAGGGCGCGATACAGATTCCAGCCTCGTCGGTGCTTGCAGACGGTAGCGTTAAGGACGCACCGTCACTTGAATCGATATTCTCAGGGCGGGGTCTTGATAAAGACAGAACGCAGATCGTGTACGGGGATCTGCCAGACGCAAGCATCATGTACTACTGCCTGAGGCTGATGGGCTACAGGGCCGCGCTTCTGGACGGCGACTGGAGAAGGACCGATGCGGTCGTGGGCAACATCAGGTGAGATGCGCGTATCACTTATAGTATTCCGCATAAGTTGATGTAATATTGTATATTACATAAAATTGTGTATGAAGTGTGATATGTCCAGCAAATTTTAAATTAGCTTATATGAAGTGACGCAAAGGACTATAGATGATACCTTTTTGTGACATCCTCTCCGGCCTGAAGACCGGAATCTGCGAGCTGTTACTCGCCATCAACCTAACATGAAGCGTCCGATCACATCAAAACAGCCTCTTCTGCACCCATCCGTTTATCTTCAGATATGGTATCGCCTTCCTTCTGATGCCGAGCCTGATGAGATCTGATGGGCTCTCTATCCTATTCCTTCTCCTGTACGAGACGATCCTTCGTGCGCTCTCCGGCCCTATGCCAGGCACGCGGATCAGGCTCTGAAGATCTGCCTCATTCACATCGAGCGGCTCCTCTAGCGATTCCCTGGCCAGCGTGACCTTCGGATCCTGGTTGATGAGAAAGCCATCATCGTCGAAGGCGTTCTTGATCTCCTCCGGCGATAAGCCGTAGATCCTGTAAAGCCAGTCGAGCTGGTAGAGCCTGCTCTCGCGCCACCTCGCCTGCGGCGTTCTGTGCTCAAACATCGTCCCCTCAAGAGGGACAAATGCGCTGTAGTAGACCCTGCTAACCCCGGTCTCCCTGTACTCCCTCACAACCCTCTGGAATATCTCGAGGTCTGTTTCACCAGCCGCACCCACCACAAGCTGTGTCGTCTGGGAGCCTCTGGAGCGTCTCGCCAGGATATCACGTATGTATAGCTGCCTGTCCAGTATGTCCCTCTCGTAATCCTTCGTGGGGCTGAGCTCCTGCATCACATCCCTGGACGGAGCCTCGATGTTGATGCTCACACGGTCGGCAAGCTCCACAGCCTGCTCTATCAGATGCCTCGAAGTCCCCGGGAGGATTTTGAGGTGGATGTACCCTGTGAACCCATGTCTTTCCCTGAGGATTCGCACGGTCTCGATCATACCCTCCATCGTTGAATCCTCATCTCTGCCTGCGCCAGAGCTCAGGAAGAGGCCGTCGATGCGCCCGTCTCTTCTCAGCCTGCTCACGAGATCGGAGAGCTCCTCCGGAGTGTAGGAGCATCCATTTGATACCCTGCCTGCATTGGGGCAGTAGCCGCACTGATGGTAGCACTCGTTGGTGAAGAGCGTCTTGAAGAGGCGCACGCGACAGCCATCGCGTCCGGAAGCAATGTATATCAGCGAGTCGTCATTACGTCTGTAGCAGCATCTGTCATACCCCGTGCTTCTGCTGAGCGTCTGAACCTTCAGATCAACATCCTCGAGATCGAAGCTTGCGCCCTGAGCCAGGATCGATCTGTCCATCGTGTTATGGTTCTGCTATCATGGTAGATATCATCTGCCCGTGCGTGGCGAAAGTGATCTCCAGATACAACGCTTATGGCACAAATGCATGCAGGAACGGCTCATGTATGCGTCATCCGAAAGTTACAGATTGCAAGTTGATCTGCAACCCGCGCTGCACAACGAGAACCAATTGCCATGTATTTGCGTCATCGAAAGTTCCAGATCGCAAGAACGGTTACGTAGAAGGTCCATCCCAGTGATTCGGCGGATTGGTGATCCTGTAGATGCGACCGTGTCTATTGCTGCTAGTTGGAGTTATCAGCGCTCGCCTCCCTGACGATTCAACCGCATGAGCCAATATTTCGATGTCAAGCGCCAGCAGCTTCACCATCTCTCCTCAGGCTACCGATTTCGACCCCCTGCAGCTGTTCGAACCTGCGAACCCAGAAGCCATCGACTCCATTTTCAGTACGAAGCCGCCAGTTCACAGCATCTGAATACCAAACGATTCCATCAGGACCTCATGGTTCAGCCTTCCGCTCGTTATGGTTGTTCTGGATTTGAGCTCGTTCATCACCACCCTCGCAGGAGCGAAGATGTTGTGGTCGACCTTGAAGAAGTCGAAACCAGCGGCTTTGAACGCATTGTAAAACGGCACACCATAATCCCTGGAACCAGATGATGGCACCTTTCTGACATAATCTTTGAGCTCTTCCAGATCATCATACTCCAGGGTGTAGTAGGTGTCACCGCCGTAGATTATGGCATCGTTAGATGCACCCATGCACCTAGTGGCATCGCCGGCCACCGGCGCGATCGGAGCCACGCCCCAGCCGCTTTTTATCTTTGTTATATCGAAACCCATGGTGAAGAGCTTGTGCATGCCTGTCTCAACGATCCTGGCAGAGACCTGGACCATGCCTGCCACAGAGTCGGTCGGGGCCACAGCGATTCTCAGGTCTGATGGCTCGATGCCACACATCTCAGCTATACGGGCAGCAACAGCAGCATCTGGAATCCTGCTGGATTCAAGCACAATCGCCCCGACGTCTGAGTACTCGTCGAGACCGATCCTTTCGTAGAGCTCCTTCGTCTTCCGGGCAAGAGCCCTTGCAGGTCCGCTTCCCATCGCGAAGTACTTATCGACCTTGATCTGCCACATCGCGCACTGTGATCCCATGCAGGATACCGCAGGATGGTCTGTGGTGACCTGTATCCCAGGAATAGATATCCCCTTCAGATCATAGGGCACGATCTGAATGTCTGCCAGGTCTGCCATGCATATCCTGCTGATGAATATGCCTGCCCAGAGACCGCCAGGCGCTTTCACACCCGCATCTATGACAACCGCGCCGTTCTCCAGCTCTATCACATCGACCCTGAGATCATCGGCCAGATCCAGCATCTCCTCGAAGACCTCAAAGCCCATCTCGTTTATGCTCATCAAAGACGATCACCTTTTCCGACCGAGGAGTGCGAGATTGGATATAAACAAATCGTCAGAAAATCATCTCCAGGTAGTCTACCTACGACGTGTAGATAAGTGCAGAAGCAATAGCTACAGGAGATTCATAGCCATCAACCACGCTGCAGGGCGTCGGACAGGTATTAACAGCTCCAGGATGTAGATTTTTATGCTGACAGCGTTCAACATAAACACCTCTCAGGGAGCCGGCCCACCAAGATCAACTCAACGAAGGTAGGCTACCCATCTCCATGGATGCGCGAAAGGGATCATGCAATCGTCTGCAGCGACGAGACGTGCTGCTCATATCCACGAATTCAGTCAGTGCTGCTATTTGAGCTGACGACCCTCCCTTCGAGTATTCGATCTGCGAGCCTGGAGAGCGGGAGGCTCTGCAGATAAACCCTTCCCGGACCTGTTAGTCTCGCCAGGAACAGCCCCTCACCGCCAAAGAGGGCGTTTCTCACCCCTCCCACGAGACGTATGTCGTAATCCACGTCCCTTGTGAAGGCAACGAGGCATCCTGTATCGACATTTATCGCCTCTCCAGCCCGGAGATCTCTGCTCATGAGAGCGCCTCCGGCATGGAGGAAGACCCTCCCCCTGCCCTTCAGCCTTTGAAGAATGAAACCCTCGCCACCGAAGAAGCCCGCACCAAGACGCCTTGTGAACGCCACCTCTATCTCCACACCGCTCTCCCCGCAGAGGAACGCTCCCCTCTGACAGAGCAGATGACCGCCGATATCATCACGGTTCAGTGGCAGAATCTTTCCGGGAAACGGCGCAGAGAACGCCAGCTTCTTCACATCATCAGAGCGGTTGGTGAAGCCTGTTATGAACAAACCATCTCCAGCCACCGCTCTCTTCAACCCCTTTAGGATGCCTCCAGTGGATGCGCTCATCTCTATCCCATCGTCCATGAAGAGCATTGCGCCCGTCTCGGACCTGATGCTCTCGCCCGGAGCCAGCTGGACCTCCAGGACCTGAAGATCGTCCCCATGGATGCTGTATCTGAGACTCATTCCAAAACCTCATGCGATATGCATGGCTCTCAGGATCGTTGAATATCTCTTTTCCCCTGCCCAGGGCGGAATCCACAATGCTGTTCGCATGAGGATTCCTATTAACCTCCTGTTTAATGACCTACTAATGTCGATGCATGCTTTTATCAAAGTAGTTTTATATCAAAAAGCCGGGTTTTTAGGAATCCTCGCATGTCATCAAATTCAGCATCTCCTCTCGATCCCGTTCCTCGCCTCTAAGAACGCACGTATCACCTCGGCCACAGACCATGCCTGTGATATGCAACCACCTGGTCTGTGCGGCGGATCGCCATCATACACCTCTGCAATGGTTCCCATGCCGTAGCGTCGCTCCTCGAGGAGCGGCCTGAGTAGGGAGAGCGCATGCATCCTGCTCCTTTTGCTGTACATGTTTGCCCTGAGATACGCGGTGATGTATGGCCCGATCAGCCATGGCCAGACTGTGCCCTGGTGGTATGCACGGTCCCTCTCCCGGGGAGATCCTTCGTAGCGCCCGATGTAGGCAGGATCTCTTGGTGACAGTGTTCTCAGACCGTAGGGCGTGAGAAGATCCTCTGTTGCGCATCTCAGAACAGCGCGCGCCCGCTCTACCGATAAGAGCCCGTTGGAGAACGCGACAGCTATGACCTGATTCGGTCTGATGGATCCATCGCATGGATCTATTGTATCGTAAAGGTACCCTGCATTGTTCCAGAACTGCCTGAACGAACGCCTGACGCGCTCTGCCATGCCATGCCACTTCCACTCGAGGTTCAGGGCCTTGCTGATAGCCTCCAGCGACCTCAGAGCCTCGTACCAGAGCGCGTTCACCTCAACGCACTTTCCAGCCCTGGGGGTAACGCACCGGCCATTGACTCTCGCGTCCATCCAGGTCGCGCCCTCTGAGGATGATATTAGACAGTCGGAGTCCATGTATCCCACGGGTGTTCTGCCTGTATAGCATTCGATGATGCTCATCAGCGTTGGCCAGATCACCCTGATGAACTCGAGATCTGATGTGAGCCTGAAGTACTCACATACAGCTCTTATGAAGAGTAGCGATGCGTCCACGGTGTTGTACGAGCCGGCTCCGAGATCGTTTGGAACGAGGCCATCACGCACATGCTCCGAGAACGTCCTGAGCACAGCCCTGGCATCATCAAACCTGCCGGTTGAGAGGAGGAGGCCAGGGAGAGCGATCATGGCATCCCTGCCCCAGTCGTCGAACCAGTGGTATCCAGCGATTATGCTCATGCCGCTTCCGCGGCGGACAAGAAAGCTGTCTGCAGCGATAGCAAGCGATCTGATCTCCTCAGGAAGCATGGAGAGAATCCTGCGGCGCCGCTCCATCTCAGTTTCCAGCATCGAGCCGCTGGGTTCAACCATCACTGTGGAGGCGGTGATGCTCAGATCGAGCTCATTCTTCGCATCAGCCTCAAACCATCCCGGGCAGAGGAGGTCCTCCCTCCAGCCCAGCCCGCGCGCCCTCTCTGCTTCGTACTCAAAGTTGTGGTACCACACCTCATCTCTCACATATCCCGCGCGGTCAGAGATTATGTGCAGATCGCATCTCGATCTGAGGAGAGTGCCCCTCTCCATGGCCTCCTGCCGTATCTCGGGCCTGCCTGAGACAGCGTGGAAGCATCTCGATGTGACAAGGGGCATGATCCTGATGTGAGCATCTCCGGAGATGTGGTACCGTACAACAGTCGTGTTCTCCCCATGGATCATGAAGATTTGCTTTGCGATCTCGACATCGTTCACCCTGTACAGATACGTGGGCAGAGGCTCTGCTGTGAACGATACAAGATACCTGAACCCCTGCGGATGCACGACACCTGGGTACTGGTGGTTCGCCAGCTCGATACCGTTAACGGTCTCATCAAGAGATGAGAGGAGGAGCCATCTGTCCACCGGAGGGCTCAGAGACGCGATCAGAAGGCCGTGATAGGCCCTGGTGTTCGCCCCGATGGATGTGGATGACGCATATCCGCCTATTCCATTTGTCACGATCCATTCCCTGGATATTCCATCGCTGTAGGGGATCATTGCTTCACCACTGCAGGATCTCACTCCGAGCATCAAGATTTTTTTGCAGACCTCTTTATCCTTCCCTTGAATGCATCCAGCAGAGCGCCCCTGAGATCCTCGCCCTTCAGCCTGGATGCTTTTCTCAGCGCTCTCGCGAGACGCTCGTCTCCAAGGCTCTGGGATGCCCAGGTGGCGAAGCTTCCGAGAGATGCGTGATGCTCAAGAGCATCAGTATCAGCTCCGCTGATCATACTCACCATTCCCTGAGTGCTCCAAGCGGTGCCAAGCTCAGCACCATCCTTTGTGGAGAGCACGAATGGATGATCAGCCATGTCAAGGATCTCTGACAGGCGACGGTGAAGATCAGAGAGCACGCTGAAGTATGTCACAGCCGCATCATACGGATTCCCGTACGGGCTGAAGTAGCTGTGCACCTCCCCCGGACCGCCACCGTGGGTGAATATGTAGTAGAGATGATCGCTCAGGCCGAGAAGCCTCCATATCCTGAGGATATCCTCTCCCGCCTCCCGCGAGGGACCCTGAAGATTCTGGAGGTACGTGTAGCAGGCCCACTGGAGTGCATTTCCAAGCCAGCAGCTTGTGTCCCTCTCCAGATCCGCCCATGATCTCGCACTTCTGACGCTCACAGTGCGAGATGGCTCCACCCTCTCAACGATCTCCGATGGTGTGGAAAATCTCAGGTTCTTCCATTTCAGGATCTCGCCAGGGAGATATCTCAGGAACTCGAATATCCCCGTCTCGGGCCAGTGGTGTTCCCCGAAGGTCTCGTAGTCCATGAAGAGGTTTATGCACCTTCCAGGGGTTGCTGCGAGCCAGGCTGCATACTTGTCCGCCGTGAGCGGGAACTCCTCCCAGTTCCTCGACGAGAACCTGAACCCTATGTCATCTGTTAGCTGATAGTTCCTGAGAAGCAGTGAGATGCTCCTGCACCCCTCCGGCCTGTAAACGTGATTCGGATCCGCGATGACGCCCTCCGCGAATATCCCCCTGTAGCCCATATGCTCGGCCATCGCCGCGATCTCATCGTTGTATATCAGCTCTGTGTTCTCGAATACTGCTGGCCTAACGCCGAAGATATCCCACATGAGCTCCCTGTGCATCCTCACCTGCTCGCGGAACTCCTCCCCATCGAATAGACTGGTGAGCGAATGGTAGTAGGTCTGATCGAGCAGCTCCACGTTGCCTGTATCCACCAGCTCGATGAACGTATCCAGGACATCAGGTCTGTATTTTTTGCACTGCTCCACGAACACCCCTGAGAGGCTGTATGCGACCTTGAACGGACGGTCTGTATCAGAGAAGTGTTTTATGAGATCGAGTATGATCCGGTTTGCAGGAAGGTAGCACTTCTTTGCCACCCTCTCGAATATGCTCCGGTTCTCTTTATCATCAAAGTAGAAATCATAATGTGGGGCGGACCTTCGAAAGATGCTGCCCGACCAGAAGAAGTCCTTCTTGAGTCTGAACGGCTGATGGACCTCGAAGCATATGGAGATCTCTGTCATACGCCTGAACATCTGCGGTTTATGGATATACTGCTTTGCCTTCGGATCCATCACAGCCAGAAGGTTCGCATTTTATCACTAACCCGTCCGCTGTGGCGGAGATTTCCCCTTCTGACTGCTGTGTTGGATAAGTCTTTAAAATCCGCAAGCAGAAGACGATTCCAGGAATGCATGGAGAATAGATCGGAATCGATATCTTGAGGCGTTATCTCAAAAGGTTATCCAACACAGCACTTCTGACATATTTATTGGGAGGCGCATCCCCTGATTTTGAGGATAACAGCATTGCACGCTCGCTCTTATCCATCCGATAACTTGCTTGGAGAGACAGCGGTACTGCTATGTTTCGTGGCGATTGAATGAGTGCTTCCAGCAAACGACTGGCATGACCTCCAAGTTGCTGGGTACATAAGAGCGTGCACGCTCTTATCTATATGATGAGCCGGATTCTGTTATGCGTTCTTGAAGAATTGCTGAACGCTTACAGCAATCAGCTTGTCGACCTCTGGGGTGCTGAACGCACAGGAGCGACATTGCAGAAAGAGACGAAGTCGATCGCATCGAGGTCGCCAGAGCTACGCCCCTCAGGCGATTTGGCCACATGAATCATGGGAAGGAGCATACCGCCTTGGGCTTGGATACAGCTGTAATTATAGTCCTTTGCGTCACTTCATATAAGCTAATTTAAAATTTGATGGACATGTCGCACTTCATACACAATTTTATTTAATATGCAATATTATATAAACTTATGCGGAATACTATACATGCAGGCACACAATACTGGCCTCGGCGTCGGCCAGAAGCTCTCTCCGTCGAGGGTGCTTTTGGAGGAAGCTTCTGGAAAGCGCATTCCATAGAAGAGCTTTGTGGGCAGTGGGCCCGACGCGATTCGAACGCGTGATCCCCGCCGTGTGAAGGCGATGTCATAACCACCTAGACCACGGGCCCTCAAGGCAGAGAGATACGACCAATTATTAGTACCTTGCCCTCGATTTGAGTCTGCGCGGCGAAACTATTGCATTCATACTTGAGGTATCGAGATGCACAGCATGCAGCTGACAGCAGCCTTTTTAAACAATGACCTATCACCAGATCCGGACTATTATGCTTGAGAAGGAGATACTGAGGCTGAAGTCTGAGAGAAATGCCATCATACTCGCGCATAACTACCAGCCAGCGGACGTGCAGGACATCGCCGATCTCACCGGCGACTCCCTGGAGCTGAGCAGGGCCGCAGCCACAATCGACTGTAATGTCCTCATCTTCTGCGGTGTGGACTTCATGGCGCAGACAGCAGCCATACTCTCTCCTGAGAAGATCGTCGTGCATCCGGACAGGAGCGCCTGCTGCCCGATGGCACAGATGATCTCGCCCCAGGATGTGAGATCGCTGAGAGAGGTACACCCTGATGCCGCAGTGGTCTGCTACGTCAATTCATCAGCCGAGGTCAAGGCTGAAAGCGATATATGCTGCACATCCGCGAATGGTGTGCAGGTCGTCAACGCACTGGACGCTGACGATATACTGTTCGTACCGGACAGGAACCTCGCGGCTTACATCGCCAGGCACACCGATAAGAGGATAATCCCCTGGAACGGATACTGCTACGTCCACGACAGATACACCGCATCGGACGTCCTGGAGGCAAGGAGAAAGCATCCTGATGCTGAGCTTCTCGTCCATCCCGAGTGCAGGCCTGAGGTCATAGATCTGGCAGATGGCGTGTACAGTACATCAGGGATGCTGAAGCACGCGAGAGCCAGCGGAGCGAGTGAGTTCATAATAGGGACTGAGGTCGGTATCCTCCACAGGCTCTGCGCTGAGAACCCTGAGAAGAGGTTCTACCCGCTCAGCACAGGCGCTGTATGCGAGGACATGAAGAAGACATCGCTGAAGAAGGTCCTTAGAGCGCTGGAGACGCTCTCCCCCAGAGTGGAGGTCCCACATGCCACAGCGGTCAGGGCAAGACGGGCGATAGAGCGGATGCTCGCTGTCTGAGCATTCATAAAATCAAATGGCTCATCCATCTGAATTAGCGGATTGGCAGAGAATGACAGAAAAGAGACCACACAGATCCCCGAAAATTCCGGCTCAATTTGCTGTGTTGGATAAGTCTTTAAAATCCGCAAGCAGAAGACGATTCCAGGAATGCGTGGAGAGTAGATCAGAATCAATAGCTAGAGACGTTATCACAAAAGGTTATCCAACACAGCAGCTCAATTCAGATCTCCGATAATTTGCGGAGGTGAGCCAATCAAATTTATTAATGATTTTGCAGCGATGTGCAGAGGGCAGGTTCGTGGTCCCATCCGAACTTCCCCGCACCCCCTACGCGAATCTGGATGCAAACTCCACGGCGTAGTATGTGATTATCATATCCGCGCCTGCTCTTTTTATGGACGTCAGCGCCTCCAGCATTGCTCCATCTCGATCAATCCACTTCCTCTCTGCTGCTGCCATGATCATGCTGTACTCGCCGCTGACCTGGTAAGCAGCAGTAGGCATCCTGAACATGTCCTTGACCATCCGGAGTATGTCGAGGTAGGGCATCGCAGGCTTGACCATGACCATATCCGCGCCCTCCTCTATATCGAGCTGGACCTCCCAGAGGGCCTCGTTCGCATTCGCCGGGTCCATCTGGTAGCTACGGCGATCCCCGAACGCGAATCCGGACTCAGCTGCCTCTCTGAACGGGCCGTAGAAGTGTGATGCATACTTTGCAGCGTATGAGAGGATCGCGACATCGCTGTATCCAGCATCATCAAGAGCGGACCTTATCGCTTTCACCATATGATCCATCATACCACTCGGAGCGACGATATCCGCGCCGGCCTCTGCCTGGCTCACGGCCGTTCTTCCGAGAATCGGAAGCGTCTCATCGTTAATTATCTCCTGCCCGCAAACCACGCCGCAGTGGCCATGGCTGGTGTACTCGCAGAGGCAGAGATCTGTTATGACAACGAGATCCGTGGACTCCTTGATGCGCCTTACGGCCTTCTGTATAACACCCTCACGATCATAAGCGCCGGATCCTGTATCATCCTTTCTGGACGGTATCCCGAAGAGTATCACCGCCGGAATTCCGAGATCCTCGATGCGTCCCGCTTCCTCAGCCACAGTCTTCAGGCTCTGCCGCAGCTGTCCGGGCATTGAGCTTATCGGAACGGGCTCATCGATGCGCTCATCCACAAAGATCGGCATTATGAGATCCCTGACGGAGAGCCTTGTCTCCGCGACCATCTCCCTGATGCCGGGCTTTCTCAAACGCCTCATGCGCCTCAATCAGAAACCTCCTGGTTCAGTCTGAAGAGATCCGCAGCATACCTGAGCATCTCGGTATCGCCCCTCTCAGCAGCGGCTTTCAGAGCCTTTGTCGGCTCTGCGAATATCTTGTTTACAATCGAGTGGCTCATGTCCATGAGAACCTTCTGCTCTATCTCCCCCAGGGTATGATAGGCGCTGAGCTTGTTCATAGCCCTCCTGACCTCCTGCTCCTTTATCTTCTCAGCCTCTGAGTAGATCCTCGCAAGAAGCTCCT
Source organism: Methanothrix sp. (assembly GCF_026419855.1). Lineage (GTDB taxonomy): Archaea > Halobacteriota > Methanosarcinia > Methanotrichales > Methanotrichaceae > Methanothrix_B. Next base: position 12,160 of record NZ_JAOAKP010000011.1, read on the forward strand.
CGGCCTCCTTTCTCTTGTACTTGGCCCTGAGAAGCTCAAGCTCCTCCTCTATTATGGCCTCGACCTTCTCGATCTCCTTCATCCTCAGCCGCATGTTCTCATCGCTTATCTGCTTCAGGCTGTCTATGTTGTGAAGCTCCACGCCCTCTATCTCGCGCACAGCCTCATCCACATCCCTGGGATTTGCAATGTCTATGATCAGAAGCTTGTTCTTCCGGCCCTCCATAGCGCGCTCGATATCCTCCTTGAGAAGTATGTAGTGGGGCGCCGAGGTCGCGCTTATCACAACGTCCGCCTCCCTTATCTTCCTCTTCATCTCCTCATAGGGCACAGCTGTGCCCCCGAGAGATGCAGCAAGGGAGAGCGCAGTTCCGAAAGTGCGGTTTGTCACATAGAGGGTACCTATGTTCTTTGAGACGAGCGCTTTCGATATCAGCTCCCCTGTCTCACCTGCGCCTATTACCAGTACAGATTTTCCCTCAAGACTTCCCAGTATATGCTCGGCGAGATCGACAGCTGCAGATCCAACGGAGACAGAGCGCTCGTTAATGGCAGTCTCCTTCCTCACGCGCTTTCCAACCTGAATGGCCTTCTTGAACGCTGTATCCAGGACCCAGCCTGTGTATCCAAGGTTCTTCGCGATCCTGTAGAGCTCCTTCATCTGGCCGAGGATCTGATCCTCCCCTATTATCATGGACTCCAGACCTGAGGCGAGCCTGAGAAGGTGGAGAAGCGACTCATCATGGTCGTGGATGTCTATTATCCTGGAGGAGACCCGGGCCTTCTTTGCTATCTCGAAGAGTACCTTCTCACCGCGGGGAGAGACCACGTATATCTCGACACGGTTGCATGTCTTGAGGACCACGCACTCCTCGACGGTGTCATGCGAGGAGACCCACTTCAGGAGAGCCTCGACATCGCCATGCCATGCGTTCTCGATCTCACTTATCGAGGCCTTCTTGTGAGTCACCAGCATCGAGGTTATCCTGCTCATCTGGCGTGAGATTCTCCCGGACTCTCATATAGGCCTTTTCATGGGCTCCTGCGATATCACCATTCTCCAGGCATGACCATACAGAGCTGTCTGAGAGCACAGACCAGAGCAGATCCCGCCTCCTGCTCTGCGGCTCCACATTCTTTTTTAGATCATTTCTTATACTGCGGAGGAGATCTGCCATCAGAGCGTAGACCTCCACATCACGCTCCAGCCTCATGCGGATGTACCTCGAGAGTGCCGGTATCCCCGTTGATATCGCGAGGATCACGGATCTCCTTTTTACGATCGATGGCACCACAACCTCCCCCGCCCTGTCGACGCTGTTCACTAGCACGCCCTTTCTGCGCGCGATATCCTCCAGAGCTGCATTCAGCTCCTGGTCGCTTGTTGCAGGTATGGCGATGAATGCACCCTCTAGCGCCCTCTCCGCAATCTCCAGACCATCTTCTCTCGTTAGATCCGCTTCCAGTACCTCCAGAATCCCATCTGATGCCATTCTGAGAATACCCTCGGTGAAGTCCCTGCTCACGACCGCTAGATCGCCCTGAGCAAAAAGCCTGGCCTTGCGCTCTGCCACATCACCGCCACCGAATATGACAATGCGCCTTCCCTTCAGGTCTATCAAAAGAGGAACGTGGCTTCTGCTCATATCCTCGCGCTCGTCTTCTTGTACTCCCTCTCGCTGAAGAGTATTCTGTACTCCTTCACGCCTGTGGCTTCTGATATTCTGGAGGCGATCTCCTCGCACTCCTCCCTGCTTCTTGAATGTACAACCGTGTAGAGGTTGTAGGGCCACTCAGCACATGTTGCCCTCTGGTAACAGTGTGTGACCTCCTCGAATGAGGCCATTATGCCTCCAATCCTTTCGATATCCCCCTCGACATTCCAGACGATCATCGCGTTCGCAACTATCCCCAGCGCCCTGTGGCCTATGGTGGCTGCAAACCTTCTCACCACCCCGGATTCGCGGAGGGCTCTGAGCCTTGATATCACAGTCTCCTCATCCAGCCCGAGCCTCTCTCCGAGCTCTCTGAATGGGTGTGGAACGATTGGTAGCCCATCCTGCAGTGCCCTGAGCAGCGCGAGATCTGCAGGATTCATTCCCCCGTACATATCTCCTCCTGTGTGGGCGCTGAGCCTCTCATGCAACCGCTGATATTCTCCATCCGTTGTCCCTCTCGAACGGATAGCGGTCCACCCCCCTCGATGGCACAGTCCTCGGAGAGTCTCCGGGGTTTCCACTCACCTGGTGATCTGACCAGTAATTTCCTCCGATCGCCGGCCCCATATCCCAGAGGTTGCTTCCGTTATCCACAGCATTCTGTCCGAACATGGAGCCGTTATCGATGAAGCTGTTGTGGTAGATTCTGTTGTCGTTGCAGTCGGTCAGGCTCAGGCCGACCATGCCATTGCCCACGAACCTGTTATCGGTTATGTTGCATCCTGAGCTGCTTCCCATTCGCATTCCGAATCTATCGTTCATGCTGATGTTGTTGCCTATGAACTGGAATCCGCGCACGCCGTTCACGAAGATCCCCTCTCTGTTCCGGAGAGCGGTGTTATCAGCGGCAGATCCTCCAGAGAGCTGTTCGATTCTTATCCCTACAGCGTTAACGCTAGCGTTGTTCATCGCAAGAACGCACTGATTCGAGCCGGAGATCGCTATTCCGTTGCTGTTTCCTGTCACCTCATTCTCATTCACTGTTGATCTGTGCGACCTGACAAGTCTTATTCCATCCTCTCTGTTCGACAAAATTCTGGAACGCACGATCTCCGATGATAGGGCATCGAGGAGATGCATCCCGGCGGTGCAGTTCTCCGCCTGGGAATCGGTTATCCTCGACCTCCTGTCGCCCTCCAGTCTGAATCCGCTCTCAGTGCAGTCCAGCGCAGCGCTGCTCCTCACAAGAATATCCTGCGAGCGACCGAACCAGAAGCCGATCCCGCAGGCCTCTGCGGTCGTGTTCTCCACCACACAGTCTCCTGAGTCGAGTATCGACGTTCCTATCTCGCTCCTGTAGAGCCTGCAGTCCGAGATCCTGGAGTTGAGCGCTCCCACGAGCATGATGGCTGCGCTGCAGTTCGATATGCTCTGGTTTCTCACAGTGATGTTCTCGCAGTCGATAAGACCAACGAATCCGTAGCTCTTATCTATCGAAATGTCGCGGGCTCCGACCAGATAGAGAACCGGCCTGCCATCTATCATGTTCGATTCGTCAATGCTCTGGTTGAAGGAGTTGTCATCCATCCTGGCCCTCGGATCTGATATGAGCCTGAGGTCGCCAAGGTTGCCTGCTTCTATTCTTAGGCTGTATCTGTTTGAGACCAGCAGGTTCTCCCTTAGCAGGTTGCCACCAGAGCCCTTCATCGATACGCCGTACTCGTTCCTCTCCACGATGTTGCCAACTATCCTGTTCCCGGTGGAGGATTTCATGAGAAGACCATTGCCGTTGCGGAGAAGCCAGTTCGAAGATATGCTGTTGTTCCTCGAGTCCTCCAGATAAACTCCGGCGATCCTGTTGCTCTCGCATGTGTTATTCATTATGATGTTGCTCTTCGCCGACTTCAGGCGTATGCCTATGTTCGATGTGGAGAGGTTGTTGAAAACAACGCTGTTGTTGTTTCCGGCCACATCTATCGCATTTCCCGCATATGTCACAGTGTTACCGGTGATCGTGGAGTCATTGCCTCTTACCTCTATGCCAGCCCCCAGCGGTCCTGATATCGTGTTCTTCTCGACGATCGCGGAGCCGTTAAGCCTTATCCCATATGCGGTGGCTGAGATGGTGTTGTTCGAGACCACTCCTCTGTATGCTGCGATTCCTGTGGAGGCGTTTTTGATGCTGCAGTTGGTCACATATGCATACCCTTCTATCACGACTGCCGGATCCCTGCCGCTACCGAGGATCGTGAGGTTGGATATGCTGCTCCCATATGATATCATCCTGAAGGTCGTACGGCCCATGCCGTCTACGGTGGCGCCGTATCCCTTTATGGAGACCAGCTTATTGATCTCCACACTCTCCCTGTAGTACCCCGGCATGACCAGTATCTCATCTCCATTCTGCGCATTTGCCAGCGCCGCGTTCACGCTTCTGATCGCGCCGGTCTTCCCCTGGTCTACAACCAGAGTCCTCGCGCTGGATGCTGATACTATTGCGACCATCAGAACCACTATCAGTGCAGACCTCCACAGGCTCACACGAACTCCTCCAGATGAGTATAAACCTGATGGGTGATATAGTTTCGCCGGAGCATATCAACGAACTTCTGACCCTATCAGGCAGTTTGTTACAAAATCTTTAAATAATATTACTAAAACATAACTATGGATACGACCAGTTTTAACAGCTGCGGGCCGGGGCAGTCCTCCATCCTGCAGGCCCGCAACCTCCTTGCCAATTCATGGCGTGAGGAAGTGTGCCATGTGGAGATCTCCCACATGTCATGCATTTCGTACGCTCTTATGTTTCCAGCAACTTGGAGGTCATGCAAGGCGGCTGCTGGAAACACTCATTCAATCGCCACGAGTGCATAGCAGTAACACTATCTATCTGAGAAAGTTGTCAGATGGATGAGAGATACAGTTAAAAATCAATGTGGCTCATCTCCGCGAATTATCGGAGATCTGAATTGAGCCGGAATTTCGGGGATCTGTGAGGTCTCTTTTCCGTCATTCTCTGCCAATCCGCTAATTCGGATGGATGAGCCATCAATGTTACTGAGCAGAAGTAAACGACCAAATGCCGTGCAGTTCAACAAATCATGCATATGGCGAGAATGCTCCTTAAGCAAGTGGGAGTCAGGACTGATAATATTAATATTGATCTATATTTGAGATTGAGCAGAATTTATAAATATCATCTTCAACCTTAGAGTTTGGCTTAGGGCCTGCGTATTCGTGCATGTGTGGAACTATGCTTTAATGCTTGCTTTTAGGGGTTGTCCGATCATCACAGCACGTCAAACACAGTGCCCTAGATGGAGGTTGATGTGCATGCGGTTCATGTCCTATGAGGATTTGCCAAAGATAAGGCTGCCGAACGGAAATGATGTGTTCGTAAGCGACTCCACGCTTCGCGATGGGGCCCAGATGCCCGGGATAGTCATAAATCTGAGGGACAGGCTGAGGATATACGAGTACCTCCACAGGATAGGTATAGAGAAGCTGGAGGTGTTCCTGTTCAGCAGCACCGACAAGAAGGCTGCAAGGGAGATGCTGGACAGAGGCTACAACCCGGAGGTCACCGGCTGGAGCAGGGCGAACACGAATGACATAGATCTTGTGCTGGAGATGGATGGGATCAGGGAGACAGGCATACTGATGTCGATCTCGGATCCGCACATACTGATAAAGATGGGCCTTCCTGGCAGGGAGGCTGCGCGGGAGATGTATCTCAATGCGCTTCAGTACGCTGTCGATCATGGTCTGAGAACCAGGGCGCATCTGGAGGACATCACGCGCTCGGATCTGGAGGGTTTCGTGTACCCGCTTGTGAGGGAGATAATCGATATAGACAGGGATTGCACCATCCGCATCTGCGATACCCTCGGGTACGGGCTGCCATTTGATGGTCTGAACGACCCGTACTCGATACCCAGCATGGTCCGCAGGCTGCGCGAGATGGGAGTGAGAAACATAGAGACGCACATCCACGACGACTTCGGCTTTGGCACAGTGAACTCCATCGTCGGCTACTGGTACGGAGCAAACTGGTCGAACCTCACATTTCTGGGCATAGGGGAGAGGGCTGGCAACGCTGAGCTTGAGAAGGTTCTGCTGTTTCTGAAAACCAGGGTTGAGGGCTTCGAGAAGTACGATCTATCGTGCCTGACAGAGTTCGCGCAGTTCATGGAGGAGCGTGTGGGCATAAGGGTGCCGAGGAACAAAGCTGTGGTTGGCAGGAACATATTCTCACACGAGAGCGGCATACACACAGCTGGCGTTATCAAGAACCCCTTCACCTACGAGCCGTACCCGCCGGAGCTCGTGGGAGCCACCAGAAGCCTCATGATCGGCCCGACATCCGGCAGGGAGGTTCTGAAGATCAAGGTCGAGGAGGCTCTGAGAGAGCTCATCGATATGGATGTCAGTGTAAACAAGGACGACTGGCGGCTAAATCTCATACACTCTGAGATAAAGAGGCTGTACGATGAGGAGAAGAGGAGGTCATGCATATCTGATGAGGAGCTGAAGGCGTACGTTGAGAAGTACTTCCTCTTCGAGTCGATATTCGAGAAAGAGAGCCATACAAGTGGAGATCCCATGCCGGACTGAGCGAAAAGTCGGGAGAGATCGGCGATAAAGAGACAGACGATCTGTTCGGCCAGAATTTCTTGACGGCTCATGCGGTCGAATCGTCGGATATGCGAGCTCTGGTAAATTCAATCAACGGCCACAGGCTCTGTCTCTTTCTGCGATATTACCGGTCCGTCGAATCACCGAGATGGGCTGTTTCGACTTGGCTCATCCAGTTGAATTAGCGGATCGAAGGAATAAGAAAACGCTCATATGTGCTTAGCAACTTTGATGTCATTCAAATCGGTCGCTGAAGGCATGAATTCACTCGCCAGGAGCGCATGGCCAGACCAATATCTGTTGGGCAAGTTATCATATGGACAAGAGCGTGAGGAAACAATAGACAACATCGATCCCGAAAAGCTTGACTCAATCCGATATCAGATGATTCGTGAACATGCGCCCTCGACTTTATCTGTCGAGTAGCTGCAGCAGAGCAGTATCTATATAAGTATGCTGTAAAATTATCATGGGTGACCAATATGAGTAAACAGATCGTGTTTGCGGCTTTGTTCTGCGTCACAGTCCTGCTCTTCACAGGGATTGTCGCTGCTGAGCCGGTACTTCTGAGGGCTGATAGCGGAAAGAATGTGACGGAGATGAACACCACTCTTCATTTCTTTGATCTTGGTGTTGGAAAGGCGGTGAAGCTGACCGCACCGAGCCAGAACTGGAAGATTCAGGCAGTGCTCATCCCTGGAACCGACGGCTGGAACGAGACACAGGCAGAGCTGCCAGCAGCAAGGACCATAGCAGTGGAGATAAGAGACAGCGACTTCAATCTTCTGTATCACTGGTCGGATATCCAGCTTGAGTACTTCACATTCCCCGCTGGTTTGGGAGTTGCAAGAATCGAGGTTCCATCCGTGACAGTCAACGGTGATTTCTACATAGTCCTCTACGAGCGTGGAGCTGTGATGACATTTGCAGAGCTGGATAACGTGAAGGATCAATCATTCATATTCGACAGATCAACAGGCAACCTCTATCGTGGAGTACTTCCGGTCGGCAACAACGAAACGATTCCGGTGAACTGGGTCATCTGGGCGGTTGGAGAGTGATCTCTCCAATATTTTCATATGTTTCCAGGTAGTGCAGCTCGAAGTTGAATCGGCTGCAGATGGTTCCCTGCGAGCTTTCTCATCCGGTCAGATCCTCTGTTTTTTATCGATGCTTATCCAGCTGAATTAGCGGATTCGCAGAAATGATGAAAAATAGACACCCAACGATCCAGAAAACTTGACTCGATCTGAATATCCGATGATTCACGGATGTGAAGCCTCTATCGAAACCATGTTATATCCGCACCTCCAACCCTGGATGTGATGCTCTTCGAGAGAAAGGTGGCAGTTGTTAGCTTCCCGGGGATAGGCAGCGTTGGGAAGGTCGCGGTCGATTACCTGATAAGCTATATGAATTCCAGAATGATCATGACGCTGCCCTTCAGCGGCTTCCCTCCACAGGTCCTGATCCAGGAGGGCGTCGCCAGGCTCTTCACGCTGGATGTATTCTTCCCGGAGGGAAGAGACGATATCATTCTGCTCACATCAGACGCCCAGCCGCTTGAGGTCCTGGGGATGAACAGGCTCGCTGGCGAGATTCTCAGAGAGCTCAGGGAGATGGGTGTGAAGGATGTCGTGACGCTCGCAGCATACGTGGGGGCGGTTCATGAGAATGTTGTGGGTACCGCCACAGATGTTGCTGGCCTGGATCTGCTGAAGAACGCAGGCATAGCTGTGATGCCCAGCAGCATAATAGGCGGCATGAATGGGATCATAGCGGGCATGGCCCCCCTCTACGGCCTCAGAGGATTTTGCATCCTCGGAACTACCTCAGGGGACCGGCTTGTGGATCTGAACGCTGCCAGGAACCTGCTGCTCTCGCTTAAAAAACTCCTCCAGATGGAGATAGACGTCTCGCAGCTCGAGATCGAGGAGGAAGAAGAGGAAGCGGAAGAGCCGGAGGTAGAGGAGTGCGAGGATGAGGAGATGCTCTACAGGTAGGCCCTCGCGACCAGCGCTCCCCGGCGAACACCGTTTGCGCGCGCGACCGGCTCGCACTTCGCCCTGAGGATGTAGATAAGTCTACCTTTTAGGGAGTCCTCAAACTCGCTTATCGTCTCGAAGTTGCCCATGCCCTTCGCGATCACCAGCCAATTGGGATCGAAAAGCAGCCTCCTAGCCTCAGCATTTATCCTGTCAAGAGAGATCCCAACCACACCGCCTGTGGGCACGATCTCCGCATCTGTCATCTCCCTCAGCTCATCAGCTGTCACATCGTTCAGTATCGGCTCTGCCTTCGGGCCTATTACCACCCTCTTCCCCATCCCCCTGAGCTTCTCTATCACGAAGAGATCGAACACCACCTCTCCAGCATTGTCTGTCAGGTAGAATATCTTCGAGGACCCGGCCAGGAGCTTCTTCAGGGCATCCAGATCCCCGACCAGATCCTCTCTCATGGTCTCCTCGAAGACTGATGAGAACGATCTGTTATCGAACTCATGACCCCTCACCCCGAACTCCATCGAGTTCGCGGCAGCTGCGATTCTAACAAGAGCTTCCATTCGATCGTAGCTCTCATCGTAAAACCTCTCAGCAACAGGAAGAAGCTCACGGGCGACTGCGTTGCTCTCCTCCTTCAATTCCCTGTACGGATCCGCGACGCCGCTCACCCTCTTGATTATGAGCTCGCGCTCCGTTCCAACAATTGCAGGTACATCTCCTTTGTGAGAGGCCATGAAATCCAGAAGTTCGTGAATCGCAGCAAGCCTTAGATCCTCCGGCAGTGAGAGGAGCTCGCACTCGAATCCGGCCCTCTCGAGTATGCATATGTAGCAGCTCGACGCCATCCTCAATACGGCCACCGTCCAGCCAGAACAGCTATCACATCTGGAATCGCGCGGCGCGCCACATCTGGGTTCGAGCCACCACTGAGCACGAACACGAGTGGTTTGCCATCGACCGCTTTTTTGATCATGCTCGCCATCTTCGGATATGCATTCAGCGTGAGGTCGAACCCGCCGTAGTCATCGGTATGTGAATCATGCCCGAAGATCACGAAGCATACCTGGTAATCAAACCCCTCTGTGAGCTTCAGTGCGTTCTCCAGCTCCCTCAAAAACGTCTCGTCGTTCGCATTCCAGCCAATGCCAAAATCGTAGTTGTTCATCTCGCGATCGAACTCCTTCTGTGATCCGGAGTGGAAGTTTATGTGGAACACATCCGGATCGTTCCCGAAGAAGTCTCTGGTCCCATCTCCGAAATGCGGATCCACATCTATTATCAGAAACCGCTTGAGGCCCATCTTGCGGAGCTTGAGTATTGTTATCGCGACATCGTTGAAATAGCAGAACCCCCAGCAGCTTCCCCTGGACGCGTGATGGCCTGCTGTTCCAGTGTATGCGAATGCGGACTCCGCCTTTCCGGAGACGACCAGCTCAGCCGCCATCAGCACGCTTCCCGCTGAGAGCAGAGCGACATTCCAGTGCGGGTCATGCCTCATGTTGCGCATGTGGTTCTCTGTATGTGCCTCGGCCACGAGCTCCACCGGCGCTGGCTGGGGTCGGAATACCTGAACTTCAACGCCATCAACGAGCCCCGAGCTCATGAGAGCGTCGAACGATGGCCTGATTCTATCCTTCAGCACGGAGTATCCGTGTATTGGAAAATCCTCGTGGTACACAACAGCTACCTTCATCTTATCCATGTGAATCCCTCCGCGTTCCATTGTCCTTAGAGGCACGCTCATGATCTTATAACAACTTGTTGTTCTTGACGCTCTTGTGTGTTCAGCAACTTAGATGTCAAGCATACTGGTTGCTGGATGCACTCATTCATTCGCCAGGAGCACATAGCGGGAACAGTGCCTCCCAAAGCAAGTCATCAAATGGATAAGAGCGTCAACCTGCAGGTGGCGATTACAGAAGCGGGGCTTCCTGAGTGCACTTCTTGCGGACCCCGAGCATGAGATTCATCCGGACTTTATGCTCCCAATAGCCTCCAATTCTCCCGTATACCCTCTTCCAAGATCTGCTCTTTGGAACTCCTCATTATCCGGCAGGATCATCATGAAGACATCTGTGTAGTCGATGGAGGCGCTTCCATTCATTAACTGCTGTGTTGGATAAGTCTTTAAAATCCGCAAGCAGAAGACGATTCCAGGAATGTGTGGAGAGTAGATCGGAATCGATAGCTAGAGACGTTATCATAAAAAGTTATCCAACACAGCATTAATTAACTGGAAATCGAGCAGATGGCCGCCAGCTGTTCTCTCATCGTTTATGAAGTGAAGGTGGTATCCTGGAACATTCAGCCCGCTCGCGTATGAGGGTGTCCAGAATCCGACGACTGTGCCGCTCTGGTTGTAAAGCTCGAAGATGCTCTGATTCATGAGAGCAACCGCGAGATTCGGGTATGGTTTTGTCTGAACAGGCACGCTTCTGGTTCTGATATGGGTGAACCTCCCATCAATCCTTATCGCGTAGAAGATGTTCCTCGTCGACAGCGGATCCTCCAGGTATCTCTCCACATCACTTATATTTGAGCTGCTGAGCGCGATCTCCTCATCTGGATCAAAGAATATGACATCCGCAAATGGTGTGAGCATGGAATGTTGACCTCATGAACAGAACCATCAGACCTCACCTTATAAAAATGACCATCAAGCCCGACCATCTCGCCATCTAGCGCGTCGAACGTGCCGAGCCCGAAGTCCCCGTGTTCCCTCAGCGCTCCAAATGCCATCGCCCCATCGAAAGCACCATCCATGAGCGCGGATATCGTGGAGAGCTGGAAGAGCACATCATCAGACCCTAACGCTCCGGCCGGGCCCTCGATCTGCATGCTCATGATGAGCGCTATTGCAATTGCCTCGACAAAATGCCTCATGATACCTCATCAGCGCAGAAGCTCCAATCTAAGCTAAATCTGCATGCTGCTGCACAGTTTTCATTCTTTGCATCATATATATTCGCTGCAAGGATATCTGTGGGTAATCTACCTTCGTTGAGTTGATCTTGATGGGCCGGCTCCTTGAGATGTGTTTTTTGAACGCTGCCGACATGGAAATCGACATCCGAGACCTGTTAATACCTGTCCGACGCCGTACAGTGCGGTTGATGGCCATGAATCTTCTGTAGCTATTGCTTTTGCACTTATCCACACATCGTAGGTGGACTACCATATCTGTGAGGATCTACTATAAAATCCATTCATTAGAGCAGCATCCCATACCATCTTCAGCTCCTATCTATGCTACCCACGCGGCCTGGAAGAACCGATCGAGGCGAATCGAAGTGCAGGAAGCTCGCAATTATTCCGAGAAGGTGCCAAGATGCGAATTCCATGGAGTGCTTTTATATGCTAGCAGCTATCAACATTTGATATAAATCTCAAGATGTGCACACTTTACCAGATGCACACCCGCCAGAAGCGGGGGTCTGGCTGGGTGCATGCTGGGGCAATCTCGTATGCAGATCAGGTGGAGGTATACGATTGGGAAAGGTACATGTCGATGGGCGTGATGCTGGTGGCGTGACCCTTTATGCGCTGAGCACATGCATGTGGTGCAAAAAGACCAAGGATCTCCTCTCCAATCTAGGCGTAGGCTACGATTACGTTTATGTGGATCTGACGAGCGGCGCTGAGAGGGCGGAGCTGATCGACGAGCTCAGGAGATTCAATCCTGATCTCACATTTCCGACGCTCGTTGCAAACGGCAGGGTGATCGTCGGATACAGAGAGAAGGAGATAAAGAGCGCTCTGGGGGTATCGTGAGTGGTCAGCGATGAGGATGTGGAGCAACTGTACCAGAGACTCAAAGAGGATGCCGAATCTGCAGGGTATCATCTCAACCCGGACAGATCGTTCGTCATGGGGATCGTTCGCGGCCTGCTGACGAATTATGAGCGCTTCGGATACATGGCATGCCCATGCAGGCTTCCCTCAGGGGTCAGGGAGGAGGATCTGGACATAATCTGCCCCTGCGACTACAGGGATCAGGATCTCACGGAGTTCGGGGCGTGCTACTGCGCTCTTTATGTCTCTGAGCGTATCGCGAGGGGCGAGGATGAGCTGAGTCCGGTGCCTGAGAGGCGTGGATCCAGGCCAGGGCCAGCTCCTGAGAGCCAGGTCGTCGACCTCACAAGGCTCTCCAAGCCCGTGTGGAGGTGCAGGGTCTGCGGGTATCTCTGCGCCAGAGACGGGCCTCCGGAGGTATGCCCGATATGCAAGGCCTCCCGGGAGAGGTTCGAGAGGTTCATGTGATGGAGAGCAGCAGGGCGCAAACTCTGGTCTTCATGCCAGATAGGAGTTCGCTGTGCCTTTCAGCTCTGTATCGCCGGAAGGCGCAGTTTCAGTTCCCAGGGTGAGGCCTCATGATATCGTATCATATGATGGACTGGGGGCCAATGTGGTGGGGCACATGGGGCGTGTTCCCCTTCATATGGATGCTCGGCTACTGGCTGGTGTTCCTGGTCATAGCGTATCTGGTCTACAGGGACGCCGAGTCGAGGGGCATGAACGGCCTGCTGTGGGCGCTTCTCGTCGTGCTTCCGTGGATCGGGATACTCTTTCTCATCGTGTACCTGCTGAAGAGAGATGAAACCTCGCGAAGAAGCGCGGAGTCGATCCTGGATGAGAGGTATGCGAGGGGAGAGCTCGCGAGGGATGAGTACCTGAGGATGAAAGAGGATCTCAGACGGGGAAGGGAATGAAGAAAAAGGCAGAGATCAGGATCTCCGGAATGACCTGTGCCACATGCGCCTCGACGATAGAGAGTGCTCTGAGAGAGAAAGGCGTCGAGAGCGCCAGCGTGAATCTGGGCAGCGAGACGGCCCACATTGAGTATGATCCATCCAGACTGAAGCTCTCTGAGCTGGAGAGTGCGATCAGGGATGCAGGGTATGATGTGATCAATGAAAGAGCGACCGTGAAGGTGGGAGGGATGGTATGCGCCACATGCGAATCAACGGTCGCAGATGCGATTCGCGAGATCGATGGCGTCTCCGATGTCGCTGTGAATCTGAGCACAGAGAAGGCATACGTCACCTACAACCCCAAAGTCGTCAGTCTGGATGATATCAGGAGAGCAATAGAGGACGCTGGATATCAGTACCTTGGCGTGGTTGGCGAGGAGTCCGAGAGCCTGGAGGTGGAAATCAGAGCCAGGGATCTCCAAGAGAGATTGCGGAAGATAATCGTCGGATTCGGGGCGAGCGCCCTACTGATGTTGCTCATGTACCTCGCGCCGATGACGCACACCATGAGCATAGTGATGATGTGCGTGGCGACCCCTGCCTTCGTGTACGTGAGCAGCGGTATATTCAGGGCGGCTCACAGGGCGCTCAGGAACAGAAACCTGAACATGGACGTCATGTACTCCATGGGCACTGGAGTGGCGTTCGTTTCCAGCGTCCTTAGCACACTCGGCGTGCTCTCACACGATTTCATCTTCTATGAGACTGCAGTGATGCTGGCGTCCTTCCTCAACCTGGGCAGGTACCTGGAGACCCGGGCGAAGTGGAGGACATCGGATGCGATCAAGAAGCTTGTCGCGCTACAGCCGAGGACCGCGACCCTGATTGTTAACGGCAGTGAGAAGGAGATACCCGCGGAGATTATAAAGCCGGGGGATATCATTCTGATAAGGCCCGGTGAGAGGGTACCGGCAGATGGGGAGATAATCGATGGCGAAGGGTACGTGGACGAGTCGATGGTGTCCGGAGAGCCTGTTCCTGTTCTGAAAAAGCCAGGATCACAGGTGATCGGAGGCACGCTGAACAAGAACGCAGCTCTGAAGATGCGCGCCGTGCGCGTCGGAAGGGAGACATTCCTGGCGCAGATAATCGATCTCGTCGATAAAGCGCAGGGATCAAGGCCGGAGATTCAGAGGCTAGCAGACAGAGTCGTGAGCGTGTTCATACCTGTGGTTCTTTCAATCGCGATGCTCTCATTTGTGGCATGGTATTTTCTGGGTGGAGCCTACATGCCTGAGGAGAGGGTCCTGATGTTCGCAATCTCCTCCATGATCTCCGTCCTCGTTGTGGCATGTCCATGCGCACTCGGCCTTGCCACACCAACCGCGGTGACCGTCGGGATCGGGAGAGGTGCGGAGCTGGGAATACTCATCAAGAGCGGTGAGGCGCTTGAGGTCTCAGACAGGCTCACAACGGTGATATTCGATAAGACAGGAACGCTCACCGTGGGCAGGCCTGAGGTCACTGAGATCGTGGGCGATGAGCTGAGCATTCTCAGGCTGGCGGCAGGCGTCGAGAGCAGATCCGAGCATCCGCTTGGCGAGGCTATCGTGCGCATGGCTACCTCGAAAGGTATCGACATACCCGAGGTGAGGGAGTTCTACGCATTCCCGGGCATGGGTGTTGCTGGACTTGTGGATAACATGGAGGTTGCTGTGGGGAACAGATCCTTCATCTCGGAGCGCGGAACCAGGATACCTGATGATATGCTGGAGAGAGCTCGCGCGCTCGAGGAGGTGGGACGGACAGTGCTCTTCGTCTCTGTCGCCGGCGCTGCAGCAGGAGCTTTCGCGATATCCGATGCGATCAAAGACTCAGCAAAACCTGCGGTGCAGAAGCTGAAGGGCATGGGGCTTGATGTCGTCATGATAACAGGGGACAACATCCGCTCCGCGAGATCTGTGGCAGAGCAGATCGGTATCGAGGAGGTTCATGCAGAGGTGCTCCCCCAGGACAAGGCATCTGAGGTCAGGAAGCTCCAGCATGCAGGCAGGACGGTCGCATTTGTCGGCGACGGCATAAATGACGCACCTGCCCTCGCACAGGCTGACCTCGGGATAGCGATCGGCTCCGGAACCGATGTCGCCATAGAGGCCGGAGAGATCGTTTTGATAAGAGACGATCTCATGGATGTTGTGAGAAGCATACAGCTTAGCAGAAAGGTGATGTCCAGGATAAAGCAGAACATATTCTGGGCGTTTGCTTACAACACAGCTCTGATACCGGTTGCGGCAGGAGCTCTCTATCCGGGATTTGGTATAGTATTCAGGCCGGAGCTGGCAGGTCTAGCGATGGCGCTCTCCTCGGTCACGGTTGTCTCGCTCTCACTGATGCTCAAAAGGTATATACCAGATGCGCAAAAATAATTAAGAGGGTTCAAGATGGCGATAGATCCTGTGTGCAAGATGGAGGTCGACGAGAGGACTGCGAAGTTTGTAAGCGAGTACAAGGGCAGAAAGTACTACTTCTGCTCACCAGGTTGCAAAAAGGCGTTCGATAAGGAGCCGGAGAAGTATTTAAGTTGAGCGAGGTACAGGGTTCTGGCGTGCGCAATCTCTCAGCTGTGATATTCTGAACTGCAGCAGGCGATCGCTGGATCGAATAAACATGGAGATCAGGAATGAGTCCAGCATGCACCGGCATAACATCTATCTGAACCAAATGATGGAACACACAGCATCCGCCCTGCTGCATATCCTCTCCAGGAAGGTGCTATATGGACAATTACGACGTCATAGTTGTCGGATCCGGAGCCGGACTCATAGTCGCACAGAGGGCTGTTTTTGAGGGTCTCAGGGTGGCTCTGGTCGAGCACGGCCCTCTTGGCGGAACGTGCCTCAACACCGGATGCATACCCTCTAAGATGCTGATACATCCTGCGGATGTTGTGAGATTGATCGAGGACGGCAGCAGGCTCGGGATAAAGGCTCACGTCGACTCGATAGATTTTGCATTCATAATGAAAAGAATGAGGGATCTGATCGAGACCGAGCGGAAGGAGATTGAGAAGGCGATCGGGGAGGAGGAGCTCCTGCACTGGTACCGCAGCACCGGCGTTTTTGTCGGTGATCACGTCATCAGGGTGGGAGAGGACGAGATAACTGCTCCCTGGATTGTCATCGCAGCAGGTGCCAGAACACTTGTTCCTCCCGTGGCAGGCCTCAGCGAGGCGGGATATCTGGATAACGTCTCCGTCTTCTCCTTAGAGAGACCACCGGAAAGCCTGATCATCCTGGGAGGTGGATATATCGCATGCGAGTTCGGGCACTTCTTCTCTGCGATGGGAACTGATGTCACCATCGTGGGGCGCAACCCCAGGCTCCTGAAATCAGAGGACCACGAGATATCAGATATGGCGCTGAGGGCGCTATCCAGGCACATGCGAATCCACACGAACATGGAGGCGATACGTGTGGATCTGGAGGACGGAAAGAAGGTGGTGACTGCGATCGACAGATCCGGAGGAGAGACCGCGAGCTTCAGGGGTGATGAGATACTTCTCGCAGCCGGTAGACGTCCGAACACCGATACACTCCAGCCGGAGAAGAGTGGAGTTGAGATGGACAGAGCCGGCTGGATAAGAGTTAACGAGCATCTGGAGACCACAGCTACTGGGATATGGGCGCTGGGAGATGTCATCGGAAAGCACATGTTCAGACATACCGCGAACTACGAGGCATCTATAGTGGCCCATAACCTCATCAGCGCTGCCAGAGGAGAAAAGGAGAAGGCCAAGATGGATTACCATGCAGTGCCACATGCCATCTTCACGTATCCCCAGATCGCGGGCGTCGGAATGACCGAGGAGCAGGCGAGAGCGGCTGGGTACGATATCCTTGTCGGGCGTGCGCACTACAAACAGACAGCCATGGGATATGCTATGGATGAGGACGGCATGGCCAAGGCGATAGTCGATGCGAGGAGCGGGCGGATCCTCGGATTCCACGTCATAGGATCCTCTGCACCGGAACTCGTGCAGCAGGTAACGTATCTTATGAACGCTGAGAATCAGGATGTCACTCCGATGGCAAGATCACAGGTTATTCATCCAGCGATAAGTGAGGTTGTGGCGAGGGCCTTCGGGAATCTGCATGGCGACTGATGAGCATCCTGGAGGGGATTTTCGCCCCATACGCCCGCATCTACAGATGCTCTTTTTCAATCGATAACCTGTTCCGCTGGAGCATTGGTTTGACTGAGTCTGTGAACAAATGGTTGCTCTCAGCAAAACGATTGCAAAAACAAAAGGTGGACTTCAGAGGCAGCGCATCAAATTTGCTGTAAATTCGAAACGGATCGGTATGCATCACAGCAGCTTGAGAGAAATTCATTGATCATCGGTTAAGGAATCGCATGCAACATAATACGATGTTTATTTAACAATTTGCAACTAAAAAGTATCATGCCGCTTGATGATATCGATAGCAATAGTCACAACGGTTAACTTCAAGATAATGTCAATGTAAAAATTGTTGAGTGATTCTTTCACCAAAACTGTCTTAACCGATGACGTATGGAGAGAAATTTACAGCAATTCGGCACACTTCCTTCAGATGCATGGGATGAGCCAGACGCCCGATAAGGGAGGAGACGAGGGCAATCCTACTGACCGAGCTCCAGATATATGCTCCTGCACGTCTCGAGCATTCTGATGCCCTCTTCTGTGGTCACATACTCATTTCCCTGATCCTTCCTGACATGAAGAAGGCCTTTTTTTGTGAGTGCATCAAGATAAGAGTTCAGCATCTTGAAGTTCAGGTTCGCGTTGTAGACTATCTTAGTCTTGTTGGCCCCATCAATGCATATCTCCAGTATATCAGACATGATCTGCACTTTGCTGCGTCTGGACGGCATATTGGATGCACCTCTCAACCGCACAACAAGACCTTGCTGCCTTCTAGCAAGATTGTTCTTTCTTGAGAGATATAAGGTTTGCCAATCAAGCTTGCAGCACAGCATGTGAGAACAGATTTAATTTTCGCTGGTGGTTGTGTACCGGATAGCTGAATGATTCTGCTGTATTCGAGAGCCATGGGCAAGATATCCCATGAGTCCGGCTGGGGCGGAGTGCAGTGGATTTCAATGATACGAGTATACGACCTCGGTGGTTGCCTGATATAAAACAGGGAACCTCCTCTCCGCCTGAAGACCTGAGTTTGCGCCCTGGACTCTCTATCAGGAGGTATGCGATTGTCTGTGAAGCACATCCTGCGTATCTTGCGGGGAGAACGGAACGATCCCACATGGTTGATGCCCGTAGAGATGCTGGAGAGCTGATGGAGGCGTGGGAAGCCTGCTATCTTCATGCGAACAAGCAGAACCTCTTCCCATGTACTGCAACGCTGGAGGCTGCAGGTCTGAATGATTCGAGTACACGACTGCAACCGGATTCAGCCCATGGACACGCTCTGATGCATGGATTTCACGTATCCCCTGAGGGCCTCGCCTGGCCTTGAGAGGTAGCCGGGCTCTATCACAGTTCCAGGGTAGATGCACGTGTGCACCCCTGTCTTAACGCCATCACCCATTATAACACCAAGCTTTCTCCTTCCGGTATCCACAAGCACGCCCTTGACATAAGAGCGAATGTTCCTGTTGTCATGCCGGAGGTTCGATACAATGGTTCCGGCGCCTAGGTTGCAGCCGTATCCGATGACACTGTCCCCTACATAGGATAGATGGCCTATCTTGGTGCCGTCCATGATGGTCGAGTTCTTTATCTCAACCGCATTTCCCACCCTCACGCTGTTCCCTATGCACGATCCTGCGCGAATGTAGCAGTTCGGCCCTATATCGCAGTTCCTCCCGATCCACACAGGGCCCTCGATGTAGGCGCCGTTTCTCACCAGGGTGCCGCTGCCGATCGACACACTTCCCTTGAGCGTGGCACCGCTCTCCACATCTCCCTCAACGACAGGGCTCCTTCTCGAGAGCACAGCGTTCGAGGCTGTGAGTATGTCCCAGGGAACGCCGACCTCTACCCACTCGCTCAGCTCGACGGCCCAGATTTTTCTGCCAGCTGCAGCAAGAGCGTTTATCCCATCGGTGAGCTCATACTCGCCCCTGATCGAGACGGGCACCTCCTCCATGAGCTCGAAGATCTCCCTGTCAAGAAGGTATATGCCAGCGTTTGCCATGTCAGACGGCGGCGACGGGCTCTTCTCTACGACTCCCTCCACCTGCCCATCTCTGAGCAGAAACACGCCGTACCGGCTCGCCTCCACGACCCTGTGTGTCGCGACGCTGAGATCCTCCAGCGACATCATGTGCCTGAGCGCCTCGACATCTGGAAGCACATCTCCGTTTATGACGAAGAACCTATCATCCGAGAATTCGCTTGCGACCATCAGCGCATGGCCTGTGCCAAGCTGTTTCTCCTGCACCGCATAGCTGATCTCCACACCGAAATCGCTGCCGTCCTTGAAGTAGGATGTTATCACCTCTCTCCGATAGCCCACAACGAACACAAACCTGTTTATCCCTGCATCTCTGCATCTCAGTATGAGCTCCTCGAGCAGGGGGGCTCCACCCACTGGAAGCATGACCTTCGGCCTGCTTGCGGTGAGGGGCCTCATCCTGGAGCCCTCGCCGGCAGCGAGTACTATAGCCTGCATGCCGTTCATAGTACATCTCCCGTCATTGATGGACCTCCGGATAGACCCGGGATCTCTACCTTTGCCATATGGATGTTCGTTGTGCTTCTCATGTACATGATGAGAAGCTGCAGATTTCGGGGTTGTGCCCTCATGCCCACCCACGCCTCTCCTTGTAGAGAGCTATCATCCTCTCCACAGTCTCTGGATCGATACGCCCGAGCGTGCTCACGGTCTCGAAGAACCTTCTGGGTATTCTCGCCTTCGAGAGATCGAAGCCCTCCCTGGTCTTGAACCTGTACTTTTCCAGAAAGATCCTTCTCCCCAGCTCACTCAGCTCCTCCCTGCTCTTTGTTATTCCAATCGATCCCAGAGCATCGATTATATTCTCATCTGTGTAAACCCCTCTTGCGAAGAGGCATCCGACGAGCGAGTTGAACACGCTTCTGGAGTCATCCTCTCTGATTATCTGATCAACCATCGAGCTCGGATCGAGCTGCTTCTTCGCAGCTGTCTGGTCTATGCTGTATCCGGCGTTATCCAGATGCGAGTGTCTCACGCCCACAAGCTGGCCGACTATTGATGCAGGGCCTGTATGGTATCCTGAGACCTCGTTGCCACCCAGGGCCATCGCGAAATCCATTCCGCCGTATCTGGAGGCGGCGAACTCAACACCCCTTGCAAGCGCAGCGTAGAACTCGTTCGGTGCGGCCACGATGTTCTCCATCGCCTTTATGTAGCCCTTCACGTTATTCCACTGGAACGGTACGCCAAGCGTCTCCTGAGGAGTGATCAGATCCTTCTCGTAGGCCTCTGTCGCCCATGATAGCACAACGCCCGTGCTCATCGCATCAAGCCCCAGGCGCTCACATGTGTCTATCAGCTCCAGCACACCCTCAGCAGTCGTCACCCCAAGATTGCTGCCTAAAGAGTAAATCGGCTCGTAATCGTAGCTGACCCTCCTCACTTCAAACTCGTGATGTGGTGTGAACGCGGTCTTCAGCATCGCTATGTGTATGCACCCTATCGGGCAGTGCGCGCATGAGACCCTTCTGAAGAGGAACTCCTCCGCGAGCCTCTCGCCGCTTATGTTCTCCGCCTCTGCAAATGAGGTCGACTGGAAGTTGCGTGTCGGCAGCCCCTTCAGCTGGTTCAGCACGTTCACGTTTATGGGAGTCCCTAGGTCGTGGTACTTCTCCATCGCGTCTGTCTGGACGACCATCCTGTAAATTCGGTTGTATACTTCACGGTATCTCTTCGAGTCCGGGATCGCAACATCCTCTGTTCCAGAGATGACAATGGCCTTCAGGTTCTTTGATCCGAAGACCGCGCCGAGGCCGAGCCTGCCGAAGTGCCTGTAGGTGTCGACAATCACAGAGGCATACCTGACCAACCTCTCGCCGGCAGGCCCTATCCTGATGATGCTCCTCCTCCCCACCCCCTTCTCGACATCCCTCAGGATGACGCCGACGCGGGCTGCGCCGATACCCCATATCGATGTGGCATCGCGTATCTTCACTCTATCGTTCTCGATGGATATGTAGCAGGGGCGCTCAGCTCTGCCCTTTATCACAATCGACTCGTGGCCGGCGAACCTCATTGCCATCGCGAGCCTTCCGCCTGCGTAGCACTCCCCGAGCTCCCCTGTCAGAGGGGACTTGAACTGGGCCACGGTCTTTGTCATCGCCGGGAACATCGTTGAGAGGGGCCCTATGCTGAAGATTATAGGCGCATCCGGTGACATGGGATCAACACCTGGAGGTGCCTCCTTGAGCAGAAGCTGTGTTGCGACCCCTGTCCCTCCAAGCCACTCCTCAAAGAGGTCGTGTTTCTCCTCGACCCAGCTCTCGCCGCTGGTGAGATCTATGTAAAGAACTCTTCTCAGCATTCTAATCCACCTCGATCAGCTTGAGCACATCATGCGGACAGAAGGCAACACATGCCCCGCAGTGCTTGCACTTCACTGCCTTGCCCTCGCTGTCAAGGGAAATCGCTCCTATGAGGCACGCATCAACGCATTTACCGCAGCCGTCGCAGAGATCTTTCTCAAAGACAACACTTCCATCCTCCTTCCTGGAGAGAGCTCCTTTTGGACAAGCTCTGACACACGCAGGATCCTCGCACGCGTGGCATACCACTATTATGGGGTCTCCCTCGATCCCCCCCTGCGTCTTTATCCTTATAGCTGAGCGCTCAAGCGATGCGCGACCCGTGTTAATCCTGCTGCATGCGAACATGCAGCTCAAACACCCAATGCACCTCTCCGGGTGTGCGACCTTCAACCTCCTCCGCTTCCTGGGCTTCTTCGCGACCTCCACGTTGGGTTTACCAGCAACAGCTCCTGCCATCTCTCATACCTCTCCAAAGGCTGCACGCTGACGTGCAGATATTAAGAAGATCCTCAAGAGATATATAACCAACCAATCTCTTGAAGACAGATGAGCTGGCTGCAAATTGAGCATTTGGCTCGGGATCCCGGAGAGCGATACTGCAGCGGCACGACTCCCATTCAAAGAGTTTCATCTGCCATCATTCGGGTAGTCTACCCCAGCTATGTTTATATCACATTACCTGGGAAGTAATACTTTAGGTAATGATCGATGAACTCAAGCGAGCTGGTTCCAGCGGGATCATTCTGCTGGAACGAGGATTGTCCGGACTATGGCAAGATAGATGGTGGTAACATAGTCAAGTATGGGCGGACGGGTAAAGGTACACAGAGGTTGAAGTGTAAGACATGCGGGAAGACGTTTGTTGAGAACAAGGGGACCATATTCTATGGTCTGCATCACAGTCAGGATGAGATTCTGGAATGTCTTGCCATGCTGGCTGAGAGGAACAGTCTGGCATCGATTCACAGGATAAAGGGGATCAAAGAGGAGACAGTGATGAGCTGGCTTCGGAAAGCTGCAAATCACGTCAAGGAGATCGAGGCGTTACTGCTGGCAAAATACGATCTTACTCGAGTTCAGCTCGATGCGATGTGGACTTACGTAGGCCACAAAGGGGAAAAAGTGGTCATCCAGAAGACTCAGACCGAGGCAGCTTCTGGCGTGGAACGGCGATAGAGATCGATACGAGGTTGAGAGTTGGTCGTGCGATCGGAAAGACTGAAGGAGAGGTTGCCATGAGCATGATGTCTCAAATACGGGACCGATGCAACCCAGAAATGCCACCTGCATTATGCAGCGATGGTAACGATAGTTATCCGGAGGCCATGCTCGCCACCTGGGGAACTGTACCTGAATATTCCGGTCGAGGCCGACCTCCAACTCGGAAACAGCCACATCCAGAGTGGAAATGCATCCAGGTAACCAAACATCGATCGGGAAGCAGGCTGACCGGCATAAGTTATAAAGTAGTCTACGGAGATCCCGAAGATGTCATCAAGCTGATGGGCATCAACAACTCGTACGTCGAACGAACCAACCTCACCTCAAGGCAGATGAATGGCCGAATGGTACGAAAGACGCTCTCTTACTCAAAAGATGAAGAGATGCTGAAAGCATCATGCATACTGGAGGACTGGATCTACAACCTGACACGACCTGTAAAATCATTACGTCTCGAGGTCAATGACGGCAAACGAAAATGGCAACCCAGATCTCCAGCCATGGCCGCTGGCCTGACCGATCACATATGGACTCTAAAAGAACTTATGACTATGGTGGTAGTGCCAACAACATGTAGGGGGTAGACTACCTGTGGATCCATATGCCTAAATTTGGGGAGCTTAGGATCGAAGCCTCGTGGAGTCTGTATTCTCCTCCTTTAAGCAAAGAGCAAAAATATTCTTCTGCTCAATAACTGTGAACTTCAAACGCAAAGACAAGAAACTGGGAAGCTTGAGATGGATAAGAGCTATAGAATGCTGGAACAACTTCTGTAAAATGTTTATGTTCTACTATAACTTCGCCAGGTGGTGCTAATGTTATTCGGACAGGTCTGTATTATTGTTTATGATTGCACGCCGGACAGTTCAAATCCAGCGGTGCTAACAATCGGGTTGGAAAAAGCAGGTATCTGCACAAGTGCAGATATCGATCATAGATGCCGAAAATAAATGAGCATCGCCCTTTCTGCCATATTCCTGCAGATAAGGGCTGGCAGCTCAGACTATTCGCTCTCCCGCGCCCGGTCCCCACATCGCGTTGTATATCTCCTCGACTTTGAAGAGGACTGCAGCCTTCGCCGGCAGCTTTGGATTAACTCCATGAACCCACTTGACCATATCCTCGTAGATCGGCCCCGACCTGTGGACCTCCACAGATCCCTTTATCTGGAACGACTTCTTGGTCTCGGAGTTGTAGCAGACGATGGACATCCTCGGGTTTTCCTTAAGGTTCGCCGCGGTCTTGTTGAAGAAGTTGTCCGCGATCAGGAGCCTCTCGTCATCGAGTATCTTGAGGAGACCTATGAAAACAACATTTGGAATTCCATTTTTGCTGGCAGTAGCTATCGGCACAGGCTTCTGCTTCTCCAGGGTCTGCCTTACATCCTCTGGCATTTTTGCCATTCAGATCACCATGTTAATCGGAAGAGGACAACATATTTATTTTTTCCCCGGAGAGGAACAGCTAAAGCAATGCAATCGCATGCAATAAGCTCGATCATGAGATCGAACGGCTGAATGATTCTGCTGGAACGACAGCGTACGGGCGAGATATCCTTTGAATGTGACGGATTATGGGCTGCGAATTTCTATGACACAAATATATGCGACCAGCGCCCCAGCAGCCATATCATGACTAATTGTTACGGAAGCTCATCAGCAGGCTCTCGTAGAAGATCCTTTCCTTCCCCTCTGTCGTCCTGACGAGCCGGTCGAGTATCAGCTCCGGCGTTGATCTGGCAAGATGGTTGTACCTGGGGCTCCTGCTGAGTATGAGATTGTTGTTATCATCTAAACCCTCTGCCTCTATCCCGTCCACCCTGAGAGCTGTCTTTGAGAATCTGCGTATCTCTTCTGCAAGATGGCTCACGAAAAGGGCCACAGAGCCGTTCTCATGTACCATATCGAGTATCGATGCGATTATCCTAGCAGAAGCCCCGGGCTCTGTTATTGCCTCCATCTCGTCCGCGAGCACGAGCTTCTGTTTCTCGGTGGCGACTGCGGAGAGCTTTCTCATCGTGCTCTCGAACGCTCCTGCGCTGAGGGTGCCGCTGCTCTTTGCAAAGAAGTAAAGCTCCTCGAAGATCGATATCCTGCACTCGCTCGCGGGAACTGGAAGACCCATGTGTGCGAGTATCGCTATCTGTGCCATCAGCTCCAGGAGCGATGTCTTGCCGCCGGAGTTCACCCCGCTGAGTATCGCGGCCCTCTCGCTGTACTCTGGGCCCCCGGATGCTCCCAGGGTGTAGCTCACAGGCTCCGGATTCTGGATGAAGAGATGCCTTCCATCGCGGAATCCAATTCCCGGGGCGTCGATGAGCTCAGGCATCGTGAGATCGCATGATATACCGAAGCTCCCGATGGCGTAGAGATAGTCGAGCTGCATGAGCCTTTTTATGAGATTCGCCGCGATATCATCCATGCTCATCAGTGATCTGGCGATCCCTCTCCTCCAGCTCAGCGCGTCTGACTCTCTCTTCCTTCTCAGCTCAAGCTCCAGCTGGCGCAGAGCCCTGTGGTTGATCTCGAGAGGGTATTTTATCCCATCAGGTAGTATCTCCTCAAGCCATGCGGCCTCGCCACCTCTCAGGCTCAGATCCGCGGCGATCCTCGCCCTTGCATCTGTTATCACAGATTTGAAGATCCCCTGCATCTGCATCTCAAACACATCTCTGATCAGATCTCCGCGCTCCAGCGCCCTGAGGATATCCGGGCCGCCGAGAGTCACGGAGCTCGCCTCTATGCGCTCGCGCAGCTCAATGTTCGCCCGGGCGAGCGCAGAGTCGATCGCTGCAGGTAACCCTCTCAGAATAACATCAATGCGTGATATGCCTGATGAATTTGTGTCATCGAACAGCCGTCTGAGCGCATCCCTGAGCTTATCCAGACCTTCGAACTTCTCGATGCCCCTCTCCTCAAGCATGGCTGCGAGCTCCATGGCAGCCTCTAGAGTATCTCTGTTCTCTGTATAGAAGCTCAGGACTGCCTCAGGGGCAATGTACCAGATCTCAAGACGCTCCGCGATTTCCACTCCGGGAAGGGATGCCCCCGGATCGCCAAGAACGATCACGTGATCGTAGCCGCTGGCCGTGTCACGCATCTCCCCCAAGCTCTCTGCCAGATGAATGTCGAGGAAGCGGTCAAAGCCCATCGATCTCGCCCTTGCGAGCTCCTCTGGGGATCTTGCGACAATCGCCCTTCCTCTTATCCTCTGCGCCTCCCTCCGCCTGAGCGGCTTTATCCTGCGCATGAGATCCCTTACGTCGCCGAGCCTTCTGCGGAGATCGACGGCTCGCATCGAGATCGAGCGCATCTCATTTATGAGCTCCGGAGATCCGGATGGAAAAAGAGTGGCTATCCTCATCCTGGCATACGTGGTGTTCGCGTGCTCCGCCATTCTGTTCAGGACTGCTCTGTATATACTCTCGGCCTCATCGGTGGCCAGGAAGGATTCGGGAGAGACGCGGTATCGCAGGCCTCTGGCTGCTCTGACCGTGGCTATGGCCTGGCGCTCCCCGATAGCCGCCCTCAGATTCTCCATATCCTCATCTGCGATCGCCCTGAGGGCCACCTCCTCGCTCCCGAAATGTGAGATGAGACGCTCCCTCAGGCGAGGGCCGACTCCGGGAATATCCTGCAATCTCACAGCATGGAGTGGTATGCTTTCTATATATGAAAGTCCTCATACGATCTGGGAGAAGCAGAGGGGTGTGAGATCTTGAGCAATCCTGGCATGCCCGGGATCATCGTGGCCGGATTCGGCTATGGTGCTGATCTTGTGCGTCGCGTGGCCCGGAGCAGTGCATGTGGCTGTGGGGATGTGATATGCACCAATAACAGCTCCTGCGCCGTCTCCATTTACAGTGAGCGAGGTGCTCAGAGGCATGAATCGAAAACACTGAGCTCTGGAGAGTTTCCTGAGATTCTGGGCAGCGGAGCTGTTGTTTTCATGATTTCAGACACAAATGAATGGAAACGCACGTCGCGCCTTGCTGCCAGGATTGCGGAAGCGCATGATGTCGCGGTCATGGTTTTTCTGGTTGCGGATGCAGAGGGCGATGATCAGCAGCCCTTGCCCGAAGATCGGCGCCTCCGCCACTCCAACCATGAATGGATCTCCAAAAGGAGCTCTGTGGTGGTCGTCGACGCTCCTTCAGATTTGGATAATGTCGAGCTGCGCCTCGCTAAAATGATCGCATGCATCTCGAACATGCTGCTCGAGCCCTCCATAATAAATCTGGACCTCGCGGATCTCAGGACTGTGATGCGTTGTGGCACAGAGGCATGCATCATCTCCGGAGCAGGCAGATCTCCGGAGAGCGCCCTGCGGGATGCTCTCGATAAATCGCTGAGCCTGATAGACACAAGTCGAGCGAAGGGCTGTCTGCTGCACATCACAGGCGGGGATACTCTGACGCTTAGGGATGCGAACCACATAGCGAAGAGCATGACGGGAGCGCTAGATCCACGGGCAAATGTGATATGGGGGATGAGGGTCAGGGATGATCTGGAGATGATAGAGATCACAGCGGTGCTCACAGGGAAAAATATAATGCGGAGTTCCACAAGAACAACCATGAGCTGGACGATCTGAGGGGCGGATGGTGCAGATCAAGCAGGTTGATTTCTCAACAAAGCGCATGTCGAAGGCTGAAGGAACAGACGCAGATCCACCTCTCAGGCCGAACCGGCCCGCTCACATGGGCATGATACTGAAATATGGGGAGGGGATATGACAGCAGAGCTCGGCGCGCTGGCAGTTTCGCTGATCCTGATAGCGGCTCTGATCTACAGCATAAAGCTCTACATGGAGGTCTGAGCCCGCAGGTATTTGACCCGCTCCCTGACCGGAGCGAGTATCTCTATCATGTACTCAGCGCAGGCCTTCTTCAGATCCATCGGATGGAGCGAGCCGCTCACGAAAGAATCCTCGAGCGCTCTGTAGCTCTCGAATGTGACATCTCCGCCGAACTTAGCCGGTCGCCGAACTGTGACCGAGTCGACCCGGGGAAATATGTGATACTTGAATATCTCTGTTATAGGATTATTCTCTGTCACCTTTGCCGGGCAGTATGCGGCCATGATTTTTTTCTCTATCTCCTCTGCCGGCTCATCGACCGCTATGTTGTTTCCCTTCGAGGATGACATCTTCTTCCCGTCCAGTCCCGGGATGAGAGGTGTGTGGATGCACACCGGCGCATGGAACCCCAGCTTAGGCAGCTCCTCCCTTGCGAGCATGTGTATCTTTCTCTGATCCATGCCCCCAACTGCTACATCTATCTTCAGATCGGCTATATCGACAGCCTGCATCAGCGGGTATATCATCTGAGAGACCATGGGGTTCTCAGCGCTCCTCGATACCTCGTCCATGCTTCTCCTCGCCCTGTTCAGCGTGGTGTTTCTCGCCATCTGCAGGACCTTTATCACGTACTCAGGTCTCAGCTGATACTCAGTTCCGTAGACGAACTCGGTTCTTTCCGGGTTTAATCCCAGAGCGATAAAGCACTCCTTGTTGTAATCGGCGATCCTCCTCACCTCCTCAAGCGATCCCTTCTCGTTGAGGTAGGCGTGAAGATCTGCCAGGAGGACGACCACATCGAATCCCGCCCTCTGCATATCAAGAAGCTTGTTCGCGGTGAGCATGTGGCCGAGATGTATGTTCCCGCTCGTCTCGTAGCCGACATAAGCCCTTGGATGCTCCCTGGCATCAAGCATCTCCTGAAGCTCCTCCAGCGTCACAACCTCTTCAGCGTTCCTTATCACCAGCTCCAGCCGATCCAATGAACTTCACCACCGAGCCGGTGGAAATCAACCCGTATAATGCTTTTGGTCACTGGATATGAACGCGGTTCGCATCGATGGATGTCTTCTGTGTCTGTTCGCTACAGAGACGTCTATCACTGGCTTGTGGGCTCATATCACCGAGATCAACAGCATGCCACTTCAAAGAATTTGTGTATGTTGTGTCACAAAATATTGATTTTCTGAAGATCATTCAATGATCTGACCACACAATTCGCGTGGAGTCTTTACAACATATTCAGCGATTCGAGCCAGCACACTGAAACAGCAAAAGATATGCAGTACACCAGTGGGGTTTGCTCGAGCTGCTGTTGGTGAGACAGACTGTTCAGTTAAAAGACAAGCTCGAGCTCTTTGAATCAGTGATATCAGCGAGGCCGGGCTGCTCTCCGTTGGGTACAAGCGTGTATGTGGAGTTGCCTGCAACTACAACAACATAGCCATCCGCAGGGGTTGCGTTGTATCCGTGTGTGACTAGCAGGAACGCCAGATCCAGAGATGTCATGAGAGGATCATCATATGAGCAGAGCAGATTCATCAGTCCGCTATCCACACAGCCCGCTGGAACCAGCAGCACCAGCGCCGTAAGAGCAAACACATTCATACATCTGTACATCTGTCTCACCGCTCCATATGGAGCACTGGAAGATATTTAAACATCACAGAACATAAAATCAGTACTTCTGGATATTACGTGTTGTACGTAAGTGCTTTCTGCATTTATGCGTTCGCTCCATTGGTCATCGGTTAAGGAATCGCATGCAACATAATACAATGTGTATTTAACAATTTGCAACTACAAGTAT
>NZ_JAOAKP010000121.1 GCF_026419855.1 Methanothrix sp.
GTTCTGGCCGGTGGTGGATCCGTGCACCGGATGAGGACCAGCGAGCTGGTCGCCGGTGCGCTCGAACCCCCTGGTATCGATCACGTCCTCGATCCGGATTGGCGCTTTCTCCGAGAGCCACGCTTTCCCGCTGTGCCTCACAGACTCCAGCGCCCTGGTGATCTCCTGCGCATGACCATGATCGTGATTCAGGAGCTCTCGGATCGCCCCGGTCCGGTCCTCGGGCGGATAGCAGAACTCGGAGATCTTCCAGCCGGTTAGCGTTACCTGTTTATTGGAGACGAATAGTTCCAGCTTTTGTTTGATGTCCGCTGCTTTTCTCTCTCCGCGCTGCTTGACTCGGTGCGACCGGTCGTAGTCGTCTTTCGCGCGCTTGATCCGCTCCCTGAGATCTGCGTCCAGCTCCTCCGCGCTCTCCAGTGAGAGCATCGGCTCGGAGCCGGGGAGCTCTCCCATCGCGAAGAACCTGATACCGGTCCTGGACGGGGAGAGCTCTGTATAAAACGGTCTGATACGCTCCAGGACCTCCCGCGCCCATCGAGTTACCGCACCGCTCCCGGGATCCACGCAGCAATCCAGATCTCCAGCGACTATCTGCGTCCCGTTCTCACTGTCAGCGCGCTTGCAGACAAAAGAGATACCATCGAAGAGTTCGGGTTTCTGCAGGAGAGCTTCAAGCGCGCTCTCGAATGACATCCAGTGCGCCGGATTGTCCCAGCCGTCGCGAATCCAACCGATTTCACCGCGCCGGTACGGAAGCTTCCCGAATCTCGGGAGGAACTGTTTTCGCGTTCGGAGCTCCTGTGGGACGTGATTGACGTATGTGATCACCTTCTCAGCCGCTCTCCGGAGGACGCCCAGCTCCGAACGAGCTGGATGTGCGAGAATCCGCGTCGCTCGAGCTCGGAGCTCACGGAGAATCAGTATCGACGGCGAGGGAGAGGGCGAGGATGAGATCGAGCTCATGCCCGCTCACCCCCGTCTAGAGAGACTGCCAAAGAGCAAGATCCCAAGGATTTAAATGTCTTGCACACCAAACAATCCTTTGAGCCTGTAAAACTCAAAGGAGGTGTTAGGCACACCATATTAAGGCGGGTATGCAACATCATACTCGTCCTCCCATCTTTTCAGGCTCCTTCTCTATTCTATTCAGAAAATCGATAATGATATCTCGAAGAATAGCGCTAACAGTTGTTCGGCGAACCCAAGCGGCATCTTTTAGCTTTTGATTTAATTTATCATCTAACCTGAAGGTGAGGCACACCACTTCAATCGCTCCGACGATGTATTTATGCAATACACGCTTTATTTGTTTCGATTATTATGCTAAAATAAAAACTGTTATATCGCTGTCCAGTCATTACGCACTCTGCAAGCGAGATACGGGTGCGTGCCAGTCGCTGGTTGAAATCCAGAAGAGGAAGCGGGAGCGGTTAGCAAGCTGGTCACGTCGCGCCCACGTTTTGCTGACTCGTCCGCTCCATATGATATCATAATACACCCTTCCTGCGTGGGTAGTCTACCCTTGTTGAGTTGATCCCAATGGGCCGGCTTCCCCCAAATGTGTTTATTTCGGACGATATCAGCCTCAAAATCGAAACCCAGAGGTATGTTCATCTCTGTATGACGGTTCTC
>NZ_JAOAKP010000122.1 GCF_026419855.1 Methanothrix sp.
ACTATAAATTATGGGGAGCTTAGGGTAGAGAGGGAACACAGGCCGGAATTCAGGAGCATCTGACATCAAACCCCCAGCATCGGGATGTGCGCCATATAGCTGCGCTTGACATCCTCGGGGTCGATGTGGTTGTAGATATCGATCGCTTCATGGATCGAGTCGCCGCGCAGCCATTTTATGTAATCCCTCGGCATCCCTGAGCGGATCAGGTGCGTTGTAAACCAGTGGCGACAGCAATGTGGGGAGAAGCGGTCCTCGGGGCGGTCAGACTTCGGATCGTGCAGACCGACACGCTCTGCTGCCTGGGTTACAGCCCGCAGAACACTGTCAGCGTGGATCCGCGTACCGAATCTGTTTAGAAAAAGCGCTCTTTCTCCTCTTCTTTTCGGACGGGATGATCTGACTGAGAGCCATCGCTTCAGCGCTCTCGCCGTCTCCTCATCGAAGTACACGATCCTGTTCGAGCGCTTTGGTGTGGATTTCAGCAGAATCGACATGTTTTCCAGGTCTACATCGTCCACATCAAGGGATATGAGCTCGTTCCGCCTGATACCTGTTTTCAGAAACAGCAGCAGGATGGCGCGATCACGGGTATCGATTGTTGCCCTCACCATCCGTGCAGCATCTTCGATTGATATGAGCTTCCGGTGGTTCAGAGGATCCTTATAGCTCTTGAGATACCTCTTCCGGATCTGGGGGATCGGGTTCGATGCAATTTCACCTTTATCCTCCAGATAGCTGAACCATAGCGACAGACTGTTAAATATCGTCTGAATGGAGTTGGATCTGAGTCTCTTATCTGATCGAAGAAATCTGAGGTAACCGAGTAGGCTATCAGAGCTTAGAGGATCCTTTGATATGCTCTCACACCACTTCAGGTAGCTTCGTGCTGCCCAGACTGCATTGTATATCGTCTTTCCGGCCAGACCACGAAGCTGGAGGTCCAGCCTGAAATCGTTCAGATCGATCACCCTACCCACCTCCAGCCGGAGGGAGTCTCCTGGACAAGTCCCAGATCCAGGAGGAGGTACAGCTGATTGGTTACAATATCAATCGCGTCGACATCGCTCTGGTCTATCCCCAGTGCGGTGAGAATATCTCTGCTCGACCACGTATTCCCCGATTTCAGAATATCAAGCAGTGCGGGATCGAACGATCCGACACCGAGGGATGCCACTGGACGGCTGAAGTACAGATTTTTCAGCTTGAAGATTTCAGTCTCCAGCTCACGAATACGGGCTTCGCTCTTTTCAAGCTCCCTTTGAAGTCGGCGGTTTTCGGCGATCAGATTCGATTTCTGAGCGAATCCAGCCTGGCTATCCTCTGCAAGGTGGTTTTCGACCGTCTCGAATATCCACCGGCTTAAAGGCATCCTCGCCTTTCGAGCCAGCCGCCGCCAGCGCTCTCTGTCCTTCACAGACGGAAAATACATAATGAACTGCCTGGACCTGCGCTCCTCCAAATCGCTCAGTGACATGGTGAAATATCGGTAGTTATCGGATATAAAGCTATCATTTTTTAGTTAATATCTGAAGATGAGCGGAAGTATCTTCTGAAAAAGCTCATACCTGGGGCCCGGGATAGAGG
>NZ_JAOAKP010000123.1 GCF_026419855.1 Methanothrix sp.
ATCGATATGTGATGATGGATACCACCAGTTCCTTATTATTGAAAGGTGACCCACACATAACATCCAGCGTCACTGCTTCATCTGGAAAATACTCAGCGATCCTGGTCCGTAGCACCGCGAGCAGCGCTGCTACGTCCGGATGCTCAGTGAGATACGCTCTCACCTCATCGCAGCGCTTGATCTGGTACATTTCATCGAGCTGAGGAGAACCTGTGCAGGTCAGCTCCACCACCTCCGAGTCGGTGTCTCCAGCCACGTCTCCGGACGCGGCCGCGCTCCACGAAGACGCCTGGATGATCTATCATGTTTATCAAACCGAGGATCTGGTCCATGGCGCTCGATATCTCGAGCACCTCAGGCAGATCCCTGAAGGACGGATCGCGCTCTGCGAGCTCATCTATCGCTTCACCCAGACGTGCGTATATCTCGACGAGAGTCTCGCACGACAGATCACGGTACGAGATGCGATTTCGCATGTCTTGACACCTCCATTAACGTGACCATTATCCAAAATCAACCTCAACGAGCCGCACCACGGCTCACGAGAGCGTGCGCGCTGCGGTCTCGCATGACCTGTCTGATAGCGTCTTCGATATATGTGCGTCCTGGTCGCCGCACGAGCTCACGCAGGACGTCTCGGATGAGATCAGGACGGCGAACCAGAACCGTCAGGTACCTGTGAGCATCCGGCACCTCTCCGTCTCGGATCTTTCGAGCGGCCAGCGAGTCCAGCTGCTCTATCATCTGCAGCATGCTGTCAGGAATCGTGATCAAGCCGCATCCGGTGTGTTGAGCAGTCGATGCGGTCATGTGGTTCCTGTGGTACCGTATCGAGTACCGCGTGATCCCGAACTCACCCGAAATATCAGCAGGTCGGTCTCCACGTCTGATACACGCCTCTATCTCCGATCGTCTCGGATGAGCACAGATCCTGCATTTTCTAAAACCGCTATATCTCGTCGTAACCACCACCGATACGTTTGAGTTCATCCCGTGTCGATTGCATCAGGACCAGGAGCTGACGCGTGCTCGTTGTCAGCTGTCTGACAGCTTCACTGAGCTGCCTCAGCTGACGTTCGAACTCGATTACAGCGAGCATGTTCTGCTCGTATGCTATCTGGATGGACTCGATGCGATCGTCAAGTTTCAGCAACCGTTCGTAATCCTCGGTGCTCAGCAATACAGGTCGGGATCGGCGCATGCTACCTCCCAAACACGAACAACCACATTTTCGAACCCGATTCTGATTTAGACTCGTGAACCAGACCGAGCGGTTTCAGCAGACTCATGATCTCGTGCTCAACCACGTCCGGCCGGCTGCCGATAGCGTCCGCTATCTCAGATGCTGAAAGCGGGCTCCTCGATGATGCGAGACACCCGCATATCCTCGCAGACAGCGTCAGACCACGCCGTTCGAGCTCGGAGATTATATCAGACGGTTTCTGCGGCTCGGCGCTGTTACCACCACAAACACCGTCTGCCCGCCCAGGACGATTCGATTCAATTGATATGCCAGAGGTGATCCTTCTCGCAGCTCCCTTTAAAACCAGAC
>NZ_JAOAKP010000124.1 GCF_026419855.1 Methanothrix sp.
GGTCATCAATGTACACAATGATGCGAGGGCGAGAGGCGTTAACTGGCCGTTCGCTCAGTACGGCTCGAAGACACACGGATTGCAGCCAGGCCAGTGGACTGATGATACCGACATGGCGATATGCATGGTGAAGGCAGGTGCAGATCCCGAGAAGATCGCAGCGAGTTTTGTGGACTGGATGCTGTCCGGACCGCGTGATATCGGGATCACTATCCGCAGAGCGCTTAAAATCAAATCTCTCCATCCCGAAGAACCGTACTGGTTCGGAGGGTATCAGGTCTACAAAATGAATCCTCAGGCCGAGGCAAACGGGTCCCTGATGAGGAACGGCGTGGTTGTTGGAATGGTCGACTCGCTGGAGGATGCATACAAACTCAGTCTGCAGCATGGCATGATAACGCACTACCACCCAATGCCACAGATATGCTGCCTCGCGCAGGATTACGTCATGTGGTCGATGATGCATGGTAGCTTCTCCTGGGATTCGTGGCTCCACGACTTCTCCACCACCTTGTATGAGGATATACGGGAAATTTCATACGATCCGGCCATAAAGTGATGGATGGACGTCTGCGATTATGATATCGATAAATCGCTGAAGAGATTTGCAGAGAGCTGGCAGCATCCGACGGTGTTTGATCCATTCCAGGAAGATCTGAGCAATGGTGGCGGGCATTGCCTGAGGTCATTCGAGATCGCGATGTGGGGGCTGTATTATGCGACGCATGATGACACCTTTGCAGGACCTCCGTCGCTCCCTGAAAGCGTGTTTGAGGCGAAGGGATCAGACCGGATTGGCTGGATCGCGATGCTCGGTTACGACGCTGATACATACTGCGCGATCGCGGGCGCCATGATGGCAGCAGCCGGACTGGAGTTCTCCGATGAGCTGTCGAGATATGTTACGAGGCTGGAGTTGCTGGTGCAATGATGAAGATGGGGTTGCCTGGCTGTGATGTCTAAAACGTCCATAAAATAGATGTGAGGCCGATATTGTTTCAGCCTCACCTGACCTTTATCAGGGACTCGTGTAGGAGATCGATGCCTCACCCACTGCGCAGCCTGGTTTGTCTACCGTTACCCTCACAGTCCGTTCGGTGGATGGCTGCAGATTGGGAGATGTGTACTCCAGCAAATACGATCTCGTCACCATCTCCTTGAAGCTCTCCAGAATGACCGAGAAGTCGGCAGAATTGATATCTATCCACATGCTCTGTATATCATTTGCAATATCTCTCAGATCCACGTAACCTGTTGGTTCATCGAACACCGGCGATACGGGTATGAATATCACTCCGGATTTTGTCAGATCCCTGACTACATCTTCCATGGTGTAATTGGAATGAGAAGTCCCATCTCCACGGAAGTGTGCAGGAGCATCGGTGATCACCAGTATGACCTTCTGCGCATCCGGCCTGAACCTGTCTCTTATACACATC
>NZ_JAOAKP010000125.1 GCF_026419855.1 Methanothrix sp.
GCATTGCAACTGGGCTGAACGAGCAGATCAACGACATGATGTACCAGTTTCAGTTCCCTTTTCATCGGGATTGGCATTGCAACGCCTGGCTGAACATGCACCATAATCGCTGGCGAGCTCGTTTGTACAGCGAACTCACCGCGGTTGTTCAGCATTTCCGCGAGCTTTTCATCTACCGGAATCCATCCAGCACAGACAATATTATCCGGGGTGGTCTCGCCCCACCTCGCGGTCTCTCCTGTGGTCGGATCGATCTCGTACTCCTCGCGACCGTCCGCGTACTTTCTCCACCAGATATATGACGTGAGCGCTCTCCACTGATTCGGTCCGATCTGTGGTATGACTCACCCTCCTGTCAAATTTCTGTCCACCTGATACCTATGGTCAGCTCCGGTTTCTCACCGAACGCAGTATCCGGAGCGATCACCAGCTGATGACAGACGAGCTTGGTCACCTTCGATGGTGACGAGGGCGTGATCACGGCGCTGTCAAACACAAGCGGGTTCGAGCTGGTGAACTGGTCAGCATCCGCGCAACCCACAGTCTGGTCTTTATAGTACGGATGGCCGTACTGTGGATCCTTTATATCGTATCCTGTCAGCCCAGGAATTCCGGTGGGTGCGGCATAGTTCGATACAGGACATCCGTGATCACCGGAGTCACGGAGCGCTACCTGCACGCGACCGCTGCCGAGCTGCCAGTCCTGCTTGATGGTGCCCGAGGTGAAGAATCTCCAGTTTGAGAGCTGGCTGTACGATCCTCCCACGNCCTCAGCACCGGTGTACACCCAGCAGCTCCTGTAGAGCTGACCTGATGGGGGTATGTTGCACGGATAATCCAGCCCAGGATCGCGCTGGCTGGGAATAGCCGTGTTGTACCGCTGTACGGTTAATGGAACCTTCGTGCCAGGTTCAACACCATAGTATCCAACAATCTGTACAATTGCTGCCATATCTTTTTCACCTGAACGTGACGTGAAAGCTGCATCCAAACAAACGATGCGAGATTAAACGTTATCAAGAATCATGTCCGCGAGTTCTTCTTCAAGCTCGTCCAGTATACGCTGCCCCGGCCCGTCAAACACCGGCCCGAATACAGGACGTGCTGGAATCTTTGACGTGCCGTGCTCGTTGTAGAACACGTATTCAGCCACCTTCGGATGGAATACACCTATCTCAGCCACCCGATCCGAGACTCTGATCTCGATGCTGTTTCGATATGTCCATGTATCTCTGAGAGTTAAATCATGACCCTTCCGCATGATCGTCGATGGAGCGTTCGGCGGAGGTACGCCGGAATCGATTCGTTCTTCCAGCGCCTGTTTGAATTTGTGTGCTGCATTTTTTAAAATGCCTGAGACGTCCATCATAGAATGATCGCCTGACTTCCTGGGTATACCTGAGTATAATACACTATTACATAC
>NZ_JAOAKP010000126.1 GCF_026419855.1 Methanothrix sp.
GCTCAACTCGATACGAACATTACCGGTAGGTGCAGTAATAGCCTCGATTGATACTATCTCCAAAACCGGATATCAGCGATTCTCCAGTGCAGATGGATGCTGCATCAAAATCGATACGCCCGGCTCATCTGGAGGGAGCTCGTCACATACTCACAGTGCATCAGCATCGGTAACCAGCACCTCTGCCAGTGTCGGGGTCGAGAATAGCGGCTCTGGTGGTGTATACCTCCTCGAGGCCACAGGTTCACATTCACATTCTTTCAGCGCCACAACTTCGTCAGCTGATCTCACCCCGCCCTACCTGCAGACACGGTTGTATCAGGTAACTGGAAATGTAATATTCACACCTGCTAATGCTGTATGCTTCTTCGATGGCGCACCCCCTCAGCCGTTCGTAGCACTCTCGGGGTGGAACAATCGATTTCTAAAGTCAGGAGATACGTCACCTGTCACCGGAGGTTCTTCGTCACATAACCATGGTACCGTGTCCGCACAGTCTGGGGGCTCGGGACTAGGTGACGTTCAGGTTAAGGTATACTATTATAACGAACCCAAAGTCGCAGTCACAACCAGGGGCCATAAACATACACTCAGCTTCTCGGTCCCTGATGCCGATCATACTCCACCTTATGTAAATCTCGTCCCAGCGTATCTTCCATATGATGTTTATTCCTGGACAACATATAATAAAGGCTACTCGGTGGACACTTCACTCGCCGTCAGGAGAGCTCGAGACACAACCTTCGGAATACTCCTGATCCGACCGGGTTCGAGGACGTTGAGTTCAGGCCTTGCTGTGAAAAAGCGCTTCACATCCGAGGTCAATGCCTCCACCAGGATGCTGAAGAGATTCGATGCGCCATATCCGGCTAACATCGTGATCTTCAAGACGCTCCGGATGATATATGCAGCGAGCCTCATCCTGAACCCAACCCCTCTCATCGGGCGATCTTACTCTGCTGGAATTCGGATTGTGAACCCGAACATCATATCGCCGCCCAACGTTACTGTCATCGATACGCTCCTGAAATCGTATATCGACCAGCTCGATAAGGTGCAGCGACTGCTGCAGCTGATGCATCTGAGACATAGACTCGATCTGGCAAGCGACAACGATCTCGACGAGGTATGGGGCCGGGCATTCCTGCTGGAGAGATATTCAGACGAGCCGGACGATGTGTATCGTAAGAGGATCCAGCTGCACATACTGACGATACTCGCATCCGGTACGAAACCTGGCTGTGAGGAGGTCCTGAGCTATCTGGTGGATGATCCCGGCTCGGTCCGGGTCGAGTCTGAATGGCCTGCGACCGTGAGGGTGCATTTCGACTCGGACAAGGCGGTACGGAACGCGGATTACTACCGCGGTATGCTCGA
>NZ_JAOAKP010000127.1 GCF_026419855.1 Methanothrix sp.
GCACATTGGTGGGACCGCGTTCCGCAAGTCCAACGAAGCCCACGATCCCGGTCCGCCCGAGCGTAATCGGTGTATGCCTGCGCTCTGCTGCCTCGTGATATACACCCGGTGGTCTGATATCCAACACAGGGGGCATCGCGTTTCTCAGCTCATTGACGAGTCTTGTTTATCTCCTTGTTTATCTCCGATATCTCTCTTACCCAGATTTGCCTTTCACGATGCTCCATTTCGAGCACGTCGTCGAGCGACCAGTGAAAGTGATATGCGATGTAAGCTACCTCCTGGTACAGCTTGTCCAGGGGGTAGCTTACAATTCCCCCACGTTCAACTCCCCCCCAAGGTCCACCTCGAAGCTGTGCTTACATTCGGGACAGCTGACCTTGACATGGCTCGTCCCGTCTTCGTTGATGCGCCGATAGAAATCCTGGAGGTAAGCCAGGTCCGACGCATAGAGCTCCTCGATGATCGAGGGATTGATAGACTTCAGGTCCCCGAGCCTCGTGATGACGCGCGAGAGCAGAATCACCACGAGATACGCGCGGTTCTGCTGTACCCTGTAATCCTGCAACGGCAGAATCTCGTCCTTGGCCGTGGCCAGGCGCATCACGCCTTTTTTGTGGACCTTCCCATCCTTGTCCACATAACCTCGAGGAAGCGTGAACTCAAACTCAGTTCTAAAAGCCATAACAGTCACCTGATGTTAGATGAGGGAATACCCCCGGGCTACCAGGGCCCGGGGGTGGTGTCTCATGCCTTCTCGATCTTCTCGACCGCGAGCTCCAGCTCCTCGACGGTCACATCGTTTCCCTTCCCGTCCAGGGTGAACCCCTTCCATTTGCAAGGCCAGGCCTCGAAGAAGTTGTATCGGGTAATCTCGCTGCCATCATCCGCGCAGAGGATGATCGAGCCAGACTTACGCTCCACCTTGCCTTCGATCACCTTCTTGCGCCACTGCCACAGCTCATCCGAGGCCACATAGCCACGCTTGAGCACGATGTTCGAATACTTCGTGCGGCCCGGCCGCTTCCGCAAGATGATGTCATCGCCGTCCTGGAACTCAATGACCTCGGTCTCGCTGTCGAGGCCCTCGACGTTGCGGAAAGCCCCCTGGGTCACCCCCTCGATTTCAACCTTGAAGTTGAAACCTCCAATGTGGTCAAACGGTCTGCGATTAGGCATTGGCTCCTCCTACTTGAGAGAAAACTCCTACCGACTGTAATCCAGCCGGCAAACCACCTACTCCGAGACCTCGCCTCCGGACGGCATCTGGCCGATGCGGAAGATAACAAGCTCCGCCGGTTTCACGGGGCACATGCCGATCTCCACGATCATCTGGCCCGCGTCAATAACCTCGGGCGGATTGGTCTC
>NZ_JAOAKP010000128.1 GCF_026419855.1 Methanothrix sp.
GCGTCACCAGCCTCGATCTTGTGGTGGCGACGCATCCTCACGAGGACCACATAGGAGGCCTGCTGACCATACTCCGTGAGTTCCCTGTCAGACAGGTCCTGGATAGCGGCCAGGTCCACACGACATCGACCTTCGAGACGTTCCTGAGCATCATCGACCAGAAGAACATACCATATGCAACGGCCCAGCGCGGTCAGACCGTAAACCTCGATCCACGGCTCAGGATAGAGGTTCTCTCGCCACCCAAACAGTCGCTGGGAAGCCTGAACGAGAACTCCATAGTCCTGAAGGTCACATACGGGAGCGTCTCGTTCCTGCTCATGGGCGATGCAGGGATTGCAGCCGAGCAGAACCTTCTTGCATCCGGATATGATCTGGACAGCGAGATACTGAAGGTCGGGCATCACGGGAGCTCCTCGGCATCGAGCGCGAGCTTCCTGCAGGCGGTCAGACCTGCAGTCAGCATCATAGAGGTTGGCGCCGGTAACGATTACGGCCACCCGTCGCAGAGGACACTTAGCAGCCTCCAGCGTGTGGGCTCGAAGGTGTACCGAACCGATCTCAACGGAAACATCGTGGTCACAACCGACGGCCAGATATACTCAGTGTCCACCCAGAAGCAGGCAGCTGGGACATCATCAGCTGGCCCGGGATCGACCATAACCGCGTCTCTGACATCATCGCTTCTGGGCACGTACACCGGCGTGCAGGGATCGACACAGAGCGGTTCCAGCTGCATGTTCGTCGGATCACGTAAATCCGACAAGTACCATTACCCGTCATGCCAGTGGGCGCAGAAGATAAGCCCGAGCAATCTCATATGCTTCTCAAGCTCTGCGGATGCCAGGGCGCACGGCTATGTCCCATGCAGGGTATGCAACCCGCCATGAGGTTGTATCATGAAAGCCACAATAGATCGATTCGAGGGTGATCTGGCAGTCCTCATAACAGGAGACGGGACGAGGTTCAACCTCCCCGTCTCGCTGCTCCCCGAGGGGTGCAGAGAGGGCGATGTGCTGAACCTCAGCATCGAGCGGGACCTGGAGGAGACTGCACAGGCTCGCGAGAGGGTATCCAGCCTGATGGAACGGCTGAAGAAAAAGGGCGGAGGATCAGGTATCATACAGGGGCCGGAAGAGTAGAGCCCCCGCACGTCTGCTCTGCGGAAAACTTAATCTCCCCGGCAATCGCCATCTCTCCAAACCAGGCGGAACGTACTGGCAGGCAACGTACCCATGCCTCCGTGCCAGTTCCGCCCCATCTTTCGTACCATAAAATCAACAGCATAGAGGCCAGGTACTATTATTTTGGAAACCTCATCCTGTTGAAGTTCATCTCACGATT
>NZ_JAOAKP010000129.1 GCF_026419855.1 Methanothrix sp.
TCGCCGATCTTATTATGGATTGCAGATATCGCTTCTTTGACGCTCTTCAGGTTGCCATTTGGCGGTATTATGAATGAGGATTCCTATTTACCTGCATCTGCATTTTAGCAATTGGATTTGATTGTTTATCTGACACATTTGTGACCAAGTTTTCTTGATTTCTCCTTGTTTTGTCCTGTTTTTCGTGTTTACTTTGATAGCCTCCGCTAGGATCAAATTATGCTGGCCTTTTTCAGCGTGCAGAGCTGGTAGAGGTTATAAGCGATTGCAGTGACCACCATTTTCACGTGTACTCTTTTGACAGTGGTGACAAGAACAGTGCCTGCGTTGAAGACTCTTTTTATAACGGCA
This sequence comes from Methanothrix sp., assembly GCF_026419855.1. Lineage (GTDB taxonomy): Archaea > Halobacteriota > Methanosarcinia > Methanotrichales > Methanotrichaceae > Methanothrix_B. Next base: position 352 of record NZ_JAOAKP010000129.1, read on the forward strand.
TGAGGTCGTTCGCATGGAGCTCTGATCCTGCTTATCCAGTGGTTGTATTCTTTATCGAATTCTCCAAGAGGTTTCTTGGGAGGTTTGCGTTTCATCGTGTAATCGATACCTTTAGCTTCTGCGCCAAAGTAACCTTTGTCTCTGAATACGATTTCGTGGTCGGTGGATAGATCTATCTGGCTATCGTGAAGCGAAGCTGTGGACGTCTCTACATCCCTTATGAGGTTGTAATCGAGGTCTGTCTTCTGGTGAAGCTTGTATCCGAAATGGAGCTCACGATCTGGCTTTGAAAATCCTCCCAAACAACATCATGCATGCCAGTTCTGACGAGACGCTCTCTGAACAGCCATATCGTCCTGGAATCCGGAATCTCCTTCGGCCACCCGAGAAACTCCATGAATGAGATCCTGTCCGCAATTTGTCTCTCTGCCTCCATATCGCTCAAATTATACCACTGCTGAAGTACCAGAACCTTGAACATCAATATTACATCGCAGTTAGGCCTGCCTCCTCGCTCACTCTTGTTATCGTACATCCTTTCAAGATGAACACGTATCCTCTCCCAGTCTATCAAATCTGAGACCTGAAGAAGCTTCGTCTCTCGCTTGCGCTCCACATTCCTCTTTTTAAGCTCAAAAAGTGCCCATTCTATAAAAGAATTCATAATAAATAATAGTATTTAAAGTATATAAATTTTTCTATGATTAGTTTATAGGAATCCTCTCACGAATCATCTCCGAGATCATGCACCCTGAGGATTTTCTCTCGATCGAGGAATGGCACAGGCTGCTCGGAGCAGCTCTCACCCGGCGAGATGCGGCTCTGTTCTGGCTGATGGCCGGCTGCGGCCTGCGCGTCTCGGAGGTGGCATCTCTGAGGA
>NZ_JAOAKP010000130.1 GCF_026419855.1 Methanothrix sp.
CCCTTGCCTTCTTGGGCTATGGCTTCCATGGCGGATTCCAGCTGAGACCTACAGTCGCATCTAAGAGACTTGAACACATCACCCGTTAGACATTCAGAATGCACCCTCACAAGCACTGGCTCATCCTCTTTCCATTCTCCCATGGTTAGTGCCACCTGCTCCTCACCGGTAAGAATATGCCTGTAGGCGTGTATCTTGAAAAGACCGTATCTTGTGGGTAGGTTTGCAGAGGCCTCCCTTACCACAAGCCTTTCCCTCCTCAGTCTGTAACTAATTAGGTCTGCTATGGTTATAACTTTAAGGTTAAACCTTTTGGCAAACTCCATTAGGTCGGGAAGCCTTGCCATAGTACCATCATCTCTCATTATCTCGCATATGACGCCTGCGGGATAAAGACCTGCAAGCCTTGCCAAGTCTACGGACGCTTCCGTATGACCAGCACGCTCTAACACACCCCCCGGCTTAGCCTTTAAGGGGAAAACATGACCAGGTCTTACAAAATCGGAAGGTTTTGCATCGGGACTTACGGCTAATTTTATGGTTATTGCCCTGTCAAAGGCGGATATGCCGGTAGTAGTGCCAAACTTTGGATGGGCGTCTATAGACACGCAAAAGTAAGTTCCTTTTGGGTCTGTATTTCTCACAGCCATGGGGTATAGGTCAAGCTCCTCGCATCTCTGGGGCGTAAGGGTAAGACATATTAGCCCCCTTCCGTGCTTTGCCATGAAGTTTACGGCTTCTGGAGTTACTTTCTCTGCGGCCATTACTAAATCTCCCTCGTTCTCCCTATCCGGGTCATCAACCACTATTACCATCTTACCTTGGGCTATGTCTTCGAGGGCTTCTTCAATGGTGTTAAACTTAAACTCCATGGGAACACCTCCAGATTAACTGTTTGTCTTTTCCTCCTCCCTTCTCAAGAGCCCTTTGACCCTTTCCCAAGTCTCATCAAGAATGCTCTTGCGATAGGATTGTTCCATAGGCACCTCCTGCTTTTCCACGGTGCCCTTTTTAAGCTCTTCTCTGTACTGGCTTCTGTACTTTTCCAAGAAAGGACCCCCATAGTGTACCCAAATGTGGTCTATTATTAGG
>NZ_JAOAKP010000012.1 GCF_026419855.1 Methanothrix sp.
GAACTGTTATTCGTTTCAATCCTTGTTTTCCTGGAACTCGCTCTTCGACTCGATAGCGGGCGACCACTGGGTGATGGAGAATTCTGGTTTCAATCCTTGTTTTCCTGGAACTCGCTCTTCGACAGCGGGAATTTTCCGTCCTTTTTGGCAGATCTCCCCTTGTGGGGCTCCTTTTCAGGGTAGTATCTGGCATGAGTGGAATTTATTGGACCCTTTATAAATTCATTCCGCCTTTGTCATTCCTGCTCTGTTCTTCTCGAGGCTCTACTCTCGTGCTATTCACGACCCCCACAGCTCCAAAGCCTCTTGACACAGACTTCCCCAGACCCATCAGATCCGGAATGTGAAAGTTGACCAGGAACTCACATCTTATGCCTGTAACCATTACACCCTTTAGGGTGCAGATCTCTTCTCTCACCCTCCCAAGATCAAGACGGATCCGCTCATCTACAGTGTATCCAAGACCTTTCGCAGCAGAGAGCATGTTCCCAACCAGGATCCTTCTCAGAAGCTCCCTCCTCTCATACCAGGAAGATGCACCCATATAACGCCCGTAGTTTTCCTGGTTGAGAGCAAGCCATGGAGTGACAAACCTGTACGCGTGAAGCTCTTCAGCACACCCAAACCTCTCCCTTCTCAGGCATATCTGCCGCTCAACAACAGAGTAGCTCCGATCCCCCAGCCGTATCTCGCCGAACCTGTCATATAAATCCCTGAGGACATCCGCACCCTCATTTATCCCCAGTATAACCGGCACCCCTCTTATGATCTTGTACTGTATGAGAGGATACCTGTAGATCAGCCTGTCAGTGAAATGATGGTGCAGCAGCATCTGGTCATTGAAGCTTGTGGCAAAGAACCCGCGCAGCTTAGCCGCATCCTCCCGAACAGGTGAATCAGAGCGCAGCCTCAGCCGCAAAATCCTCAGATCCATAACACCTCAGATTATCATCGACCCCTCGCCTGCACCCTCCACCCTGAACCCTGTCTCACAATCGTAGTAGTGAGGAAGCTCGTCCATCGATATGTAGCCGATGCCCTGATCCTCCACGACAAGATCCGCAGCGATCCTCCTGGGGATTGAGATCATGTAATCGCTCAGCGCGTTTCTAATGCTCAGATACCTCCTTCTCCTCTCCCAGATGTTCTTCTCAGATCTGAGATCTCTGTACATCTGCCAGACCTCAGATGCCCTCTCATCCAACTCCACAAATACTTCCACCCTGGGCTCGTCCTCCTCTATGAGCCTGAACTTATTCCCAAGATCCCCGAACTCCAGGCCGGATATCATGCGCATGCACTCCCTGGAGGTCTCATCGCTCATGCCGCTCCGCAGCGCCCTGAAGTACCTGCTGCTCAGCTCCAGGATCTCCCTCTCCTCTATGCATTCCCCGCACGATCTCAGTATGTCAAGGGTTTTTGAGATCAGAAAGCCATCGTAGATGTACTTGCACAGCTCCATCCGCTCATCCCTGAGAACAACCACCGAGACACGCCCTCTCTCCCTGGAGAGGTTCCTGTTGCACCTTCCCGCAACCTGGTTTATCGAGTCCAGGGGTGCTAGATCCCTGAAGACAATATCAGCATCGATATCAACACCAGCCTCTATGAGCTGCGTGCTGACCGTAACCTTCCTGCGCCCTCCCCTGCTCTCCCTGATTCTGCGTATGCGATCCATCCGATCCCTGGGGACGACGTGGGTTGATAGGTAGAAGAGGTCTGTGTCATCCAGATCGAGCGATTTCACAGCTCCGTAAACATTCCTGGCTGAGCGTATCGTATTGAGCACGATCAGGAAATCCCTGTCAGGGTTATCGTGAAGCTCTCTCGCCAGCAGCCCCTCGAAATCCTCTGGGCTCATCGGAGCATCGATCATCGGGCGCACTTCGATCCTGTTGAGCATCTTGTAGTACCGCTCCTTATCGCTCACAGCCTCCCTGATCTCGCCGCTCTCCGCGTTGAAGATGAGCGGCTGGGTCGCGGTGACCAGTATAAGATAGCTGTTGAACCTCTCGCAGAGCGTTCTCAGAGCATCCCGCATCAGAAGCCAGTACCTGTGAGGTACTGCCTGGACCTCGTCCATAATTATTATAGAATTTGCAAGCCTGCTGAACTTACGCAGCCTTCTGTTTCTGTTTGAGAATATCGTGTGGAATAGCTGCCAGAATGTCGTAACAATGATCTCTGAGTTCCACCCCTCCATGAGCAGAAGGCTGATGTCAGGCTCGTACTCATCATCCCCTTTTGTGTATGCGATATCCGAGAGATGATGGTGCTTCAGAAGCACACTCGAATCGGCTCTGATGCCCGCGCTCTCCAGCACATCCTCAAAGACATCACATGTCTGATCGATTATGCTCAGAAAAGGCAGCGCGTAGATGATCCTGGGCATGATCCCGCATTCATCCATCAGCCTGCTCCTGAGCCGCAGCGCCATCGACAGGGATGTGAGGGTCTTGCCTGTGCCGGTGGGCACGTTCAGCGATATGATCCTATCGTTCAGATCCCATCTGGAGATCCGGCTGACAGCATCGTGATATATCTCGTTCCTCATCCTGTTGATGCCATCTCTGCTCTCGGAGAATCCGCGCGCCTCCCTGTACATGTCCACGAGATCCGGGGGAATGTTCACCCTGCGCAGATCCACGCCCTCCATCCCGGCGTCCGTCTTGTCCGCATCCAGAAGCGCAGAGTACAGGAGCTGGGCCACAAAGTAGAGCATGATGTCATTACTCTTACCGAGATTCCTGACCAGCTTCTTCTCATGCCTCGCATCCTTCAGGGCATCTCTGAGCATGTAATCCACCAGAGAATCAAAATCCACATCAACCACATCGCTGAGAAGAGCGCTGAATATCTCTCTGCATTCATTTCTCTCGAGCCTGGAGACCTGCTTCTCCAAAACAGACAGAATCCTCTCCCGCTCAGCGTGGATCGCCGAGATCTCATCCAGCGCATTCGTCAGATCCCCGTGATGTCGCCTCACTGCGATGAACGAGATCAGAGGGAGAGCTCCATATGGGTCCCTGCTGTTCAGATACTCCCTGACAATCGCGTATGTGAAAAGTGACGATAGCAGGCTGTGCTTTGTGGTCTCCCTCGATCTCAGAGCATGCCTCTTCCGCTCATCCATCTCCCTCAGATACTCCTGGAAGAACTCGGTCGCCTTTCCAATGTCATGGGTCGCTCCGATGACGTATGCAACATCCTCCAGAATCTCCGCGCTGTCGAGGTTCCGCCCGCTCTCAGCCACAGTCCTTCTGCACATCTCCCCGACGTTTCTGAGGTGATCCAAAAGGAGCTTATCTGGATGTGATCTCAGCTTAAATGAAAACGATCCGATCGCCATTCTCAAGCTCCCAGGCATCTCTTGTTCTGGCCTTTATGCTCATGCCGTTCCTCTCATAGAGTATCTCGCTGTAATCCATGACCTCCCGTCCCTCGCCCATCACACATGGCATTACCTCAGAGAAGTACTCCCGCCCCTCCTCGAACTCCGGCGATCCAAGGAGGCACTTCAGAGGCACAACGCTGTTTATCTCCTGGAATTCATCACTGCATCTTCTCATGCTCAGCTCACCGACAAATTTGAAGTTGCAGACGAGCTGGCTCAGACCCAGGCATGGAGTGTAAACACACCTGTGCTCCTCCAGCATCTTCCTGAGATCTCCAAAGAAACGATCGTCAGAGTGTCTGAAGTATATCCTGTACCTAGGATCCTTAAGAAACTCAAACCTGACCTGCGTCCTGTTGTGGATCATGTGCATGCTCTTCTTGGTGTCGATCAGGTTCTCGCCTATACGCACCTTCTTCACAGGCTCCAGGATCCTGCATCCGATGCCAGCCTTATCCCTGAAAAAGTACCTGAAATACTCATCCTTGCCAAGCCCCGCTATGGCTCCTACGATCCCCGATATCGCTGTCCGTGGAGGAAATGAGTACGTGAGAGGAGAGGTTGTGGTGTATATCTTCCTGAAGTGCGCGTAGTCCCCCCACACGTCGAAGACCAGTACGCTATCCTGCATCGAAGACCTTCTGGAGACCTTCTAGAACGCAACTGGCCGTACCTCTATGCCAGTCGTTTCATTCAGCTTATCCATCGAGAACTCAGAACCGTTCATTATGAACCTGAGCCGTTTGTCGAAGCAGAGATCCAGATCCCTGATGGCATCCTTCTCAGCCGTGAGCCTGCTCACAAGCTCGGAGACGTCGAGAGAGAAATCCTCAGGACCACGGATTGCTTCGTGCTGCATCTCTGATACCATCTTTATCATTCTGTCGAGATCCCCGATGTGGTAGTTCGTCTTTCTGTAGTTGACCTTGAGCAGCAGCCGCGGCACCTGGCCTGCCTTCGTTCTGGATATCAGGCTCTTCGTCCCGTTCCACATCCCCTCGAGGAGCAGCTTCACATCATCCTCTGTTAGGCCTGTGTACTTCGCAGCGTTCTCGTTTATTATGCCGTAGAAGAGTATCAGCGAGTACGGAAGAACATACTCCTCCCGGAATGTCGCTTGCGTCATGCCTTCCTTCGACGCAAACGCTCCTGTGCCCTTTATGTGCTTCAGTGCCACTCTGTGAAGCGATCGCCCCATCTTGAACTGCACAGGGCCTGTATAGGTTATCGAGTCCTCTTTCAGTGGAATCACACCGCCGAAAAGCCTTATGTCGATGCACTCCTTCAGGATCCTCTCTGCATCCTCTCCGAAATCCTTTGCGCGCCTCTTTCCGTCCTGGATGTACCTGTTCTCCTCGTCATAGACTATCTCCCTCACGAATATCTCGAGCCCCTTGAAGTTGTGCAGGTAATCCCTTATGGTCCTCTTGAGCCGCACATCAGTTACCAGGTTCACCCCTGTCTCCTCATCTATGCGCGGCTTGTTCTCGTCCATCGGATCTCCATTCGGGTTCCCATCTCTTATATCGTAGATGAACAGCAGCTCAGATCTGTTTGCGACAGTGCTCATGCTGTTTCCTCCATCTTCTCCTCTTTATCGAAAATACTGTGCAGGTTCATGCCGAGCACGAAGTAGAAGCTCAGCTCATCGTCAGTCTCCTTCCATCTCTGACCTGAAAGAACGAAATGCTTCGCGATGATCTCCTCCAGCTTCCTGTAATAGTTCTTCTCATACTCCTCAAGCTTGTTCTGTATCTCCGGAAGGAGCCGCTTGATCAGAGACTCGTTCAGCTTGAGACCGTGCAGCTTTGTGTAGAACGGCCTTGCCTTCTTATCCACCCACTGGATGTCCAGCAGCTTCTGTGCGAGCACTCCTTCCAGAAACGTCGCCTTCTTCGCATCGCTGTCGAAGAATGCTCTGTTCGCCTCGAAGAACCTCTCGACCCTCTTCTCCAGAGGAAGCGCCTGAAGCTCCTCGCTCTTGAGAACAATTCCAGACATATCAATTACCTCAAGATCCTTCAGAAGATTCAGCTCCTTCAGATAGTGAAGAAGCATAAATCCGTTGAGCGTGTTCATCAGGGTGGGCTGTTCATGCACGAAATCGTCTCTGATCCTCTTCATCATGAATGAGATCAGCAGATGCCGGTCCACAGCCCTCCCCACGAAAATCCTGTTGACGATCTCCAGGAACATCTTGTCGTGCGTCACATTGCCTGATTCCCTGGGGAAGAACCGTCTCAGGACGCCGAAATCGAACCGCATCTCGATTTTCTTATTTTTCTCATCAGATAGAACCATCTCATTGTATATGCCGAAAGCATCTTCAACCATCTCCTTTGCATCGAACAGCCTTCTCAACCGTGATGGAAGAATGCCATCTATGTGGAGGAGTATCCTGTAGGCGGAGTTGTCCTTTTTATAAAAGAGCAGGCTGTTGCTGAAGAAATCCTTCTGATCCTTGACCATGTCCAGGATCTCGTCCTCATCATCGGTTAGGCGGTTCCTGGTCTCACTGCTCATCTTCAGCTCTTTCTTCATACCGCTCAGAATTTCCAGGATAACCTTGTAGTCATCGCCGATGATGAGTTTTGGTATTAGAAGATACCTGAACCCGTAGAAGCTGAAATCCAGGTTCTCCTCTATGTACTTCTTTCCTGCATCGAGATTTATTGCGCAGTTGAAGCATACAGGTGTGTTCTTCCATGCATCCGATTGTCTGAATCCGCCTGCTATGAATCCAGGTTTGTCGAAGGTATGGAACGGCCAGGGTATCGCATACGCATAAACCTCCTCCTTTTGCTCCTTACAGACAGAACAGAGCGCATCAGTTCCCATGGACTCGCCGCCGTATTTTCTGAAAAACCGGTCGCAGCTCTTTTTGAGAAGAACTTTTCTGAATACCTCGTAATCAGCCAGGTATTTCATATCACCGTCCTTCAAAACTCCGATGGTTATTATGCAGTTTTCTGTGGATTTGAGATGGGATCGCTTTTCCTTGAGATCCTCGAATATTTTATCTTTGTTCGAGAATATCACATCCTTCATTCTCTCCAGCGTTGCACTCTCTTCCCTGCTGATGCCTGAATGATCGGCAGTCTCAAACCATTTCAGAAACTTTTTGCTGAATGTTGTCTCGATGTCCTTTGCGATCTTGCATGTCGGGGTGGCATCTGTGGCATTGCCCTTCTTCCCCTTGTAGAGATACATCCTGTAATCCTTGAGCTCCTCCAGCTCAACGCCCCTGTACGAGAAATCCCCGTTTCTCTCCTCGAGTGTGACAACAAGAGCATGTCTGTATCCGCCCCTGCTGTTCGGATTCTCCACAATGGCATCCAGGAGATCCGCACACCCGCTCTGAGCGTGCTCTCCAATTCTTGATACAGCCTCTATCACATGGATCACCATGCATCAGTCACATATATCAGTCACACATGTTTCTGTACGTGCAGTCCACGCACCTGGCCTTCTGTTTTGTCCCTTCCGGATAGTATCCATACTGAACTGTTCTAATTATCTCGTTTACTGTATCGATAGCAGCATCATAATCTTTTTGGCGGAAAATCACCTCCTCCACGTGGTGGTTGCTGCGAGTGTAGCATATGAATCCCCTATTCACAGGGACTCCAAAATGCTCCATTATGAGCAGTCCATAAAGAGCGAGCTGGTACCTGTGTGTTCTGTGAACCACATCGCTGTACTCTGCAAACTTGTAATCCATCGGCGCAGCGGTACCGTCATCTAGAAAGAGGACCTCATCAACCTCTCCCTTTATCCGGTACCTGCGGGATGTCAGATAGACAGAGACCTCCTTTCTAACGCACTTGAGCCTCTTTCTCACATAGCTGGTGTTGACCTTCTCGCGGCTCTCGTGAAGTTCCCTGCCCCTCAGAACCTTGTAGTACCTCTCCTCCCTCTGGGGGATACTGAGACAGTGCATGAAGAATATGAACCTGGGGCAGAAGATGTACTCAATCACATCCGAGACCGTTATGAACACATCCTGATCAGGCGATTCCTCGTACACAAGCAACCTCCTTTTAGAAGAACTTGGTCACAGCCATTCCGCTCACAAGCTCTCGATCGAACCCTGTCCCGATCAGCTTTATCTTATCGAAGCAGTCCTCACACATGGGAAATACATACACAGAATCGGAATCCTCTATGACAGACTCGCATTCTACGGCTAAAGAATCTGACTCGTTCCGGTTCAGATCTCCGAGAAATGCGCTCTTCTGAACTCGGTACAAACCGTAGTTCTTGCATATCTTTGCAACCCTGCTTCTCGTCCTGTTGTCAGATATGTCATAGATCACCCAGACGAGCATCATCCCCCTCCACAGAGCAACTTCCATGCTCTGATTCAACGACCTCGAGATCCTCCGCATCCGCACTCTCTTCCACAGCACCTCTTATGAGCCAGTTTGCTATCCTGTGGCACTCCATCTGGATTGTGTTTCTGACCTTGACATTGCGGCCTCTATACTCCACAGCCTCATCAAGAGATCTGTTGATCACATCGATCAGAGCCGCCCTTCCCTCTCTGCTGAGAACAACACCCTGCTCGACGGGCTCGAAGAACTCGTCCCTGACCATCCGCCTGGTGAACATGTGCACAACAGGCTCGTCAATATGGATTCTGAACATCTCTATGATATCGAAGACCAGGGATCTCTTGTTGTAAGAGTCGGTGTGCAGGAAGCCGGCATACGGATCGAGCCCCGCGATTATGCACGACTTCTCCACAATCGAGTAGAGCATGCCATATCCATAGTTCAGCATCGCATTGAACTCATCTCTGGCAGGATCTCTGCTCCGCCCACTGAACTTGTACCTCTCAGGCATTATCAGAGAGATGGCCTCAAAGTATGCCCTTGATGCCCTTCCCTCCAGGCCGAGAATTTCCTGCCTTCTCGAATCCACAGTGCCGCGAAGCCTGCGCATCTCCTCGAGGGCCCTCGAGATCTCCTCAATGTATCGTGTCAGGACCTCTCTTCTCTCTTCCCGTGATTTTTTAAGCCTGTTCAGAAATCCTATCTGGTTCTCAAGCTTGCGCGCGCACCACTCCCTGATAAGGGCCAGCGCCTCCGGTTTCCCATATATCTCAAGCTGCCTTCTCCTTATCAGGGTAGTGCTTCCCAGCTTCGGGTGCCAGATCCTAGCATACGGATCGCCCCTAGAGTCGAGAAATACTATATCTATATTATTATCTATGGCAAGCTTGATCGCGTCTGTTGTTATGTATGCAGCTGTTGCTATCAGGATGCTGCTGATCTTTCTGGCTGCTATCTCCAGGCTCCTGTCATCTCTTTTTACAACGAAGCACTCTCCGTTTTTCCGTATGTATGATCCGTATGAGTTCACCACAAGCTGCATCCAGATCGGCCCTGTATCAAATCATATTATAAAATAATTTTTGACTATATATCTGCACCTCAAATTCAAGACCCTCTCTGCATATTTTTCATATCACAAATCTTCATAACATTTAAGAAAACATCTCAAATATCTATAAATCTTTTTCTCATGAACTTTCCTCTGGAGGCTTCGATGATGAACGCCCCTATGACAAAAGACGATGTCTTCGAGGCGATAGACAAGCATAACGTGAGATTTGTCAGGATATGGTTCACCGATATCCTTGGCATGCCGAAGAGCTTTGCAATAAACACCAACCAGCTGGATGGCGCCTTCTCAGAGGGTATGGGCTTTGATGGCTCCTCTGTGAGGGGGTTCGCCAGGATATACGAGTCTGATCTGATCGCCAAGCCGGATCCCTCGACTTTCAGAATAATCCCGTGGCGCCAGCAGGAGAATGCTGTGGCAAGGATGTTCTGCGACATTCTGAATCCAGATGGAACTCCATACGAGGGAGACCCGAGATACGTTCTTAAGAGAAACCTCTCCCGTCTCAGGGAGAAGGGCTACCAGTTCATGGTCGGACCAGAGCTGGAGTTCTTCTACTTCAAGAACGATTGCTCAACGGAGATACTCGACACAGGAGGGTATTTCGATCTCACAACACTGGATGTCGCATCCGATCTCAGAAGAGACACAATCCTGGCGCTGGATGCGATGGGTATCGATGTGGAGTACAGCCATCATGAGGTTGCGCCATCACAGCACGAGATCGATTTGAGGTACGCGGATGCACTGACAATGGCAGACAACGTGATAACATACAAGATAACGGTCAAGGAGATCGCCAGAAAGCACGGGTGTTATGCGACATTCATGCCTAAGCCGATCTTCGGGGTGAATGGAAGCGGGATGCACGTCCATCAGTCTCTCTTCCAGGGGAAGAGGAACATCATGTTCGACGCATCTGATGAATATCATCTCTCAGACGAGGCGAAGTGCTACATCGCAGGCCTGCTCAAGCACGCGCCTGAGATAACAGCGGTGACGAATCAGTGGGTCAACTCCTACAAGAGGCTTGTGCCCGGATACGAGGCGCCGGTTTACATCAGCTGGGCGAGGAGGAACAGGTCTGCGCTCGTGAGGGTCCCGATGTACAAGCCCGGCAAGGAGGCAGCCACTAGGATCGAGTACAGGAGCCCGGATCCGGCAGCAAATCCATACCTGGCGTTCTCGGTGATGCTCGTCGCCGGCCTCGCTGGCATCGCAAACAAGTACGAGCTGCCACCGCCGCAGGAGCGTGACATATACCACATGAGCGATGAGGAGAGGAAAGCTGCGGGCATAAGCTCCCTTCCAGGGAGCCTCAACGAGGCCATCCAGCTCGCTGAGCGGAGCTACATCGTTCGTGAGGCTCTTGGCGATCACGTCTTCGAGAACTTCATAGCGATCAAGAAGGCGGAGTGGGACGAGTACCGGACAAACGTGAGCCAGTGGGAGCTGGAGAGGTATCTGCCTCTCCTTTAAACACTTTTGGCTCTTGCAGTCGAATCGTCGGGGTGGCGATCTCTGGTAACTCCAATCAGGTACAATGTACTCAGCCTCTTTCTGCGAGGTTACCGATCCTCCAAATCACCAGTATGAGCCACATTTTTGTATGCAGGTGCATCCGGACAGAGCCGTACTTTTGATTACCATGTTCCGCATAAGTTGAGATAATATTGTATATTACATAAAATCATGTATGAAGTGTGACATATCCAGCAGATTTTAAATTGATTTTTATGAAGTGACGCAAATGGCTACAGATCTCAAACAGCCGCGATACAGAGGCGTGCCCTCCTCTCCGGCCTTCAGGCCGGAGTTTGCGCCCTGATACCACTCATCATGAGAGCCCGCGTATGGGGAATGATTGATATACTCTGAGCGAATCTACCACGCTACGGCGTGGCAGATCGCGCTGTATCAAAATCATCAGGGTAGTAACATGGCATTCTGGCAACCTAAGTTGGAGCTCATGGAGAGGTCTGAGCTGGAGGAACTCCAGCTTCGAAGACTCAGAAAGACCGTGGAGCAGGTTTACAGGAACGTTCCATTCTATCACAGAAAGATGACCGAGATGGGCATCACCCCACATGATATAAACAGCTTGAAGGATATCGAGAAGCTTCCCATGACCAGGAAGACAGACCTGAGGGATAACTATCCGTTCGGGCTCTTCGCTGTTCCCAGGGAGGATATCGTGAGGGTGCATGCTTCCTCCGGAACAACAGGAAAGCCGACGGTAGTCGGATACACAAAGAACGACATAGAGACGTGGTCTGACCTGATGGCCAGGGACTTCGTCATGGTCGGGGTGACCAGGAACGACATATTCCAGAACGCTGTGAACTATGGTTTCTTCACCGGCGGGCTTGGGGTCCACTACGGCATAGAGCGGATGGGCGCGATGGCGGTCCCCTCCGGCACGGGCAACACCGAGAGGCAGCTCGAGATCATGGCGGATTTCGGGGTGACGGTGCTGCACTGCACTCCGTCGTATGCGCTATACCTGGCAGAGACAGCGAAGGCGAAGGGCATCATGGAGAAGCTGAAGCTCAGGATAGGCTGCTTCGGAGCCGAGCCCTGGTCTGATGAGGCGCGCCAGGAGCTCGAGGAGGCGTTTGGCATAAAGGCATACGACTCATACGGACTCTCAGAGATGTTCGGGCCGGGAGTCGCCTTCGAGTGCCAGGAGCAGAACGGGCTGCACATATGGGAGGATCACTTCCTGGTGGAGATTCTTGACAGGGATGGGAACCCGTGCGCCCCGGGAGAGCGCGGAGAGCTTGTGCTCACATCTCTGACGAAGGAGGCAATGCCGCTGATAAGGTACAGAACCGGAGATGTGACGTACCTCCTTGAGGACGGATGCAGCTGCGGGCGCACAAGCCGGAAGCTCCACAGGTTCCTGGGGAGAGCTGACGATATGCTCGTCGTGAGGGGCATAAACGTCTTCCCGAGCCAGATAGAGGATGTGCTTCTCTCGATACCCGAGATCGGGGATTACTTCCAGGTCATAGTCGACAGAAAGCATCACGGTCTGGATGAGCTCACTATCCAGGTCGAGATTAAGGACGAGGCGTTCACAGGGGAGCTCGCAGATCTCGCGCGGTTACAGAAAAAGGTCGAGGAGAGGCTCAAGGCAGTGCTCAACATCCGGAGCAAGGTGGAGCTGGTCGAGAAGGGCACAATCCCGCGGACGGCAGGCAAATCGAAGAAGGTGGTGGATCTGAGGAAGATCTGAACCATTTCACGTCAAATATTTTCCAGCGCACCGGTGATCGCCGGCACCCTTCTGCGATGGCATGATCCAGGACGCACGCTTGTGGGCTTTGGCACCGGCGAAGCAGAGTCTCCTCATATCGACTTCGGTATCTCTGTGAGCAGCGCGTATATGATAAAGCCTATCATGCCGATCAGGAAGATCCCTGTGATCGATACCTTTCCGATCATCATGAACTCCTCCCTGGTCGGCTTCCTTGCGAGCTTCAGAACGCGTATGTACTCGCCCAGATCCATCGATGGGGCCTCGATGCCGATATCGTCTAGCATCTCCGTGAGATCGCTCTTCGTGTCCCTTCCCTTCTTCTCAGCCCTCTTCTCAGATCTGCCAACACCCAGCTTTCCCTTCAGCTGGTCCATCTTCGTCTCTGCCGCCTTCATTCCCTGTGGCGAACGCAATACGATCTAAAAAAGGTTTCGGAGGCAGAGCGGGAGCACACAAGGATGAAGGGCTGGATTGAGCTCCTGCGGAATGGATTATTCAGCGGCACATCACAATCATCTGGCGAATCAGTAAACCTTGCGGAAAGCGGGGATCGACTGCTTTGGGGCTGCCAAGAGCTCGCTTCTCCGGCGATCAATAATGCTAGCTTCTTTCATATACGTCTCGCTGCAATCAACTTCCTCACATCCAGGGCTGCACCGCAGGATTCATTACGGATACGATGGCACAGTTTGAGCATGAGAGCATCCCTATCTGCTGCCGTGCTGCTCATCGTGCTTTCAGCGGTCACACTCTCGGAGAGTGCATCATCTGAGCCTGTCGTCAGGGAGCTGGGGCCCTTCCGGGTATCTTTCGATCTGAACACGAGCCTTACATACACGGTCGTGGTTGATGAGCCTGTGAGGAGCCTTGTGAAGGGCAGGAGCTACATCACATACGGTCTTGGTGTGAAGGGCGAGGATAGCTCCATATGGATATTTGTCACAGACTACGGCAAGATCCTGGAGGTCCCGCTCGATAATGACTGGAAGATTGTTAACGATTTCCTCACCGAGCAGGGATGCAGCCGCATAAACATCACGGAGACTTTGATCGATGGAACCGTGGGGGCTCTCGGCGGCGGGGTCCTTCCATCGGACAAAATAATATTCTGCGCGAGCTACGCGCCTGAGGGCGTATTTGTACAGGGAAAGCATCTGGTCACGACGAACTGCAGGCTCTTCTCCACGTTCCCTCCGGATGAGACTGTGAGCCTTCTGGAGAGCATACATGTGGAGAGAAGAGTGTGATGCAATGGATACAAATTTCAAAAAAGTGATGATAAAATATATGATGAACAGTTATAACACCACATCCTGATGCGATGATGACTGCTGAATCTTTGTTAAGGCGCAAAGCGGAGAGCAGCATTCTTTCACAGGAGTGCACAGATCTGCCCATGTCTGCAAAACATTTAACTTGTTCTGATGCGCACTTTTTGATGCATGTCTGCATCCGTCGACAAGCGCATACTGATTGCGGCATCTGCATTTGTGTTTCTCACAGCAGCACATCTGCTTCTGATAACACTATTTCGATATGCGGATTTGTTTCTTATCGTGGAGGACATCCTCTTTGTGATGGCATCAGTCCTCGCAGCATTCTGCTTCCTCCATGCATTCAAACACTCCAGAGGGAGGGCGAGGACTGCCTGGCTGGCGATGATTCTTGCAATGGTTTTCAACACTCTGGGAGAGCTCGCATGGCTTGTGATGGAGGTATTCCTCAAAACAGAACCTTTTCCGTCAGTTGCTGACATCGGATACCTGGCTTTTTATCCGTTCTTTGCAGCGGGCATATTCCTCCTTCCATCTGTGCCGCTGTCAGCAAACGAGAGAGCAAGGCTGCTGCTGGATGAATGCATAGCTCTGATAGCATCCCTTCTGATCCTATGGATTTACATCCTTCCCGAGCTGCATGAGGAGGATTTTGCGGCCACGCTCGTATCTATCGCCTATGTGCTGGTGGATCTTCTACTGGTCATCGCGCTGATGGACATACTCTTCAGAGAGCACGAGGCACCCGACGACTGGCCGGCATTCCTTCTGATCCTCGGAATGGGTGTCATGATAGTAACAGATCTGGGCTATGCCTATCAGGAGATTCAGGGCATATACCTCTCAGGGAGCCTGATCGACACCGGCTGGCTTGCGGCTTACATGCTGATGGGCCTTGCTCCTCTGCTCTGGCTTCGACCTCCTTCACGGAGTCCAATCAACCTCAAGAGAATATCATACTACATCCCTGTCGCCTGGCTCGGCCTTGCGCTCATCCTTGCGCTCATCAAGGGACACGACTCGATATTGAATGCATCAGCCCTGGTAGCATCCATCTCCGGCATAATCGGACTGATGCTGCTGCGTGAGAAGCAGTCTGTGAGGATGATGAGCGATATGCTTACAGTACTGCGGAAGGAAGCTGAGCGGCGGGCTGTGGCAGAGAGGAGCCTCGCTGAGAGCAAAAACCTGCTGGAGAGCATACTGACCCAGGCGCAGTGCGGCATTCTTGTTGTCGATGCAGGTGGAAAAATACTGTTCAGCAACGATGCAGCAAGGCGGATATTGAGAAGAGCCCCTGGGGAGCGTGTTGATGGTGATGTGTACAGGAATGTGTACGATGTGAGCGGTGAGAGAATTCCGGAGTGTGATCTCTGCATCTTGAGGGCTCTAAGGGGGGCGATCACGGAGAGCAGGGAGGAGCGCGTGGTTGTTGATGGCAGGTCATTCGATCTCCTCCTCAACTCCGCGCCCCTGAGGGACAGCTCCGGAGAGATCGTGGGTGGTGTGATCTCTTTCATGGATATAACCGAGAGGAAGAGGCTGGAGGATGAGCTCCAGAGACACACAACAGAGCTCGAGAGGATTGTTGAGGAGAGAACGATGGAGATCGAGAGGAAGAACGCGGAGATGGAGAGGTTTGTCTACACAGTCTCTCATGATCTCAGATCTCCTCTGATAACGATACTCGGATTTCTCGGCTACCTCAGGGAGGATCTGAGAGCAGGCCAGAGCGATAAGGTCGAGAGCGATATACGTTACATAGAGAACTCCGTGCTCAAAATGGACAGGCTCCTCACAAACACCCTGGAGCTGAGCAGGGTCGGGAGGGTGATCAACCCTCCAGAGGACGTGCGTTTCTCTGACCTAGTGAAGGAAGTGCTCTCTGATATGAACACCAAGCTCAACGGCGTTGAGGTCGTGGTTGCAGATGATATGCCTGTTGTGCATGTGGACAGGATGCGCATAGGGGAGATGCTCGCGAATCTGATAGATAACAGCATCAAGTACACAAAGAATGTTGATCATCCCAGGATAGAGATCGGGTGGCGAGATGATCCGGAAGGCGCGGTCTTCTTCGTGAAAGATAACGGAACAGGCATAGACCCGATGTACCATGACAAGGTCTTCGAGCTATTCTACAAGATAGACCGCAGCACTCCAGGCACGGGCGCGGGCCTCGCGATAGCAAAGAAGATTGTGGAGGTCCACGGCGGGAAGATCTGGATAGAGTCTGAGGCCGGGAAGGGCTGTACTGTCTGCTTCACGCTTCCTCTCATGCACAATGAGAGTGATATGGCGCCATGATGCTTGTTCTGATATCGACTTGCACTCTACCTTGTGAGGTCGAGGAGCGCCTCGGCTGCTGCCCTGGGGTTGCTGCTCTCGTACACGGATCTGCCAACAATCGCGTAATCCGCGCCGGCATCTAATGCATCTCTCAGGGATCCACCCTGCGCCCCGACTCCAGGGGAGATTATCGTGAGGTCTCCCGCAATTCTCCTGAGGGTTCTTATCCGCTCAGGCCTGGTGGCAGGTGCCACTATTCCTGAAGCGCCCACATCAAGAGAGATCATGACCATGCGCTCCGCGAGCGGAGCCATGAACTCCAGCGCCCCTGGATGGCTCATCTCAGTCACAGCGTAAAGCTCGCCGTTGTGCCTCTCAGCTGCATCCACACATGCCTCCAGACTGTCCCGTCCTGTGAAAGCATGCGCTATGACCCCCTGAGCGCCCGCGCTGAAGAGGCGATCGCATATCAGGCGGTTCGTGTTCGGGATATCCGCGATCTTCAGGTCCGCAATTATCGGGGCGATGCCGGAGAGGTCTTTTATGATGGAGAGACCTGCCGAGAGTATCAATGGATACCCGACCTTGATCGCATCGAAGATACCCTCTGTATCTGAGGCTATGCTGTACGCCTTGTCCCCGGACTCAACATCCAGGGCGAGAATGAGCCTGCTGTTCTTCTTCATTATACCTCCATGGCGGGCATGCAACTGGATCGCCAGCCGATGCAAGGAGAGGCCGCAATATGGTATCACCTGGTTAGACATGCTGGGATCTTCGGACATTTAAGGTGCACAGACTTCTGCACATCAACCTTTTGATCTACCACCTCTTGTTTTCCTCCCATCAGCCGGGCTCACCTTACCCGAAATCTTGGTGATGAGATGCGTGACAACGACTCCTAGATCATTTATATCCAGCCGGCCGTCCAGATCCAGATCGCCCAGATCAAGCGTTCCCTGCGTTTCATGCAGCTTGTACGTCAGCTTAAGGAACTTTGATAAAACCAATTTCGGTATCTCATCGCATCGGTCTATTCCGTACCATTCGAAAACATCACGATCTCCCTTACTGCTATTGCATTTCCTGCATGCGGGAACACAGTTGTCGCCTGAGTCCAGCAGTTCGATCACCCTTGGATCCACACCGGCTCTCGATATGGGTATAATGTGATCCATGGTGATGTTATCTGTTGAGCCACAGTACACGCAAACGTTGCCCTTTTCAAGCGACTTCTGATAATCCCTGATCGAGCTGGACCACTTCATCTCGCCGGATCTCAGCATTTTATAACGCGATACCACAAATCCGTAGTTGCCGTCAAAACCTGCCGCCCTGGCAATGAGCTCTGCATAAAGCCAGTAAATCAGCTCGCGCACAGTTCTGACGTACCTTGGAGGCTTCAAACTCAATGATCTCCACCTCCACTCAGCAAAGCATTATCAGAGATTCTGATATTTTTAACCATCTCGATAATCTGCCTCACGATAGCCAGATCTTGATACACGCTTGCACGATTCATTCATTATGCTGCTGGCACATGATCGTTGTGCAGCGCCATTTACATTCCATTCAGTATCCTGTCAGCCGCCTCTCTGAGGTCTCCCACGACCTCAGGGCCGCTCCTGTTCCCCTTTCTGTCCAGGAAGAGAGCATCCAGACCGGCCTCGATCGGCGCCTCGTAGTCATAAACGTAATGATCCCCGATGTGGAGAACCTCCATAGGTTTTCTTCCAAGAGCTCTGCAGACCAGGATGTATGAGCGGGGCGACTTCTTAACATCCCTGAAATCTGATGTCACAGAGAATATCCTGCTGAACCTGTCCATCAGCCCGTCAAGCTCCATCTCGATGAACTCCCTGGCTGCGTTGGATGTGACTATGAGCTCATAGCCTGAATCTCTAAGAGTATCGAGGACCTCCTCCACCTCTGGATATATCTCTATCTCGGACCTGTACATCTCGAGGAGCTCGTACTTATCGATCCTGAGATCGAACTTCTCCAGCCAGTACCCGAGGTCATACCACTCAAGCCTGTCGCTTCCGATCTTGAGATACTCTCCGATGACGATCTCCTTTGCATTGTCCAGATCAACGCCGTGCCGCTTCGCGTAAAGCTCCGGGATCCCCTCCATCCACACCCTGTCAACATACCTCGGGCTCACCAGAGTCCCGTCCATATCGAATGATATCACTTCTGGCATCTCTCTTACCTGTGATCTTCTTACATGCAGATCTATGCGATGGTAGAATCTGGGAGCGTTTATTTATAAACAAATCGCGGGTAGTCTACCCACGGGTATCTACTTTCGTTGAGTTGATCTCGATGGGCTAACCCCCTTAGATGTGTTTATTTTGGAACAATGTCGGCATGGAAATCGACATCCTTGGACCCATTAATACCTGTCCAACGCCACATAGCGGGGTTGAGATCTGCGAATCGCCTGAAGCTATTGCATTTGCGCTTATCCAAATGTCATAGGCAGACTACCACGTGCCTAAATGAAACGAAAACCAGAACAGTGTATGCGATAATTTCAATGGAGTTTATATTATGAATACACGCGACGATGGCAGCCTGTGATCCGCGCGCCGCTTCTCCGCTTTCCGACAACTATTTCAGCCCATCCTCCAAAAAGAAATTGGTGATTTTCAATGCCTGAGTTTGCAACACCGTTTGCGGGCATGGCCAGCGAGCGCAAGCTGACCAAACAGGAGCTTGTGAGGGCGATAAGGTATGTCATCGCGGCTGAGTACGAGGCGATCCAGCTCTACATGCAGCTTGCAGAGTCCACAGATGACGATCGCGCGAAGGCTGTGCTCGTCGACATCGCTGACGAGGAGGTTGTGCACGCCGGCGAGTTTCTGAGACTTCTGAAGGAGCTTGAGCCGCGCGAGGAGGAGCTGTACAAAGAGGGCTACAAGGAGGTCGAGGAGATACTGGAGAAACTCAAAAAGTGACTCTCCTTATATTTTCAGGCTGCTGCGTGGCTTCGATCTGTCTGCAGACGTGCTCATGGCTTGCTGCGCAGGCAGTCCGGTTCTCCTGGACTCAGGTGATGAAATCGATGCTCGGTTGATCCAATACTGGTGTATGCGCGTCATAAAGCGAAACCTTCGCGGTGAAGAGGGCGAGATCTCGCTCGTTGCTGAGAGCCTCGACGATCTCTGGCACCTGAAGCACCTCGTATCTCCTGGAGATCTGGTGTTTGCCACAACTCAGCGCAAGATCTCAGGCGCCACAGACAAGCTCCGGCCGGAGAAGGCCGAGCGGAGGACTGTGAGGCTCGGCATCTCCGTCGAGGCAGTGGAGTTCCACACATACTCCAACTGGCTCAGGATTCATGGTGTTATTAGGTCCGGAGTTGATGTGGGGTCGTATCACACGCTGAACATCGAGGCTGGATCTGAGCTATCAATAATAAAGAGATGGCGTCCCGACGAGCTCCAGAGGATCGAGGAGGCTGTTGCGGAATCGAACCGTCCGCGGGTAGTTCTGGCGCTCGTCGAAGAGGGCGAGGCCACCATAGGCGTTCTCCGGCAGTTCGGGGTGCAGACAGTGGCGGAGATCAGGGGAGGGAGCGGGAAGGGGTCAGGAGCAAGCGGGAGAGATGAGTTCCTGAGAGATGTCGCGGATCAGATTGTGAACTCAGCGGGCGACGACGCGTATGTTGTCCTGGCAGGTCCGGGGTTCACGAAGGAGGATCTCAGGAAGGTGATAGAGTCGAGACATCCAGATCTCCTGAAAAGGCTCACCATGGATGATGTTTCCTCGACAGGACGGTCAGGATTCCAGGAGGTTCTCAGGAGAGGAACGGTCGACAGGATCGTTGAGGCGAGCAGGATCTCGCGCGAGACCAGGCTGATGGATGAGCTCATGAGGGAGATTGCCACAGACGGGAAAGCAGCATATGGCATCAGGGAGGTCAGGGTGGCCGCGAACTACGGGGCGATCGAGACGCTCATGATCGTCGACAGTTTAGTGCGCAGCGGCGAGATGGAGAGCCTGATAAGAGATGTCGCAGGCGGGCGCGGCAGAGTCGTGATATTCAGCTCCGAGTTCGAGCCCGGGGAGAGGCTGGACGCCCTGGGCGGGGTCGCTGCGCTGCTGCGCTTCAGGATTCCGAGGGCGGGGGCGTCGTGAATGCAAATCCAGATATATCTAGGTTTGAGGTGCTGCGAAAAGTAGGCATAAGAGCGCTGAGCAGGCATTAACGGATGCGGACCGGTGCATTGCTCTGTGATCATCATCCATCTCAGTGCGAGATCTTCGGATGTTCCTGTGTTTTGCTGGGCCGCTTCCGGCGCTGTTTCAATCAACAGATTAAAATAGGAGATTCACAGAAAAGATAACAGTTTCAGTCTGTATCGAATTTGGATGGAGGGAAAGATTTGAAGAGAGTTATACTGCTGCTTGCAGTTATGGTTATTATAGGGATGTCCTCAGTGCATGCCAAATATGGGCTTTCTACGGATTTACAGCCAGAGGGCTATGCATATCCGGGGTATAAAGGCGGATATCCCAACGAGGTTGCAGAGAAGAACGTGACCTTCAACTTCGAGCAGGACGTCCAGGGCAGCGGCTACTTCATGACATACAGGTATGCGAAGGCCGGCGCTCTCGCCTTTAAAGATTATGTCCATGGCTCAGGCTCCATAGACAACGAGTTCGTTATGTTCACACAGGAGCTCGACAAGAACACCCACCCGATAGATGCTGACTGGGTCGATGAGAACGTCTCGTGCATCTCCGTGAAGGAGGACAACGTGATGGTCTACTCGCCGTACCAGTTCGCGATCGGCGCAGGATACTACGCTGTGAACCCGCTCGTCTTCGACTCGCTGCTCAAGGAGAAGACATGGATAAAGAACTATCGCGCGGGAACCTCGATGCACCATGAGGTCGAGTACGCTCACGGCATAGACAAGGAGCTTGAGGTCCTTGCGAAGGAGAAGTACTTCCGCCAGTACGATCCGGTCTACGAGGGCGTTGGGTACACGCAGATGAAGATCAACGAGCACGTAGATAACGGCAAGGTCCACTTCGGAGTGCTCCAGGCATCGTCTGACTACACATCATATCCCAATGTGATAGCGTATCCTGGCAATGCGCTGACCAGCAGTGCGCTGAGCGATATAAGAGCGTACAAGAACCCGGCGATAGAGATCGATGAGGACTACTTCGGCACATACGACATCACAAAGAACATGACCCTGAACGTGCCGTACAAGCTCGTTCAGAAGAGCGAGGACTGGCTCCCGTGCTGCTCAGGCGGCTGGGCTGATATTCCTCCAGGACTGAAGAAGGGCTTCGGCTCGAGCGCTGAGGGCATATTCGACTGCTCCTGCCTCAAGAAGTCCAGGGCCGGCATGTATGGACCGACAGACGTGAACCCGCCGTTCAAGGCGTGGGCGTAGATAGGGATCCCTCCCTATCATTTCTGTTTTATTCTGAGTAACTGTGTTGCTTCTCTGACAGATTCTCAGCAGAAGCTTTTTTTGCTCCCGTGACCAGCTCGATGCAGATGCGCTTCGAGGACTGGGAGATAATATACGAGAGTATCCTGGACGACTTCGGATTTTCCAGATCCAGGGATGAGGAGGCAGCACGCGTTCTCTCGTCTCTTCTCGAATCCACCGATCAGATCACACTGAGCGATCTCAGGGATATCATTCGCGGCAGGGAGGTGGTGGTCTGCGGCAATGCTCCCTGCCTGAGTGAGGAGATCGGAAAAATAAACCCATCCGATGCCATCGTGGCAGCAGATGGTGCCACCACGGTGCTTCTTGAGCATGGTGTGATCCCGGACATCATCGTGACAGATCTCGATGGATACATGCCTGACATCATCGAATCCAACCGCAGGGGATCTGCGGTCGTGGTGCATGCGCACGGGGATAACATCGATAAGCTGGGGGAGCATGTGCCTCATCTCAGGCGCATTCTGGGGACAACACAGTCCTCTCCCCTGAAGAATGTCCACAACTTCGGGGGGTTCACAGATGGAGATAGAGCGGTGTTTCTGGCACTGGAGCTCATGCCCAAAAGCATCAAACTGATCGGGTTCGATTTTGATGATCAGAGCGTCACGCCGAGAAAGTCCAAGAAGCTCAGATGGGCGAAAGTGCTCCTGGAAGCAGCGCTTGGGTCTGGCTTCACCGAACCATGAGCATCCACGATTCCGGACTGCTTTTATACCCGGAGCCAATCTTTCGAAGGGTGAGATTCCATTGATTCTCAGAACTCATTATTCCGGTGAGATCAGTCCGGAGATGGACGGATCAGAGGTCACACTCGCAGGACATGTACACGAGATCAGGGATCTGGGTGGGATATGCTTTCTCGTGCTGAGAGACAGAGAGGGTCTCGCGCAGGTGACGGTTCTCACAAAGAGAGCTGACAAAAAGCTGGTGGAGACAGTGCGCGGCGTGAGCAGGGAGAGCGTGGTTCTAGTTCGCGGCAGGGTCAAGTCTGAGCCAAAGGCACCGAACGGCTTCGAGATCCTGCCCGAGTCCGTTGAGGTGCTCTCAAGAGCCGATTCGCCTCTGCCTCTGGATCCCACTGGCAAGGTCGGCGCGGAGCTCGACACAAGGCTGGATGCGCGGTTCCTGGATCTGAGAAGACCTGCGTCCATGGCGATCTTCAAGATAGAGTCAGCTGTTATGAGAAGCCTCAGGAACACGTTTTATGAGAACGGATTCATCGAGGTCTGCACGCCAAAGATCGTGGCGACAGCGACTGAAGGGGGCACAGCGCTTTTCCCTATAAGCTACTTCGAGCGTGAGGCTTTCCTGAACCAGAGCCCGCAGCTCTATAAGCAGATGCTGATGGCTACAGGTCTCGACAGGGTCTTCGAGATAGGGCCGATATTCCGTGCGGAGGAGCATGACACAAGGAGACACCTCAACGAGGCGATATCAGTGGATGTTGAGGTGAGCTATGCGGATCACGAGGACGTGATGTCGCTCCTGGAGAACGCTGTTTCTTCGGCTTACAGATACGTCTCGGAGAGCTGCGAGAGGGAGCTCCGGACACTCGGCGTGGAGCTGGAGGTGCCCAGGACACCATTCCGCAGGATCACATACACAGAGGCACTTGAGATGGCCAGCGAGTCCGGAAAGAAGAGCATGGAATGGGGCGATGACATAGATACGGAAACAGAGCATTACCTTGGATCTGTTATAGGAGAGCACTACTTCCTGACAGACTGGCCGAGTTCTGTGAAGCCGTACTACACACAGCCTTATGAGGATAAGCCTGAGATATGCAAGGGTTTCGATCTCATGCACCCGTCGATGGAGCTCGCGAGCGGGGCGCAGCGCGTCCATGATTATGATCTCCTCGTCAGCAGGATAAAGGAGAAGGGCCTGAACCCGGAGAGCTTCGAGTTCTATCTCAGGCCATTCAGGTATGGAATGCCGCCGCACGCGGGCTGGGGTCTGGGCCTGGCGCGCCTCGTCCAGACGATGCTCGGGCTCGAGAACATCAGGGATGCGGTGCTCTTTCCGAGAGACCGGAGGAGACTGGTCCCATGATCACAGCGATCAGATCGCTCGTCTCTTCAGGACAAAAAGCATGACCGAATGCTGTCCCAGAACCACAGTGCGCATATGCTATCATCCAGGCACCAGAGGCGCTGTGTTTTCGGGGCCAGCTCACTGCTGCATTGATCCCTGCAGAGGATTCTCCTGGGGGATCATTCAGAGGTCTGGAACTCCAGATATCGCTGGCGCTCTTATTCATATGATAACCTGCCAGCGAGGCGGCGGTCCCGCTATGCCTCGGCGAATGAATGGGTGTTTCCTGCAGCCATCCTGGATGGCCTGAAGCTCGCCGAACACATGAGAGCGATCGCTGGTATCCGGCCAGGCGCAACAACATGGGCTCCGGATCCGGGTACCAGTGCTTCGCTGAGCCTGTTTGGTGGTCTGCATGCAGAACCGGCGAAAATATAAATAGGTCCCGTAAGCCCAGTATCTACATTTAACACAGGAGATCACCAGATGTCCAATGCGGTCAGCGTGCCTGTTCCGCTCAGCATGAGCCGTGGGCGGCAGGAGGTATCTTGCTTGTTCAAGATAGAGTCGAGGAACCTATCGCTCTGGTACGGGAGCAAGCAGGCTCTGAAGAACATAACCCTGGGGATTCCTGAGAACAAGATAACAGCTCTCATAGGACCATCCGGATGCGGAAAATCGACATTTATCAGGTGCATCAACAGGATGAACGATCTCATAGCAGGCGTCAGAATCGAGGGAGAGATCCTGTACGATGGAAAGAACATCTACGATAGGGACATGGATGTTGTCTCCCTCAGAAAAAAAATAGGCATGGTCTTCCAGAAGCCGAATCCCTTCCCGATGTCGATCTACGATAACGTCGCATACGGCCCGAGGATCCATGGATTTAAGAACGTCGACAGGATCGTGGAGCAGAGCCTGAAGGACGCCGCGCTCTGGGAGGAGGTTCAGGACAGGCTCGATCAGCCGGCAATGGGACTGAGCGGTGGGCAGCAGCAGAGGCTCTGCATAGCGAGAGCGCTTGCGATGAAGCCAGAGGTCCTGCTGTTCGATGAGCCATGCAGCGCGCTCGATCCAATATCCACAGCACGCATAGAGGGTCTCATGGAATCGCTCAGGGGCAGGTACACACAGATCATAGTGACGCACAACATGCAGCAGGCTGCGAGGGTCTCTGATTACACCGCATACTTCTACATGGGAGAGATGATAGAGTTCGGGGAGACAAAGCAGATCTTCGAGAATCCAAGGGAGAAGAGCACAGAGGATTACATCACTGGAAGATTTGGTTGAGCTTGGGGGTGGGGGTTGTGAGTCCGTACAGGGAGAGGTACCACAGAGATCTGGATGCGCTAAGAGCGATGACGAGGGAGCTGTCAGCTCTAGTCTCCTCCTCGATAGAGAGATCCGTGGATGCGCTCTGCAGGAATGATGCCATCCTGGCCAGGGAGGTTGTTCAGGGTGATTATGCCGTTGATGATCTGAGCGTGAAGCTGGAGAGCAAGTGCATGGAGCTTCTCGCCCTCCAGCAGCCCATGGCGAAGGACCTTAGGACTATAATCGGCATACTGAAGATCGGGATAGATCTCGAGCGCGCCGGGGATCTCTCGGTTGATATAGCGAGGGCTGTGATCCAGACGAAGGACAAGGATCATGTGGAGATGCCAGATGGCCTCCCAAGGATGGCCAGCATCGCGGTTGAGATGTTGTCAGGTGCGATGGAGGCCCTCGAGAAGGGGGATCCGGAGATGGCGAGGAATGTGACGAAGCATGATTACGAGATCGATTCCCTCTACGTAAAGGTGCGTGACGCGCTCATGAGGATGACAGCTGAGAACATGAGCCTCATGGACCAGACAATTCCAATGCTCATGGTGAACAGGCACCTCGAGAGGATCGGGGATCACATCTGCAACATCTGCGAGTCCATAGTTTATATGATCGAAGGGAAGAGAGAACATCTCAATTAAGAGATCGACATGGAGACGAGAAAGGTTCAGAGGACAGGGAAATCGACGTTCATAGTCTCACTCCCGAAGGGCTGGGCTGTGAGAAACAACATCAAGCCCGGGTCCATAATCTACATCACACAGGGGGATAGCGGGGATCTAATACTATCGCCTGAGCGGACGAGCCAGAACCTGAAGGTGAAGCTTGATATCGGGGAGAAGTCCGGAGAGGCGCTGATCAGGGACATCATTGGATGCTATCTTTCAGGGTACAGAACGATCGAGGTGGTCTCTCCCTACATGACGCCGGAGCAGAAGAGGGACATACACCAGATTGTGAGCAAGCTGATCGGTCCTGAGATACTTGAGGAGACGGGAAACAAGGTTCTGATCCACGATCTCCTGAACTCTGAGGAACTCCAGTCGGACAGGGCCCTCAGGCGTCTAAGGACCGTCGTGCGGTCGATGATACAGGATGCGATCGACTCTCTGATAGGGATGAAGAAGAACCTCGCACAGGATGTCATACAGCGCGATGATGATGTGGATCGTCTCAATCTTCTGGTATCACGCCAGTTCACCGAGATGCTCAGGACAGGCGCGCTATCGCAGAGCTCTATCGATGTAATCACAGCCTTCAACTACGCGCTGGCTGCATCCAACCTGGAGAGGATCGCAGATCATGCACACACCATAGCGAGCCTGGTTATCGAGCACAACATATCCGTCCCCAATGAAATGGCTCTTGAGCTCTCGAGGATCTCATCGATCATCAGCGGTCTCATAGATGAGGCAATATCGGCACTGCTCAACAGAAACACGGAGACTGCGAACTCAATAATAGAGAGGACCGAGGAGATACGCGAGGAGGCGATGATGAACCTCGAACCCATCATATCCAGCTCATCTTCGGAGGTGAACCAGGAGGAGATCATGATGCGAATGGTGGTATCAAGCAGCATCGCGAGGTTCCTGGATCACATAAAGAACATCGGAGAGTTCACAATCAATATGACCCACGCCCAGATGCACAAATCATGATCTGAGAACCTCTTCATAATGTGGTGTCGCCAGAGATTCGTCAGAGGTAGATCTTAACAGAATACACGCCGCCCTCCAGCTTCCGCTCCGTCCGGAGGTTCAGCCGCTCGAACATCCTCAGGACCGCCTGGTTATCCACCAGAACCTCAGCGTTCAGGTAGAACAGGCCCTGCTTTCTCGCGAGGTACACCAGGTAGGAGAGGATCTCCATTCCCACGCCCTTTCTCTGATAGTCATCTCTCACAACTATGGCCACCTCTGCGGTATGCGTCCCCTCTGCAATGCTGTACTGACCGAGGCCGATCACCTCCTCCTTATCGTCCTCCTCAATTACGGCGAGTATCACCATCTCACGGGTGTAATCTATGACAACAAAATCCTGAAGCTGCTTGTGGCTCATGCCCTTGCGTGCGGATGCAAACCTCTGATACATAGTCTCATCTGACAGAGAGTAGAAGAAGTCCTTCAGGAGCGGCTCGTCAGTTATCTTTACAGGCCTTAGGAGTATGTTGATCCCGGTCTTCGTCGTCCTGTATGTCTCCAGGTGCTCCGGGTACTCACCCTTCTCGCCAGGTATGAACTCCTGGTCTGCATAGATGAGCGAGAGACGCTTCGCCTCCGCCAGGAGCCACGGCCGGAACTTCGGGTGAGCCAGGGCTATGAGATCCATCGCGCGCTCCCTGACGTTCTTGCCGTGGAGGTACGCTATCCCGTACTCAGTGACGACGTAATGCAGATCTCCTCTCGTCAGCGTGACCCCGGCGCCCTCCCTGAGCATTGGAACTATTCGTGATATCCTCCCGTTCTCAGCGGTCGATGGCAGCGCGAGAATCGCCTTGCCACCTGGCGAGAGGACGGCGCCGCGCATGAAGTCAGCCTGTCCCCCAATGCCGCTGTGGAAGAATGTTCCGAGAGATTCAGCGGTGGCCTGGCCTGTGAGATCGACCTCCATCGCGCTGTTGATCGATACCATGTTCCGGTTCTTTGCTATGATGAGGGGGTTGTTCGTGTAATCTATTGTCTTGAACTCTATTGCTGGATTGTCGTGTATGTACTCGTACGTCTTCCGCGTGCCCATGCAGAATGATGCTATGGTCTTGTATCTGTCTATCGTCTTCATCGAGTTGTCGACCGCCCCGACTTTCATGAGCTCTATGAACCCATCTGTTAGAAGCGATGTGTGAATGCCGAGATGCTTCTTGTGCTTCAGGTTTGCGAGGACAGCGTTCGGTATCATACCGTAGCCGGCCTCGATCGTGGATCCGTCCTCGACCATCCTCGCAACATACCTTCCAATCTGCTGCGCCAGCTCTGTCGGCACGCTCTCCACGTACTCGAGAAGGGGTTCGTCATGGGGTATCACAAAGCTCACGTCATCCATGTGGATGAAGCCATCTCCCTGAACCCTGGGCATGTTTGAATTGATCTGCGCTATGACAACCGATGCCTTTTCCACAGCGGCCTTCACGATGTCAACGCTTATTCCCAGGTTCAGGTAACCGTGCCGATCCGGCGGTGTTGTCTGTATGAGGGCGACATCTATGGGTATGCGCCCCCTGTAGATCAGATCCGGTATCGCTGAGAAGAATATTGGTGTGTAGTCCGCGAGCTCCTTGTTTACAGCATCGCGCGTGCTTCTCCCTATGAAGAATGTGTTCAGCCTGAAGTTCTCCTTGAACTTGATGTCCGTGTATGGAGCAGCACCCAGCGTCCATACGTGAAGGATCTCGGTGTCGAAGAATGCCTTCGGGTGCTCTCTCACGTAGTCGGCGAGCGCCTGGACCAGAAACTGCGGCTCGCCGCAGCCGGTGCCTATGAAGATCCTGTCTCCTGCATGTATATGGCTGAACGCCCTCTCCAGCGAGGCGAACTTTTCCGGCCACTGCGCTTTAAGATCCCTGTAGTCGTACTGCATTATCCCCATAAGGCTCCCACAGGATCAATTCGGGGCCGACTTAATTAATTTTACCTGCGGAGGTTTTATGCGCTCCGGTCTCAGTGGTGTATGTATGAACCTGGATCGAATTGTGCTGGATGCAGAGCTTCCTGGGGGCACTCTGATCAGGTTCCGGCCTTTCTCCGAGGGAGATGCTGATATGATACGGGATGTCTACCAGCACAGGCACTACGATCTCCTGGAGATACGCCCAGGTGAGGTGGTTTTCGATATTGGTGCGCACATCGGATCGTTCGCTTTGCGGGCTGCAGGGGTGGTGGGGAAGGACGGCATTGTGGTTGCTGTGGAGCCGGAGCGGAGCAACTACGAGATTCTCAGGATGAATGCTGAGAGGACGGACAACATCATTCCACTTTGCATGGCTCTCTCCGATTTCAAGGGTACCGGCAGGCTCTTTCTCGCAGAGGGAACTGTCGCTCATTCTCTGATATTCAGGAGGAGCGCATCTTGGGATGATGTTCAGGTCAATACCATTGACGGGCTGATCGAGGAGCTCGGGATCATGCCTGATGTGGTCAAGATCGACGCAGAGGGTGCGGCGCTGAAGATTCTGAGCCGTGCTGGTAGTATGCGCTGCAGGAAGATTGCGATCGCGGCGTATCACTTCCCTGCCGAGGACATCCAGGTTGCGAGCAGACTGAGATCGATGGGTTTCGCAACAAGGATCGTCCACGTGAGGGCGAGCGTCTACAGGAGCCCACTCGCCCCAAGCGTGCCCATCGTCATGGGCGAGGGGAGGGGAAGCATCTGAGATCCGGTTATGTGCCTGAAAAAGAATAGCATATGGTAATTCGGCTTGCACTGGCATAGTCACAGGTGTTGCATGCCCTTGAATTCAATGATACACGTGGATCCCTTCAGGAGTACAGCTGCAGGAGCATGGCAAACGTAATCCGCTCTTATCCGTATAAAGACTTACCAGAAGAAGCACTGGTCCTTCTATGCGTTCTCGAAAAATGAATGTGCGATTCCAGCAACCTGCTTGCTAGACATCTAAGTTGCTAAAGAAACAAGAGCGACGTAATCAAATACTGCGATCCCAACTGCTGTTTGCCGTTGTTCATTTAAGGGCACAGCAGATGGTGCGACCGTCATCCTTTTATATGTGCTATTTGTTAGCATGTACCACGCTAACATCAGGAGATCGCTATGAGTGAGATTGGCAAACGTGTTCGAATGGAGAGGATCATGGACAGGGACAGCGGGAACACCGTGATAATACCTCTTGATCACGGGATATCGGTCGGCCCGATACAGGGGCTTGCGAACCTGCCTGAGATGGTTGATAAGGTTGCGAAGGGAGGAGCAAATGCGGTGCTGCAGCAGAAGGGCATGGTCAGGCACGGGCACCGCGGCTACGGCAGGGATATAGGCCTTATCGTCCACATGTCCGCA
The DNA here is from genome assembly GCF_026419855.1 of Methanothrix sp. Taxonomy (GTDB): domain Archaea; phylum Halobacteriota; class Methanosarcinia; order Methanotrichales; family Methanotrichaceae; genus Methanothrix_B. Next base: position 29,488 of record NZ_JAOAKP010000012.1, read on the forward strand.
TCCACGTCCCTCGGTCCTGATCCGAACAACAAGGTCCAGGTTGCGATGGTGGAGGAGGCGATAAAGCTCGGAGCAGACGCGGTGAGCGTTCACATAAATATCGGCTCTGAGACCGAGGCGGAGCAGCTTCACTTCCTCGGGATGGTCTCTGAGAGGTGCGACTTCTGGGGCATGCCGCTTGTTGCGATGATGTACCCCCGCGGCAAGGATATAACAAACCCGAACGCTCCGGATGTGGTGGCGCATGCCGCCAGGGCAGGCGCTGAGCTCGGGGCCGACATCATAAAGACGAACTACACAGGGTCTCCGGAGAGCTTCAGAGAGGTTGTGGCAGGATGTCCGGTGCCGGTGGTCATAGCAGGCGGCCCGAAGACAGCGACAGACCTGGAGTTCCTTCAGATGATCGAGGGCGCGATGAAGGCGGGCGCAAGGGGCGTCGCCATAGGCAGAAACGTCTTCCAGCACAGGGATCCGACGCGCATGACCAGGGCGATATGCGCCATAGTGCACCAGGGCAGGAGTGCGGAGGAGGCGGCGAAAATACTGAGCGAGATTTAGCCCACTGAGCACGCGCGGGCGGAAGCAGATAGCGAAACTTTCCTCTTTTGGAGTCTGCTGATGAGGTTGAGAGCAGGTGGAGTCGCAAAGGTCAATGCGTCAGATTGGACTCGGAGCGCTGCAGCATCCATAACATCACTCGAAGATCTGCACCTCGACCTGCTCTCCCTCGTTCAGCCCCTCCAGGTCCTCCGGCACCAGAACGAAACCGTCAGCATGCGCAACCGAGCTCAGTATGCCAGCTCCGCTGATCATGACCGGCTCAGCGATTCCATCACTGAGCGAGACCCTTGCGAACGTGATGTATCCGGGCCTGGAGGGGATTTTTCTCGAGAGCCTTGCCTCCCTCCGTGGAACATCATCGCTGAGATGTGCGAGACTCTTTACCGCAGGCCTCACAAGCAGGTAGAGCGAGGCCAGAGCAGCCACAGGGTAACCTGGGAGGCACACAACCGGCGTGCCGCTGATGGAGCCCAGGGCCGTGGGCCGTCCAGGGCTCAGCCTGATCCCGTGAACCATCAGCTCACCCATCTCCTCCAGCACTCCAGGCGCATAATCTCTTTCGCCAACAGAGGTTCCACCTGAGATCAGTATCAGATCCGCATCCAGACAGCTCTTTATTGCCTTCTTTATCGCATCCCTCTCATCCGGTATTACTCCGGAGAGCTGCGGCTCACCGCCCCAGAGCTTCACGTAGCTGCATATCATCAGGCTGTTTATCTCCCTGGCCTCGCCCGGCGCAGGCACGCAGCTCCTGGGGACGAGCTCGTCTCCTGTAGGGATAACAGCGACATGCGGTCTGGTGAAGACCTCCACCGCATCGACGCCGAGCGCCCCGAGGAGTGCAAGATCAGGCGGCCTGAGCATGTGGTTGCGGCTAAGCACCACATCCCCGGCTCTTACATCCTCGCCGATCCTGGATACGTTTCGGTAGGGGATGAGCTCGGCTGTGGCCTCCAGGACGTTACCACGCAAAAACGAATCCTCAAGCATCAAAACCGCATCGAATCCCTCTGGCAGCGCAGCGCCGGTCCTCACCCTGGCATACTCTGTGATCCGGACTGGTGAGCTCTGAGATGCCCCTCTTGTCTCGTGAGACCTGACAGCATATCCATCCATGGCGGCCCGGTTGAATGAAGGCAGGTCCTCAGGCGAGATAACATCGGATGCGAGGACCCTTCCGCATGCGTCCTCGATCGGGATCCTTTCCTTCTCATCCACAGGGGTGCACATGTCGAGGAGTCTCTCAAGGGCGTAACCGAGAGAAGATAGCTTCTTGAACATGTTTCACCGGTTTTATTGTATTATCCTCTCTGCTGCATATCCATATGGCAATCATTTAACGGTTGAGTCATCGAGCTCCAGCATATCCAGTATCCTCTTCACATCGAGATGGCTCTCCACAGACTCTGCGAGTGCATCAAAGCCACCATCGCGTGAGATCTCCCGGCGCCTGAGCCCCCTCCGCTCGCATAGATAATCGAGAAATGCGTTCCTGAAGTTCTCGTTCTCAAAGAGGCCGTGGAGGTATGTGCCTATCACCATTCCATTACCTGTGACAGCACCATCGTCCCCGAAGGCGCTCACCTCCCTGGACTCTGTGATCCCCATGTGTATCTCGTAGCCCCTCACGTGCTCCCCCTTTATCCTTCCCAGTATCGGACCGTCTCCAGTGACCTCCTTTATCACCTGCACGGTTCTCTTCTCGTATGCATCGAAGCGCGTCACGGCATCGATGAGCCCCAGCCCGGGAACGGATCCACAGATATCCTCTATGCCGCAGTCAATTATCTCCCTTCCAAGGATCTGATACCCGCCACAGATGCCGATTATTGGAACGTTTCTCAGAGCGAGAATCCTGCGGTCCATACCGTGTCGCCTCATCTCAGCCAGATCCGACACCGTGTTCTTCGTGCCCGGGATTATAACGGCATCCGGATTTCCGAGATCGTCCTTCAGATCAACGTACCGGACCCTGGCGTATCGCTCCAGCGGCTCGAAGTCTGTGAAGTTCGATATCCTGGGGAGCCTTATGATCGCGATCTCCGGAACATCCTCATTTTGTGGGATCCTTTTGTCCGAGAGTGAGACTGAATCCTCAGAGGGTATCTCGAGATCCAGGTAGGGAAGAACCCCAAGCACGGGGATGCCGGTCATATCCTCCAGCATTTTTATACCCGGCTGGAGTATCGTGGGATCCCCGCGAAACTTGTTGATGACCATGCCCCTCACGAGCTCTCTTATCCCAGGCGGGAGAAGCTTCACGGTTCCGTAAAGACTCGCGAAGACCCCGCCCCTCTCGATATCCCCCACGAGTATTATGGGAGCTTTGAGCCGTGATGCGACGTATATGTTCGCGATATCCCTCTCGAAGAGGTTTATCTCAGCCGCACCGCCTGCGCCCTCAACGATGATGTAATCGTAATCTTTGCTCAGCTCCTCAATCGCGGCATCAACGATTCCCTTCAGGCTGTCTATATCCTTATAGTAATCAGCAGCCGACTTGTCTGCCACCGGCCTTCCCATTATTATGACCTGAGATGTGCGGTCGCCCTTTGGCTTGAGAAGTATGGGGTTCATGAGCACGGACGGCTCCACGCCGGCTGCCCATGCCTGCACTGCCTGGGCTATCCCCATCTCCCCGCCGGAGGAGGTCACCCACGAGTTCAGGCTCATGTTCTGCGACTTGAATGGAGCGACTCGAAGTCCGCGGTTTTTTAGGATCCTGCAGAGAGCGGTGACCAGTATGCTCTTTCCCGAGTGGGATGTTGTGCCAAGAATTATCAGGTACTTCGTCATCAAGCAGAATTCTCGAGATCGTTATATATGTCACTTCGCTGCGACTTGCTCCCCGCCCAGAAGGGCAGGGCCTCCTGTGCTTCGACGTTTGTCGAAGCCTCTCGATGTGGTCGAGAGCAGCCGAAGGTTTCTACAACACAGTTATTTGCAGATACACTCAGCGCGCACAAATCGCGTTGAGATGAGGTTGCATGAGCACACAACCCTGCGATTCCGCATCACACAAGGCCAGCATCACCCTGCGATCCTCTCCAGTTCTCTCCTCACTTTCTCGAACTCCGCATCCAGAGCTCGCAGCATTCCCTCAACCTCATCGAGCTTCGCCTTCCGCCCTAGAGCCTCGATCTCCGCGCAGATCCTGGAGAGGTGGAGAGCTCCTATGCTTGCGCTGGCCGACTTCATGCTGTGGGCTGCCCTGTGTAGCGCTTCTGGATCATTTCTCTTTAGAGCTTCGTGCATCGATGCGATCCTCGATGGAGCATTGCTGATGAAGATCGCCCCCAGCTCCGCGACCACATCCGGCTCGCCTGGCTCCTGGAGTTCCCTGAGCCTGGAGAGCGTTGATGGATCCAGGACATCCTCCTTCCTTTCGATCGCAGCCTTAAGCTTCTCCATCGTCACAGGCTTGCTTATGTAATCGTTCATTCCTGCTGCGATGCACCTCTCCCGATCTCCCTCGAGTGCATAGGCTGTTATCGCCACGATACGCGGCCTCTCATATCCCCTCATCTCACGTATTCTGCGGGCCGCCTCCAGCCCATCCATATCAGGCATCTGTATGTCCATGAGCACGAGATCGTAATCGCGATTCTCAAGGGCCCTGAGAACCTCAAGCCCGTTGCGCGCGGTGTCTGCCATGTAGCCGAGATGTGAGAGCATCATGAGCACAACCTTCAGGTTCACCGGATTATCCTCGGCAACAAGGATCCTGAGATCGCTCCTCCTGCCCTCCTCGAGCGCAACCAGATCATTTGATTCCCCCATGATGGAGCTGATCATCGCTGAGATCAGCTGCGAGTGCTTCACGGGCTTCGGGATAGCCGGCGTATCAGGCGAGACCGTGGGCTTCAGCAGATCCGTGATCGCGAGAACGTGTGCGTCTGGAAGAGCAGATTTCAGCTTCACGATGTCATTGGTGTCAGAAGATTCTGCAAGCACGAAATCGAACTTTTCCTTAAGGATGGACTCATCAAGGCAAGGCGCATCCACGACATCGATCTTATGGGTGAGGAGCACCGTTTTGAGCGCGCCCCTCGCAGTATCGTTTCTGTAGATCAGCAGGGCGCGACTTCCCTCCAGCAGATCGTTTCTTTTCTGCGGTTGCTCTGAGACCCTTGCTTTTATCGTGAAGTGGAAGGTCGAGCCCTTTCCAGGAACGCTCTCAGCCCAGATCCTGCCGCCCATCAGCTCAACAAGATGTTTGCTGATGGCCAGACCCAGACCCGTTCCGCCGTACCGCCTTGTGATCGACGAATCGACCTGGCTGAATGTCTGGAAGAGCCTGTCCATCTTCTCTGCGGGAATCCCTATGCCTGTATCTCTCACGGAGAAATGGAGCTCTGATAGATCCTCATCCATATGCTGGCAGCTCACCCTCAGGAAGACCTCTCCTTTCCCGGTGAACTTGATGGCGTTCTCCAGAAGGTTCACCAGCACCTGTCTGACCCTTGTGACATCACCCAGAACCAGCTCAGGCACATCCTCGTCTATGAGATAGGCCAGCTCGATCTGCTTCTCGCTTGCTTTTACGGACAGGATATCCATGCATGTCTCGACGCACTCCATGATGCTGAACGGGCTAGAGTCGAGCTCGAGCTTTCCCTCCTCGATCTTCGAGAGATCGAGTATGTCAGCGAGCATCTCGAGGAGCGCATTGCCACTGCTCTCTATCGCGCTGACATAAGACCTCTGCTCGGGGGTGACTTTTGTTCTGAGTAGAAGCCCTGACATGCCTATGATTGCATTTAGAGGGGTCCTGATCTCATGGCTCATGTTCGCGAGGAACTCCGCCTTCGATCTCGCCGCCTCCTCAGCAGCCTCCTTCGCTCTTCTGAGCTCCTCAGCAGCCTTTATATCCTGAGTCACATCCTCGAAGATGCCAAGCCTCCCGAAGTACCTGCCAGATCTGTCCAGGATATCGGTCGCGAAAACCTTTATCACCCTGTTATCTGATGTCCTTATCTCGATCTCAGCCCTGTCGCCGTGGCTGTATATCTCCCTGAGAGCCTCTCCAGCATACGGATGAATTGAACCTATACGCGAGAAGAGATCATCGCCATCCAGCCTTCCAGATCTTAAATCCTCCTCTAGATCCTCAATGCCCAAAAGCTCGCAGAACCTGTGGTTGAGGTAGAGACTCTTCCTTGTAGCCCTGTCGAGCACGCAGAATCCAAAGGGTATACTCTCCGTCATGGATCTCATCAGAAGTTCACTCCACCTGAGACGCTCCTCTGCGAGCCTTCTTTCCGTCGTGTCCCTCTGTATCGATACCCAGTGGGTAACTTCACCCCTGTGATTCCTCACAGGGAAGATGTTCAGCTCGACCCAGAACCTGGAGCCGTCCTTCCTGTAGTTGACGAGCTCATGGCTCACAGGCAGCTCCTTCCTGACCGCCTCCAGGATCTCCAGAGTCTTCGATCTTTCAGTCTCCGGCCCCTCAAGAAAATCCGGATACCTCCCCAGTACCTCCTCTCTTGCATATCCCGTCATCCTGGTGAACGCATCATTCACGTAAATGACCTTGGGCAGCCCATCAGATGGATCGGGAGCGGCTATGACGATCGCGTCATTGCTGTTGACCACCGCGGACTCGAGGAGCCTCATCCTCTCGATGGAGTCCTTTTTCGCCACAGCTTCCCCTATCGTGCTGGCAGAGGCGACCAGAATCGAGACCTCGGCATCGGTCCACTCTCTCTCGTATGTGGTATCATCGAATCCGACGAACCCCCAGAATCTCCCACCTACTGTTATGGGGACTATTAGGATGGAAATAACACCATACGGCTCCAAGATCTCTCTCACAGAAGATGGAAGATCGCGCACAAGCCCCTTTATGACCTTGCCGGAGCTTAGGATCTCATACCATCCCGGGAAGAACCTGCTGTACGAGAGGCCCCTGAAGATCTGATTGTCTATTCTGCTCTTGATACCATCCCTGCACCACTCGAACCTCAGACAGAGCTTTAGCTCATCTCCCACATGGTTCTCGAAGATGTAGACGCGATCCACCTCTGAGATGAGCCCCAGGATCTGCATCGCCTCGTTTATCGATGATTCATAGTCCTCTCCTGAGAGAAGGCTGCTTATCGCAAGAGCTGAGCCGGCAAGAAGATGATCTCTCCGCATCAGCTCCATCTCAGCTATCCTGCTCTCGGTGATGTCCCTCATCGACTCTATCGCGCCCACGATCCTCCCATCGCTGTCTCTGAGCGGAGATGCCTTGACCCAGAGATACGCCCCGCGGCCGCTGTAGAGTGATGGCACGTGGACGTGGGCGTAGAGCGTATCTCCCCTTCTCTCAAGATTCTCGTAAAGGGATGCGATGTGATCATCGTATCTCATGACGAGATCTATGAGCATCGGCCTTCTGTATCCGTGGAACGGCAGGGCGTAGGCAAAATCCCCCTTTCCTAGAATCTCGCTCTTCGGTATTCCCGTCATCTCCTCCATCGCCCTATTCCAGGCCATCACCCTGCCATCAACATCTATTACAAATGTCGCATCTGGAAGGAACTCTATTATCTCGAGGAGCCGCTGGTTCATGGATTCGAGACGCTCCTTCGCGCGTCTGAGCTCTGTTATATCATTCCCAACACACAGGATCTCGGTCTCTCCGCTCTCAGAGACGATGGGCCTGTTCGTCCATGCGATCCAGACGCGCTCTCCGCTCTTTTTCATGTTCTCATTGACATTCGTCCTGTAGTCCTCAGGCGCTTTGAGTATCTCCGCGATCATCCCCCTCAGATCCCGCCCTGTCGACTCGATCTCAGGGACGAGTGTGCCCATCACGCACTTCCCCAGGATCTCCCTCTCCGAGTAGCCGAAGAACTGCTGGGCGAACTCGTTGATGAACTTCACATTCCCTCTTCTGTCAAGCCTCAGGATTATGCTGTTCGCGCTCTCGACGAGCTCCCTGTACCTTTCCTCGCTCCTGCGGAGGCTCTCTTCAGCCTCACTTCTCGCTATCGCGCCGCCTATGCTGGCCACACCAAGCATGAGCACGGATATCTCGTTCCAGCTCCAGGATCGCTCGCGCTCACAGTCCTCGAACCCTATGAACCCCCAGAGCCTGTCCGCTATGGTTATGGGAAAAATCAGGACGGATCGCGCCCCCCGGCATTTCAGCAGATCCCTCTCCTGGGGAGGCATCTCGTCCACTATACCGTGGACAGGCCGGTCTCTGAGGAGACGCTCGCGCCAGCGCGGCAGCTCATCGTATCTTATCCTTTCGTCTATACTCGCGTGGACGCTGCCCCTCTCCCACCTGAATCTGAGCACAGCCTCATCCCCGGACTCGGTGTTCTGATACACGTAAACACGATCGACATCTGCTGCAGATCCGAGGAACTCGAGCGCGTTCATCAAACTTCTATCAAATCCATCCACAGTGAGGAGCTGGTTTGCAGCCATGGCTACGCCAGCGAGGAGGACGTCTCTCTTCTGGATGTAATCCTCATGATTCTCAGATTGGGAGAGGATCACGCAGAGCGTCCCATCGCCCTCGATCGGGCTGAACCTTCCCGTCATCTGGATGCTCACGCCGTCGACGGATCTGTATGCCTGGACGCTCTTGATCTCATGTCTCACCGCGTGCCTGATGATCTCATCGATCTCCTCCCTGTCCTGCTCCATTATGTCGTAGAGCGTGAGGGACTGAATCTCCTCTGGAGGATACCCCAGCAGCGCCTGGAAGGCTGCATTTGCATCGAGGATTCTTCTACTTTCAGCATCCACGAAAAAGACAGCATCACTGCACCTGTCGAGCGCAGTCCTGTACCACAGCTTCTCTCTTTCCTCCTCTCCAAAAGAACCTGTGAGGTCTGATATGAGCATCAGCCCCCTGGAGCCGTCTGCATCCCTGAGGGGAATAACAGAGAGTGGAATCTCAGAATCGGAGCAGCCTATCCGCGCTCTGATCCTCGAGAGAGCATCAGATGCAACGGCGGAAGCCAGGGTGTCGCTGCATGATACCCCCAGGACCTCGTAGATGGATCTGCATCTTGTGATTCTCCCTGATAGTATTTCAGCGGTCCTGCTCAGGTATCTGACACGACCCTTTTCATCGAATACATATACTGCTGGTTGATCAGCATCCATACCATTCCCTCATGACCTGCTTCGACCTGGAGACGTATTCACAGAAGTTCCACAACACCACTCAGGCGGAGCCAGGATGGCTCTCACTGGAGATGCCTCCGCACCCTCAATCTTGAGCGGCATGCAGAGAAGCGTGTAAATGCCGGCCGGAACGCCCCCCAGATACAACCCCTCCAGGATCAGTATGTCATTCGATAGCAGTATCCTGTGCACAACGTCCTCCTCTGAGCTGTCCACAGACAGCGCATCTGTTCCGATCAGTTTTAATTTGAGATCGACACATGCTCTGGCAGCGCTCTCTGTGATGTATCCTCTGAGAGATCCCGTTCTGAAGATGACGCCCTCTGCGCTGGTGTTCAAACCAAATAGACTATCAGGACGCACAACCATTCCAGCGTCGATGATATCCACAATCATGATTAAGCGCTCGATCGGTATCTCGTGCACGGATCTGCCGTTGCTTATGTAATGAGAGGGTGCGTCGAGGTGCGTGCCTGTGTGTGCGCTGAGGTGGAGAGCGGAGAGCGTGTACAGATCGCCCCGCTCCAGGCTTTTCAGCATCTCTCTGGAGAACCCGGGGTCTCCTGGGTATAAAGGCATACTGCTGTTAATCGTTTGTGTTACATCGTATATCCTGACGTGAGTGGGCATCTATCCCATCATCCCCATGCCGCCAGCTCCGCCCATGTTGATGCCCGGTGGAATCACACCGGCTGCCGGAGGCACGAGATGCGCCAGGGAGTGCACATCGGTGTACCTGTTCTTGGCGCCGGTGCCCTGGCTCTCAGAGAGCGATGTACCTGATGTGTTCTCAGATGTGATTGCGGGTGCAGGCTCTGAGGCACTGATGTCCGGCAGCGTCTCCTTGACGGGCGTGTAGCCAGATGTATCCGGATTTATCAGGATCGCCTCGAACTCTCCTCTCTCTGCGTTTCCAATGCTGTCAGATCTGTAGAATGTTCCGCGCATCTCCTCGTTCGCACAGCTGCCGATCAGTCTGATTTCGGCGAGACCACTCTCTTTTAAGAACGTGATCGTCAGCTCCAGGGTGCTGTTGTCAGCAGACCCCATAACAACGCCGTTCCATGACTCCTCGGAGGAGCTGGCAGATCCGAATATCTGGCCCTCGAACTGATGGATGGCCATGGTCACGGCATTCTGGCCGAGCGACAGCCTCCATATGCCCTCGAGGGCAGGCAGATCTGCGGTTGCGTTCTGAGCCAGCCCCCCGCCTGTGCAGAAAACCATGAGCACAACCAGAAGGGCAGCATGAGACCGGTGGCATCTGAGCATAGATACCAGGTCTATCTGCTAATATTAATATTTGCCATCGCAGAGCCGGATCGCAGGCCAGCTTTGCGGATCTCCATCAGTAGATCTGCAGGGCGATCATGCGATCACATCCTCAGATGCCCGCGATCCTGGTCCGCGCTGAGAGTGCATCTATCATCTGCAGCTCATATGAAGAGCCTAATGTCGTTCACGGTCACTGTATAGAATGGATGCTGTGTATCGACGTATATGCGGTCTCCCTGGTCGTAGATCGCCCACCCACCGCTGTTTATGTTCCCGTTCAGGTTCATGAAGCACAGCAGCCCGGGCAGCACAGGCGCGGGCTTGTCGTTGTCAGGATCCGAATCCCTGACCCTGCTTCCCGCCTGAAGAGTCATGTAACCTGTTATGCGCACATCTCCGGCATCAATCCTGCCATACTCCGGCCCCACATCGAGGTAAACAGGGTCCACGATGCTGTATGCTTCATCGCCATCCACATCGAAGTAGACAAGCTGTGCGCCAGGCATACCACCGATGCCAAAGGGCGTGAGCTTGTACCCGTAATCCTGATCGCCGAGCCTGACCTGGCTTCCAGCAGGATATGTTCCGAAAGGCGTCAGTCTCACATCGTTCTCGTTGACCGCATCATCTGAGGGATCAACATCTATGTAAACGGGATCTGAGATATCGAAGACCCCACGTATGTTCGCATCCGAGTAAGCGAACACAGGCGCAGATGAAAACGCGCTGAGCGCTCTCGACTCATCAGCATCATACGGCAGGACCTTGGAGCCATAGCTCGGGTCTCCAGCAGCTGAGCCGATCGCCATGAGCACAGCCATGAGAATGAGAAGTCTCGTCTTTATACCCCCTTCACATGAAATATCATCATTACTTGATTTAAATTTTATCGTCATGTCTGATAGAGCTTCGCTGCTGCTGGGCTTCTGTTATGATATCTGGCGACGATATTTATTTCTAAAATTCTGATGTGCGAGACGCTTTTCGTCCCGTGAGCAGCTCTGCGACATGAAATGCTGACGGATCTCACAGTTGTAAATGCTGTACACCGAATTTATCTCTACGCTCTCATCCATTTATAGTCCTTTGCGTCACTTCATATAAGCCAATTTAAAATATGCTGGATATGCCGCAATTCGTACATGATTTTATG
>NZ_JAOAKP010000131.1 GCF_026419855.1 Methanothrix sp.
GGAGGTACCCGCTCGAGCATATACCTGGACGTCTGCTGCCTGAACAGGCTGTTCGATGATCAGAGACAGTAGCGCATCCGCCTTGAATCTGAGGCCGTGCTGTTGATTCTCACCATGTGTGAGGATGGCAGGTTGAGTCTTATTGGGAGCGAGGCAGTTGATCTGGAGGTTTCACTCACCCCTGATGAGCGGAGGCAGAAAGTGATGCCGCTGGCGGAGCTGGCAGAATCAAAGGTTGTGGTGAGCGACAGGGTCGCTTCGCGGGCCAGGGAGCTTGAAGCCCTCGGCTTTGATGTCTTTGATGCCCTGCATATCGCATGCGCTGAGGGTTATGCAGAGGTTCTGCTCACGACCGACGATAGATTTTTGTCTAAAGCAGCAAAACATGCTGATAAGATAAAAGTCAGGGTCAGAAACTCTGTATTATGGCTTATGGAGCTGCTGGAATGAATCAGGAGATCACCCCTGCGCAGATCAGGAGTAAGGGAATCAGGGCGCTCGTCGAGGCGCTGGGACCTGTGGGAATGGCCCGGTTCCTTCAGCAGTTCGATATCGGAAGCGGTGATTACACAGAGGAGCGCGAGCGATGGCTCAGCGGTATCACTTTAGATGATGCTCTGAGGGAGATCAAAAGACGGCGGGAAAGGATGGACGAAGAGAATGCACAGGGTGCGCGGCAGATCTGATCGTGAAGCATATCTTCCATGAAGGACTGTGTATGTCAAGGAGCATCGGCTGGGTTCATGCTGTCAGCTCCTGCATCCGCCGCGACGGCGCGCTCCCGGGAGGCTCGCCCGCACGCACTGGGATGCACATGCGCCTGTGGGGGCTCGCGTTCCAGGCGTGGGAGCACGCGCGCGGCGGGGGGTGAGGATGACTGAGGGAGAGGAAGGGCCGAGGGTGGGCATGATCGTCCCTGACGGGAACGACTTGCAGGATATGCTCGGGCATGTGGAGGGTTTATGAGAGAGCTATCCCCTGAATTGCTGAAGGAGATTGTGAGAAGGCTGGTAGAAGGTCTTCATCCGGAGAAGATCATACTCTTTGGCTCCCATGCCTATGGA
>NZ_JAOAKP010000132.1 GCF_026419855.1 Methanothrix sp.
GAGCTCCCCGGCCTGCTCTCGCTGCCATACAGTGGCGAGCGGCGGAACGTCCTGGGGAGCGAACACGTGCCTGTACACCTCATCAGCGACGATCTCCTCGACCTCGTCCTCCCCGATCGCCATCGCCAGGATCTCCCCTAAACCGCTCCTCTCTGGGAACGCGAATATCCCGAGTGACATCTTAGTATTGTAGGCGAGCGGCACGACCCCAATCAGATGCTGCGAGCCCTCGCCCCTCAGCTCGGAGTACTTCCTGGGAGCATCGAGCAGCGCCTGAGACGCTGGTATGATGAACTGATCCGCCGGTCCAGCCTCCCGCTGATACCTATCGGACTGGAGCGAGAGACCGACCAGCACCCTCTTCATGCTATTCTCTCTGGCCATGCCAACCTCCTTCAGCTGAAGCCGCGCTCATCCTTCCGCGACCAGAAACTCGCGGTAGTGCCCGTATACCGTTAAAACAGCATGAGACGCCTCGAGGTCCGGATCAGAGTATGCATCCCGACCCTCGAGCCGCTCGACGTCTATGCAGTACAGCATGCCATCCATCTCGTGCTCGATGGCATCGAAGAACAGCGATTCAATGATCTGGAGAAGCTCATCGCAGAAATCGTCTCCCCGCCTGGATATGATATCGATCTGGATCATCACCGAGGTCTCTTCAAGATCGGAGAAGTAGCTGCCGGCGAGACCTCTGGAGATATGCTGAGGTTTCGAGATCCGGATCGCAGACTCGGTATCGCTTGATGACAGCACGGATTTGATGAATGCATCGGAGCGGTTCCTGTAGATCTGCCCGCCCACAAGCTCAAACAGGGTTCCCTGGAGCCCGCATACCGAGTACACCCGCGGGCTCTCAGAGATGCAGCGCTCCACAGCCTCCAGATACCGGCTGTGCCTTGCAGGTGCTCGGCTCCCGCGGGTCATACTGACTCCGTCCTGGTAAAGAGGCTCCTGTATCTTGCTTCCCTCATCGCCCGGAGCTTCTCCTCGCAGATCCTCATCAGGTGCTCTATATCGCCTGTCTCTTATACACATC
>NZ_JAOAKP010000133.1 GCF_026419855.1 Methanothrix sp.
TCCTTATCCTTACTTAAATGGGAATTTACACGCAGGACACACGAGAACTTTCACGATTGGAGATGCCTATGCGAGATACATGAGGATGAAGGGTTATAATGTGCTTTTCCCTCTCGGATTTCACGTTACCGGAACTCCGATCATCGGATTGGCGGAGCTTATAGCAAAGCGGGATCAGAGAACCTTAGAAGTTTACACAAAGTTCCATGACGTTCCAAGAGAAGAACTTCTAAAGCTGACAACACCTGAGAGAATCGTTGAATACTTCGCAAAAGAAGCTCTTAATGCGCTGAAAAGAATAGGGTATTCAATAGATTGGCGGAGAAGCTTTACAACGATGGATGCTCCCTACCAGAAGTTTATTGAATGGCAATTTTGGAGACTAAAAGAACTTGGATTCATTGAGAGAGGGAGTCATCCGGTTCGATATTGTCCAAACGATCAGAATCCAGTAGAGGATCACGACATATTAATGGGAGAAGAGGCGAGTATTGTTGAGTTCACAGTTATAAAATTCAGACTTGAAAACTCAGATCTAATATTCCCATGCGCAACGCTTCGCCCCGAAACCGTATTTGGAGTTACTAACATTTGGCTTAAACCAACGAAATATTTGATTGCAAAAGTTGATGGAGAAAAATGGGTTATTAGCAAGGAAGCTTTTGAGAAATTGAAGTTTATGGATCGTGATCTGGAGTTTATAGGAGAGGCTGACGCAAAAGAGTTTATAGATAAGAATGTAATGGTTCCACTCGTGGATAGACTTGTTCCAATTCTCCCAGCGGACTTTGTTGACTTGGACAGTGCTACTGGAGTCGTTATGAGCGTCCCCGCTCATGCTCCATATGATTACGTGGCTTTAAAAGATCTCGGTGTGAAAATTGAGCCAATTGTGATAATATCTTCTGGAAATAAGGATGTTCCAGCAAAAGAAGTCGTTGAGGAACTGAAAGTAAAGGATCAGAACGATCCAGAGTTGGATAAGGCGACAAAGATCCTTTACAAAAAAGAATTCCACACGGGTGTGATG
>NZ_JAOAKP010000134.1 GCF_026419855.1 Methanothrix sp.
CCCTTAGCCGAGCCATAGCGGCCCCTTTTGGGGTGCCGCACAGTTTCCTGAAAGAGGCAATAAAACACCTTGTTGTGGTCCGCAATATCGCTGCCCACCACGGGCGGCTTTGGGACAGGGAGATCTCCGCCTACACCCTGCCACGTGTGCGTAAGAACCCCAGGGAACTCAAAGAGGCCATGGAACGGGCAACCCATCCGCAAAAGCTATTCCGGACCCTCTCGCTGCTCCTCCTTTTGATGAAAAACCTGGGCCAGGACGGGGAATGGAGAGGGCGTCTTTTTGATGTTTTGTCCCAGTATGGGCCTTACCTTGAGGAGCGCATGGGCTTCCCCCCAGGCTTCCGCGGGCTAACCCTTTGGCAGGGGATGCCCTAGCCGCTCCCACGCCTCCAGCACCATCCTGCGGGTGCGGTACTCCCCGTAGCGCTTTTCCTCCTTGTCCCGAAGCACGCGGAAGGTTTCCCCAGGGAAAGAGCTTCTTTCCCGCCGCTTGCGGTATTCCCTCTCGTCCAGGGGGTCTGCCACCTCCTCGGCGTCCGAAAGGATATCCGCAAGCTCCTTTGGGGTAAGGTCCTGGGGGTCCAGGATGTAGCGGAGCTGCTTGCGGTTTAGGCCATAGAGCCTGGCGTAGTAGGCGTCCAGCTCGGCCCGGAGGAGGGCCCGGCGCCCCTCGTCAAAGCGGAAGGGGGGGAAGGGGTAGGGGCCCTGGACCCAGGGAGGGGGCGCGTCGGGGTGGCCCCCGTTGGCCTGGTGCTGGGCCAGGAGGGCCTGGCGCAGCTCCGGGCTGGCCTCCTGCCAGACCTCCTGGGCCAGGGGGGCCAGGTCCCAGGCGGTGTAGGTGAGCTCCAGGACCCGGGGGACGATGAAGAGGAGGTCCTGGGGTCCGTAGGCGGAGGGGGGGAGGACGGGGAACTGCTTGATGTAGTGGAAGGTGAGGTTAGTACCCCCAACCTTTTGACGCGCTACGTAGTCCTGCACTAAGG
>NZ_JAOAKP010000135.1 GCF_026419855.1 Methanothrix sp.
GACCACTACGGCTTCGTGGTTGACTACCTGGCAGAGGCCCTGAGAGAGCTCAGACGACACAACTTCGTGGACATGGTAGACCATTACTTCTCATTTGGATCGCACCTCAACGCTCGTGATGTCAAGGCGGTGCGGAAGACTGTATCGGGACTGATCAAGCTGATATACCCTCATGGAGAGTTCAGCAGGGATGAGATGGCAGAGATCCTAGAGCTTGCGCTTGAGGGAAGGAGGCGTGTGAAGGAGCAGCTAAAGAAAATGGGCTCCTTTGAGTACCACAGGACATCATTCTCGTACATCGACAACATCACAGGAGAGGAGAGATATGTGGGAGTCCCTGAGGAGGGCGGCAGGAACCTCATCTCACAGGACCCTCTGGCGCCGGGATCGATCTACGCTGCATCAGTCAACGAAGAAGGCAGGGCAGGCCTTTTCCGACTGGAGGTAGGGCACACTCCCGGCACCGGCAAGCTTAAGATGACCGGAGGAATAGATGGCCATACGAAGGAGACTGTGCAGAGGGCGTTCTCATACCTCAAGGGGCACAAGGTTGAGATGGGGATCGCCCAGCCGCTCGAGACCACGGACTTTCATGTGGAGGTCATAGATCTCCTGAACAACAGCGTCTCTTTCGATGCAGGTGTTGCCCTGATTGTTGCGGTTTACTCAGCACTGATGAAGCAGTCAGCGCTTCCGGGGCTTCTGGTGCTCGGAGATCTCAGCATCCAGGGGAACATCAAGGCTGTTCGCTCACTTGCCGAGCCTCTTCAGCTCGGAATGGACAACGGTGCCAGATGCGCGCTGATACCGATCGAGAATAAAAGACACTTCATGGAGGTCTCCGCGGATATCGTCGAGCGAGTTGACCCCATCTTCTACGGCGA
>NZ_JAOAKP010000136.1 GCF_026419855.1 Methanothrix sp.
AGCTCTTTAAATTCCATCTAACTTCACGATTGATAATGTGTCAGAAAGAGGTATTTATAGTTTCGAGACGACTTCAAGGATACGTTTCTTAACGCTGCCTGGCCGCTGAATGCGCTCGTTCTGCGTACAGTCACGCGGCCAGGCCATGCAGTTACTGCTCTGAGGTGCGGTGTTGGATAACCTTTTGTGATAACGTCTCTAGCTATTGATTCTGATCTGCTCTCCACGCATTACTGGAATCGTCTTCTGCTTGCGGATTTTAAAGACTTATCCAACACAGCACTCTGAGGGATATTAGCGTGGCATCCTACCAGCTCTCAGTTCGTGACACCCCTCGCTACAGTTCGGCCGAGGTGAAAGCACCTTTCCAGAGCCTTTGCATCCGGCACCTGGACAACACTAAGGCCCGGCTCTATCACGTTCATGCCGAAGGACTTCATCTTCTCTATGAGTGTGGGAACTCCAACATCGTGCCAGCCATAAGAACCGAAGGCCAGCCCAACCTTGCCTTTCAAGTCTACAGACGCCATCTTTTCAAGAACCGGCTCCATAGCTCTGTTCAGCTTCCCGTTATAGGTGGACCCTCCCAGAAGTATGGCCGAGGCCCCTTCGATGTCCTCAGGTATTTTTGCATCATAGGCATCCTTCAGAACCACTTCGACGCCCTCGATAGTCTTTGCACCCTCGGCAATCGTCTCTGCCATCTTCTTGGTTCTGCCGAGACCGCTTGCGTAGATTATTGCAATTTTCGCCAAGAAAATCCCCTACTATATGTTGGCTGTATGCTATAAGTAATCGCTCTTGTTTCTTTAGCAACTTAGATGTCTAGCAAGCAGGTTGCTGGAATCGCACATTCATTTTTCGAGAACG
>NZ_JAOAKP010000137.1 GCF_026419855.1 Methanothrix sp.
TCCTCAGAGATGCCACCTCCGAGACGCGCAGGCCGCAGCCGGCCATCAGCCAGAACAGAGCCGCATCTCGCCGGGTGGGAGCTGCTCCGAGCAGCCTGTGCCATTCCTCGATCGAGAGAAAATCCTCAGGGTGCATGCTACCAGAGACGATGTCGTGATAAAAATGAATTGCGACATTCTCAGAGTGCATACCGAACATGTGTACCTGCATAGTCGTGAGCGCTGCGCAAAGTCATTATAGCATGACTTTACAATAATGTTACTTGGTGTAGATGGACAGTAAGGTGCTCTTCCCTGTACTGGCAGTTTTACTAATCTTATTTTCAAATATGGTACAAGGGAGAGATAAACTCGTCAGGTACAAATGACAAAGAGATCATATTTTCCGATTCAAATCTCGAGGCCGCTATACGAAGTGAGATCAATAAACCCGCAGGCCCCATATATGCAGAGGATCTGATGAATGTGAAGGGCCTGCATGCAAATCACTTGGATATAAAAGATCTCACCGGGCTGGGTATGGCCTTAATCTAAAAGTGCTGGACCTGTCGAGCAACGATATCACGGAGATATCACCGCTTGCGGACCTCACCAACATCCAAAATCTGGACCTGTCGGACAACTTAATCAAGGACGTATCGCCGCTGGCCTCACCAACCTGCAAGGGCTGGACCTGAGGTGCAACCCGATAACCGGTTATTCGCCTTTGTCTGGGTTGAGGTGTGAGGTCATAAAGTAGCAGCATTAATGGCATCAAAATGCATCACGAGACCAAAGGCAGCGTGAAGCAGAACGCGGTCCAGCTGCAGCCGTCTGATTCCACCCATATCCTCCCGCCATGGACCTCGATTAT
>NZ_JAOAKP010000138.1 GCF_026419855.1 Methanothrix sp.
ATGAGAAATGCAGCCAGCTGCAGGAATCCCAGGAAGCAAAGGTCGAGTCGTTCATGTCGTGTTGAGATCCTTCTGAATCCAAGCTTTAGCCATCCGAAGAACCTCTCTACAGATCCTCGCTTTCTGTAAGATGCTTCATCGAATCTGGTGGGTCTACCTGGAGGTGGCATCTTCTGGTTACGATTGTTGGCTGGTATGCAGCTCTTGATACCCCTCTTTCGAAGGTAGTTTCTGATCTCCCATGAGTCATAAGCCGCATCTGCCAGTACCTCTACTGGTCTTGTTCTCGGCCTTCCTCTGCCGATATTGATTCTGATGCCAGCCATGACATGTTCGAATCGCTGGCTGTCGTGCTCATTCCCAGGCCCCACAACAATGCTTAAAGGCAGACCTTCTGACGTTACCGCGGCATGCACCTTTATGCCTTTACGTCTCTTGTGACCATTGTATCTCGACGAGTCACCTCCTTTTTAGAATCGATGAGAGTGCTGTCGACTGTAACTGTATTCATGTCCAGCTTGCCAAGCGCGTATGCTTTACTCTGTAATGCAGCAAGGATCTTTCCCCAAACACCTTCTTCAGACCATACCTTATGTCTTCGCCACACAGTCTGATATGCACCATAGCATCGTGGCATCTCACGCCACCTGCATCCGGTTACAAGCACATACAGTATACCATTGATGGTCTTCCTGTCGTCGGCTCTCTTTCTGCCAACTACTGGCTGCGGCGGTAAAAGTGGTTTGATGAACAACCACTGCTCATCGGTCAGCTCTTTAAATTCCATC
Source organism: Methanothrix sp. (assembly GCF_026419855.1). Classification (GTDB taxonomy): domain Archaea; phylum Halobacteriota; class Methanosarcinia; order Methanotrichales; family Methanotrichaceae; genus Methanothrix_B. The sequence continues at coordinate 789 of NZ_JAOAKP010000138.1, forward strand.
TAACTTCACGATTGATGATATGCCAGAAAGAGGTATTTATAGTTTCGAGACGACTTC
>NZ_JAOAKP010000139.1 GCF_026419855.1 Methanothrix sp.
GGTGTAGACGATTGCATCTGGGTCTACATCCTGCAGGTATCGTTTCAGCACAACTTTACTTTTGACATTACGATGTGGTTGGATGCTAAGTCCACCATATCGTTCAACAATTGCTATGACTGGAACCTTATCAGTGTCGTATGTGCCTCTACCCTTTGACTTTAAGCCACGCTTCCTCGGTTCCCTGTTCAGTACTTTCTTGCCTTTTGAACCGGCTTTGACATACGCTTCATCCATCTCAACGACTCCACGGAGCTTATCGCTTATGTTTTTGCCATAGACAGTGGATCTCAATCGCTTGACCATATGGAAGGCACTCTTGTAATTGATACCGACTGTCTTTGAGATCTCGAGAATGCTCACCTTGAACTGCAACATGAACGCAACGAAGAACCACACCCGTAAAGGCAGCCTCGTATCCTGAAAGATCGTCCCTGTCTTGTCGTTGAACCACTTATCACAACTCCTGCAATGGTATCGCTGATTTGGAGTATCGCGCCATCTACCTGTCCTCACAACACGCTCAGAGCCACAATACACGCATCTAACACCATCGGGCCATCTCATCTCACGCAATAGCCTGTAACACTCTTCCTCATCCGGCATGAATGACTCGATGTCCATATGGAATATACATTGTCAATCAAGAATAAATAAGTTGTTATGAGGTCATGAGCGTCTACATTTGACCTCTGCGCAGGAAGCTGGCATGCCAGGGATCATGTTAGCCTGAAGTAACCGCTGGTTCTGTCCACTATCACCGGGTTCTGTTTCAG
>NZ_JAOAKP010000140.1 GCF_026419855.1 Methanothrix sp.
GAAAACGTTCATTTTCTGCCTTTCATGGGCTCTAGCGCCCCTATGAATTCTACACTTCATTACAAGCAGAGATGAAGCCATCGCAGTCGCAACTCCATGCTGTCCAGCGCCAGTTTCAGCAATGATCCTGCTTTTACCCATGAACTTTGCAAGCAATGCCTGAGCCAAGGTGTTGTTGATCTTGTGCGCTCCTCCATGGAGCAGATCTTCTCTTTTCAGATAAACCTTCATTCCAAGCTCTTTGCTTAGATTTTTAGCAAGGTATAGTGGCGTTGGTCTACCAGCGTAGTTTCTTAAATAGTGATCAAGCTCTCTTCTGAAATTCTCATCATCCTTTAACTCATTATAAGCCTTTTCAAGCTCTTCCAGCGGTGGGATAAGAATTTCAGGAACATATCTCCCACCAAATTCACCAAACCTCATTTTTTTACCCTCCTAACAAATTCTGAAATTAGAATTTCATCCTTTATTCCATCTTTTTCAACTCCAGAAGACACATCGACTCCGAATGGCTTTACAACTTCAATTGCAGTCCTAACGTTCTCCGCATTCAGACCGCCCGCGAGTATTATTGGATACCTTTCTGCGATCTTCTTGCTTACTCTCCAATCATGCGTTCTCCCGCTTCCGCAACCTGAGTCGAGAAGGATGT
>NZ_JAOAKP010000013.1 GCF_026419855.1 Methanothrix sp.
TATGTTTCGTGGCGATTGAATGAGTGCTTCCAGCAACCGCCTTGCATGACCTCCAAGTTGCTGGGTACATAAGAGCGAATTGACTTATATGAAGTGACGCAAATAACTATAAATTGCTTTCAGCATTCAGTTGAATTGGTATAGTGCATCTTCAGATACCTCTCTGAAGGGGGTCTCCTTGGTGATTTTGTATGACGCTCATATGGTCGAATCGTCGGATTGGCGATCTCTGCAAGTCCCAAACAGCAACATCCGACTTCGCCTCTTTCTGTAAGGTTACCGATCCACTGGCTCACAGGGATGAGCCTATATGTATACCACAGGAGTGCCACAAAACAGCATACGTCTGAACTAGGGATAGGCAGATGACCGCCACGGCATACGATCATAAAAAAATATGTTTCAGATGCGCGCAATAGTGCTTATAACCGTAACATAATACCACGCGCTCTATAACTCATGCATCTCCACATGCCACAGAGTATAATAAGCAGTAAGAAACAGGATACACAGGAGCGCCGTATATCAAAAATACATACGCATAAAATATATATACGGTAAACAAATGGATACTGGATGGGAGGTGTTCATGTACCGCAAAAGTTTGTTTGTTATCGCGCTCATCGTCATATCAGCTGGATTTTTATCAGGAGGTGTGGCGGAGAATGCAACAGGGAATGCATCGGCTGAGCAGTCAGCAGCAAAGGTGACGGCTCCGCAGGATGATTTCTTCTCCACAGGCACCTCCTCCAGTGGTATAACCGTGACGTTCAAAAGGCTGGGAAACAATACGGCAAGAACTCCAGTCTCTCTATCGAAGAGCACCGCAGAGAGCAAGGCGGATGATGCGAGAGGTAACGCAACATCCACAAACGCGACGGCAGAGAAGCAACCCACTTCAGTGAATGCGAGCTCTGCGGTGGGGCAGAACCGCACCGCTCAGAGTGCCGCGCCAAGCTTGGCCGCGGCTGCTGTCACAGCTTCTGCATCCAATGTCTCTGCATCGACCCCCGAGGGGATCGCTCCTAAAGGAAACCTAGCATCGAATGTGACGTCTGAGAGCAGCACATCAAACGCGAGTGCAGCCGCGAATCTTTCGGCCCTCGTGACTCCTGAGGGGCTCACTCCGGAGGGTAATCTGACATCAAACGCGACATCAGCACTTGCAGAGAATGCAAGCCTGGCAGGCAATCTGAGCCCCAGCCTTCCTGCTGCCCTTGCAGCGGCAAACATCTCAGCTGTGAACCTGACCGGGGGGAACGTGACAGAGGAGAATGTAACCGCAGCTGAGAATGTGACAGAGGAAGTTGTTGAAGAGGTCCCAGAAGAGGAGGTCGCAGAGGAGGAGTTCACAGATAGGATCTGGAGAGAAGGAATGCCTGAGACTTATACATGGACGCCACAGACGTTCTCAGGATTCTTCTACGACCTTGACGACATGGTCGGCACCGAGAAGCTGACTGTCACCCTGAGCCGCTCTGGCGACAGCTACAACCGCGCCATCGACACAGGAAATATAAGATACACCAGTGACGTTCAGGATATCAGCTTTGAGTTTGAAGATTGGGGCAAGTATCAGGTCATTGGATTCATGGCGGAGAAGTACTTCGCCGGTTACTCTGGAACTGAAGTGGTCGATGATGTGAGTCTGATCAATGAGAACCAGCTCAGGCGCGTGCTGATGGACAGTGATGAGGAGAAAACCATAACCTCCGGCTCTGTCCTCCCGCTCGAGGAGGGGTACGAGCTCAGGATCAAGGAGATAGACATCAACGGCAACAAGGTGCATCTCGCGCTCGCAAAAGATGGTGAGGAGATCGACAGCAAGGTCATATCCCCTGACAGCCTGGAGAGCGCCACGTACATGTACGAGGAGGAGATCGGCGGCAAGGATGTTCCACTAATAATGGCCCACGTCTCGAACGTCTTCGCCGGCGCAGAGTCGAGCCTTGTCACTATAGATGGACTCTTTCAGATATCAGATACATACGCCTCCGTCGAGGAGGGCGATAAGTACGACAAGATGGAGGTTGTGTCGGTCTCTGACTCCGGAATCGAGCTGGAGAATGAGGATTCAGTAACCCTGAGAAAGGGCACAACTGTCAGGCTTATGGGCGGGGTCGGCCTGCAGGTGGCTGACTCTGATGTCCTCAGGTTCGCACCTGTCGTTGAGAGGACCGGCACCTACGAGGTCAGGGGAACTGTGGTCGATCCCACCAAGGTGGAGAGCTTCACATGGACCCCCTACAACTTCGAGGGATTCTACTACGATATCGACGAGGATATCGGCACCGAAAAGCTTGTCGCGAGGTTCTCCGGAAGCAAGATCGAGGACGGCGATCTGAAGTACGAGACGTCTCCTCAGCCGGTTGAGTTCGAGTTCGATAGCTGGGGCAGGTACGATGTCATCGGGTTCATGGCAGACAAGTACTTCGCCGGCTACAACAACGAGACCCTGTTCACAGATGAGTTCAGCATCATAAACAACGGCGAGCTGAGAAAGGTTCTGATAGACAGCGATGAGGAGCGCACGATATCATCGGGATCTGTACTGCCACTTGAGGACGGCTATGAGCTCCAGATAAAGGAGGTCGATCTCGACGGGAATAAGGTCTGGCTCTCCCTGACAAAGGACGGGGATGAGGTTGACAGCAAGGTCGTCACACCTGCATCTGGAGATCTCGCGGCCTCGACATACACCTACAAGGTGAGGATAAGCTCAGAGGACGTCCCGATAATCGCAGCCCATATAAGCAATGTCTTCCGCGGCAGGGAGGCGGATCTGGCAACAGTCGATGGAATATTCCAGGTCTCTGACACGCCTGAGTCTGTGGAGGAGGGCGACAAGCACGGCAAGATGGAGGTGGATTCGCTCTCCGATAATGGCATAACGATGAAGAACGATGGCTCGATAAGCCTCGGAAGGGGCAAGGATATCGAGATCATGGGCAATCTGAAGTTCAGGGTAGCTGATAATCCGGAGAGAAACCTCTGCCCGATAGCCCTGCGCGTGGGCAAGACAGAGCCGCTCAGGCTCAACCTGACAGAGGCCATCGTTGGTAAGCCGATCATGATCCAGGTCACATCCGGTGGAAAGGCCGTAAGTGGAGCGAAGGTGCTTGTCGGCGGCAAGGAGATCGGCACAACCGACGCAGGCGGGATGATCAGATACACGCCGGAAAGGGCTGGAAGCGTTCAGGTCCAGGCGAAACTGTCGGGATACGAGGACGCGAGCGGAACCCTACTTGTTAGATCCGAAGCTGATCTGAGGAGACTCGTGATAACAGCGCCTCCGGAGGTCATGAGGGGCGAGACCTTTGTTGTGACGGTCAGGGGCGGCGCAAATGCCACTCAGGCGATAGAGGGAGCGAATGTCAGCATAGATGGTCTGCCTGCGGGAGTGACGGACAGCAAGGGATCCATATCCCTATCGGTAAATGAGACAGGAGACCACACGATATCTGTGGAGGCAGCAGGCTACGACAGGGCGACGAAGAGTGTGAAGGTGCTTTCTCCGATCAGCGTCGTCAGCATGAATGTCACTGGTGATGCGATTGCCGGTAAGCCGCTGAAGATCGTCGCCGAGGTCCAGAACACAGGAAAGACGCCTGATTCCAGGCAGCTGCAGCTCCTGGTTAACAGGAACGCCACCGGCAACAAGAGCATTACAGTGGAGCCCGGAGAGATCGAGAAGGTGACGTTTGAGTACAGGCCGAAGGAGCCTGGCGTCTACACATTCGAGGTGGAGGGCATCCAGAAGACCGTGTCCGTCGAGGAGGCGAAGGGCGGATGGCTCGTCTGGGCTGTGGCCCTGCTGATAATCCTGCTCGCCGGAATCGGTGTGTATCTCTACAGGACAGGAGAGCTGGAGGAGCTGAAGAAGCGCCTCAGGATGTGAAGCAGCGCCCATATCGGGCGCCTCACTACTTTTTAGCCAGTGCTTTCTGTCATGACATAATCATTTCTGCGGCACATCTTAAATAGGCCTTGCCGCACCATCAAGCTTTACGTAGTTCATAACTTGACTGATGATTTGGTCGGTGGGTGCCGGTTCTTGCTGCATCCTTCAGAGACCCGGTCTTCAAAAACCTTAAACAGACCGGTCCCTCAGACGCTCCCTCACAGCTCTCTGCACGCTCGGATCCGGATCGTTGCTGAGCCTGTTCACTACTGGTATTGGCGTGGATCTGTTCTTCGCAACCGCCTCCCTCACCAGAAAAGACCAGTGCCCTGATAGCGCCTCCAGCGCCTCCTCAGGTGTGGAGGGGTTCTCAGCCACAGCGCGCCTGACCTCGACCATTCTGTCTCTGGAGAGAGAGATCAGCGATTCCGGCGGTGATTTCACATTGGCAGCGACCGCAACCCTCACATCCGTGATCCTGTCGTCTGCGAGACGGGCAAGAACCTCCGGCGGAGTCACAGGATTCCGGGCGACCCTGTACCTGACCAGCCAGCTCTGATCCCGGGAGAGTCTTTCTATGACCTCCACCGGAACCGTCGGATTCGATGCGACCGCGGCTCTCACATCATCGCTATGGCTGGCCGAAAGCCTGATAATATCATGCTCTGGTGTCCTCGGGTTCTTTGCCACTGCCTCCATGACTATGTAGCGCAGCCGCTCATTTGTGGTATCGAACTCGACCATCTCATCTTCTGATAGCTCTGATAGTAGGCTCTCTGGAGTTGCTGTGTTCAGAGCAACAGCAGATCTCACATAGCCATCAGGATCCCTGGCGAGCATCTCCAGGACATCCAGAGGCGTTTTTGGGTTTCCGGCGACCGCCTCTCTCACCCACTGAACCCTGTCCCTGGAAAGGGCTTTCAGGATCGCGATTGGTGTCGACGGATTCCACCCCACCGCACGCCTGACCCGCCAGGAGATCGATCCCGATAGCTCCTCAAGCACCTCCGGCTCTGTATCAGGTGATGATGCCCTGCGCTCAAGCTCTATCTCTTCCATGATTGTAGGTATACGTGCAGGGTTTTGATCCTTATCATGGCGACGATTCTGGATCGTCTACTTCCATCACCAGAATCCAAGCATCCAAGTCCGCATGCTTCATAGACTTTGATTCACATTCGTCCAGAATCGTGATTCCTGGCACGGCCCGATTCCGGGATTCATGCATAGAATTTTCGACTACATTCTGAAGAGAGTGTATGTGTACAGCTCCTCGAGCGTTCTCTCCGGCTTCCGCTCATCATGCTTGCCCAGCCGGACTCTGACCACAGGCAGGCTGAAGCATTGATTCAAGTGCCTTATGAGCTCAGGCTCGCCGCTCACAGCCACGTATTTAATAAGAGGAGCATACCTCTCGACCGCTTTCTCCACCCTATCCTTCAGATGCTCGCCGTGCCTCCTTATGTCCTCCTCCCTGAGCCGCTCGAACCTCCGCTGCGACCATCCCCCCTTCGAGTGCTTCTCCTTTACAGGCGTCCTCACGATCTCAAAGGACTCGAGATGATCTGCCCCAAGCGAGAACATGATCATGCTGTCGCCTGCATGCGCCGATACCAGGAGCACAGGAGCCTCCATGATCTCGCAGATGGGATTGAGCTCGAATCTGCGCCCCCTGGTCATACCATCAGAGCTGAACGGCAGAGGCGGCACGATTAAGAACATGAAGACATCGGGCAGACTGAGAAGAGATATGCCCCTTTCAGCTGCCAGAGCCTTCAGGGATCTCGGCAGAAGAGTATCAGGAGCGCCCGCCAGGAGCTCTCCCGGTTTGCGGTACTCGCTCAGGATATCCTCTTCAGCCGATTCCATACTATCAAGCCGCCTAAGCAGCCTCTTCATCTCCCTTGGAGAGAGCTTCTGAATGCCAGGAACCTCAGAAGGTTCCTCAGAAGAGCGCTCTGCGGATCCTCTGAGCCTGATCTCCGCCTCCTTAAGGGCGCGCCTGGTCTCCTGGTAGGCGCTTGTGACCCTCTTCAGGCGCTCCTCGCGTTTTTCGAGTGCGCGCTCAAGCTCCTCCCTCTCACGAGTGAGATCCTGGAGCATGCGTTCCAGCTCTGCAATCCGCTCCTGATAGCGCTTTTTTCCGAAGAGATCCACAGAATCACACCATCCTCAGACTGCTGTTCCCCAGCATTCTGATGCGTTGCCGGGATCCGGAATCAAGCTGACAGTTGCCACAAACTATGCTCATCCATCAGAGCAGTCCGAGGTTCTCGAGCTGCTGCCTCACGATCCTGACGCCCTCCTCACACTCCTCAGGGGATTTTCCGCCTGTCACAACCAGCTTTCCAGAGCTGAATATCAGCACCACCACCTTGGGCTGCTTTATCCTGTACACCAGGCCGGGGAACTGCTCAGGCTCGTACTCTATGTTCTCAAGCCCGAGGCCGAGGGCGATCGCGTTGAGGTTTAGATCTGTCTTCAGATCCGCGGAGGCCACAATATTCTGAACGTGGATCTCCGGCTCGAGGTTGATGTTATCAAACCCGATCGATTTCAGCGTCCGGGCCATGTTTGTGATGACAGTCCTCACATCCTCCACGTTCTTGGCGCCGGTGCAGACAACCTTGCCAGATGTGAAAATCAGAAAAGCTGCCTTCGGAGACTTGACCCTGTAAACAAGCCCGGGAAACTTCTCCTTGTTGTACTCAGCGCCTTCAAGCTCGGACTCGATCTTGACAAGATCGAACTCATCAGCAAGCTTTGTGGATGCCACCACGTTCTCGATATTTATTGTGGACTCCATATCGCGCATCTCCAGGAGAGGCTTTTAAACGTAGGGGTATATAAAGGTAGTATATAAAGTATATAAAAATGGGGGCACTTCCCCACCACTGTGGGAATGGAGCAACTTCCTTTCCCTGAAGGGGAAGAGGTTCCTGCGCTTCGACTGCTCCGGTGGCGCATCAAATTTGCTGTAAATTCAAAACAGATTGGTACGCATCACAGCTCGATAGAAATTTACAGCAAGTTCGGCGCACTACCGTATGCTTCAGATCCGTCTGCATAAATTAGGGAGAGTTCAGGGTTGAGCAGACGGCACTCCGTATTGCAATCACCCCTTGCATATTCGACCCTGGCGTGGCTCTCCAGAACGTGAGGGTTTCTGGGAGATAGCAACCTCAATCAGGCCAGCTCCCGCCTCAGGAACTCGATCACCCTGGGCCACGAATCTTCCGCAGCCCTTGCAGCACCCTCAGCTGTCCCGCCCAGTCCCTCCCAGACATTAACTGTGGGCGAATAGAACTGACGCATCGTTGTTGGGTAATACGGCTACATGGTCAGCATGTACCCTCCCTGATCGTAGGAGAGAAGCTGGTATGTGCGGGAGTGGTTGTGGGATTGCAGCCTATCGATCGCTATCTGTGAGAGGATATCAGATGGCCAGACTCCGTCCCCAGGGTTGCCTATGAGCAGAAAGGCAGCCTGCGAGTTCTCCACAGGTATGGTGGCCTCCTCGACGCGAGATCTCTGCATCTCCAGGCTGTAGAGGAAGGATGGCGCATCCAGATAAGGTGTGCCGTTCTTCTGAGCCTCCATAAACTGCCTCTCCTGCTCCTCACTCATCATAGCCCGAAGATACGGAAATGCCCTGCCCTGATAGGTCCATGCGGGAGCATCCGGGTTCTCTCCGATGCCCGACCAGATGACACCGCTTGGTGTGTACCCCACAACTCCCCTGATCTGTGGATATATCGAGGCTGCGAGCAAGGCCAGCTCTCCACCACGCGATGCCCCGACGATCCCTATGTGGTCTTTGGCGACCAGAGGCTGCTGGTTCAGCCATTCGATTGCCCTCCCCACAGTCTCCAGCGGTATGTTCTCAATGGTCTGCGGCAGCCCTGGTGCGCCGAAGTAGGCGAGCGCCAGCGGGGGCATGCGCCTCTTTGAGGCGATCACGCCCGCTCAGCCCTCCTTGTACCCGCCCTCAGAGCCGCCCAGCACTATGATCGCCGGCGTGGGCTCCGTGATCTCCTCGGGTATCAGGAAAACCCCACGATCGGATCTGTCAGGTTCTCCCTTGCAAGATCGATCCGGGCGATCCGCTGTATCACCTTGCTGTCCACTTCCTGGCCATTCACGTATAGACTCACAGTGAGGTTGTGTATCACCGGGAATGCGGAAACAAATTCTCTCGTATGATTGACGCGGGTAGTCTACCTATGGCGTGTGGGTAAGCGCCAAAGCAATAGCTTCGGGCGATTCGTAGCCATCAGCCACGCTGGAGAACGTCATACAGAGATGAACAGAACTCTGGGTTTCGATTTCGAGGCTGATATCGTCCAAAATAAACACGTTTGGGGAAGCCAGCCCATTGGGATCAACTCAACAAAGGTAGACTACCTAACATCAGCATAGGGCAAATTTGCCCGAGCAGTTCTGCACATAACTTGCAAAATAAATATGCTGTATATATACATGTCAAATTAAAATTATACTCTTACCAGAAATACTTATTTATGATTAGTATCTAAATTACTTACTGTAATTACGTATCAGAGGTATGCGGTGGAGATGATTTGAATGGGTCCTAGAAGATGTGTTCTTCTCATTGCTGTGCTCCTCGCGATGCCCACAGGATGTGCGATATCCGTGAGCTATGGCTCCAGCGGCTATGGCGGATCTGTGACGCTCTCTGAGAGCTATGATCTGGACACCTCAACGGAGCTTTCAGAGGCTACAAGCCTGGGCCAGGGGTCCGTGGAGCAGACGAAGAGCGCCTCCGGAACAGGGACCAACCGCATCTCCACCTCCATATCATCAAAGGGATTCGCTGCTGGCACCAGCGTGGAAAGCACATCATCGCTTTCGCTGTCGAGTGCTGTTGCTGGAGATGGCAGCGGTGCCGGCATCTCGCAGGCGATGTCTGCATGGGGCTCCGTAACTGCATCCGTGAGAGGCGTCACCGGTGATCTCGAGACCGTGCACAGAGCAGGTGTTGAGGCTGGTATGATCTCATCCGCTCAGAGCATTGGTGTGGGGAGGGACATTTCAGCAACTGATAGCATACAGATCGCCGGCACGGACGGATACATCTCTGCGGGATTCTCAAGTAAAGTAGGTTCCGGGGAGGTGGCTTCCACAGTCTCCCAGGGAGCGCTGTCCGGCACACTCGGATCAGATAGCTCCGCTGTCTGCGGAGATCTCGCCCTGAGCGGCCCTGGAAGCCTGACCGCATCCGCATCTGATGCAAAGAGCAGCAGCAAGCACGAGATTCTGATAGAGGATGATGGGAGCGATGTGGATGAGATGGCGTCAACAACGCTCCTGGCTTCCACCGGCGGATACGCACTCTCAGGTGCATCTGTGGTTGCGACCGGAGATAGAGTTAGCCTGAGCTCGGTCATATCCAATCCAAAGGGGAGCTTGGTCACAAAAGAGGCGCAGAGCGGGGTGTCGAAGCCGGTGAGCTCCCAGTCCCTGGGATTGGCCACTGGAAACACTGTGACAACAACCTGGAGCAGGTCTGGAAGGGGCAAGATCTCTCCGATCTCATCGACCTATAAGAGCACAGATGGAACGAAATCCGTATCGAACAGCGTGAGCGGCACAGGGTATCCGTACAGCATAGCAGGCTCAGCCACATACAGCGAGAGCAGCGCTGCGATGTACCAGACGCTTAGCAGCACGAATGGAGCGCTCACAACATCCCAGAGCGCGTGGTCGAGGAGCAACGGTGAGGATCTAAGCGCAACCAGCTCTCTCGAATCCTCAGGCACGATCTCAGGCACCCAGATCGCCATCTCGGATCCCATAAAGGTCGTCGGCTCGCAGTCCCTAACGGTAACAGGCACAGCGACTGCAGCATCATCCTCCAGAGCGAGCTCGAATGGCGACAGCTCATCTGCATCAGCAAGCATGAGCGGTGCAAGCAAGATGTCTCTCACAACACTCGCCGATGCATCTAACACGGGGTGCAACAACGAGCTCTACCACAGAACCAGCGCTTTTGTTGACACCTCGGGATATGCGACATCGATAAAGGCTGACTCCTCAGCATCATATCTCAATAACTTCGCAAGATCACATGGTGAGTGGACGAAGGCAGGATCAGGAGAGCTCACGGTCAGCGCTGAGACCGTGAAGAGTGCGGTCTCGGATGTGGAGGTCAAGACGGGAAGCGATGCAGCTCTCTCCTACACACAGTCCGGCACAGGATCGACCGTGAAGAGCGGTCTGTACACATACGCTGCCACAAGATCCGGCGGCGATGTATACCTGTACCAGAGCCATCTCTACTCGCATGCCTATCCGAAGAACGACCACCACAGCACAGATGAGTATGTGTCCACGGCATCCTCGGCAATATCAGCAAAGAAATCGGACATGAAGATGCAGCAATGGGAGAACGGCAAGTGGGCTGCAGCAAAGAGCTACTACAGCCCGGGAAGTTACACAACTGCGGTGAGAGCTAATGATATAGTGACCTCATCATACAACTGGGACAGGCTCTGGGAGGTGCAGCCGAGGAGCAATACGCCATACGACAGGGTGCCGTGGGGAGTTGAGTATATGTACAGCAGCCCCTCGCTCTCCAGGACCTACGGCGGCGAGGGGATCGATGTTGCGATAATAGACACCGGCGCCGACACGCTTCATCCGGATCTCCTGATGAGGATCGAGGACTTCGCAGATGCATATGGTCCAGGAGAGTACTCCCAGTCCGACACCCAGGGCCACGGGACGCATGTGGCGGGCACGATAGTTGCAGATGGCGGATACGATGGAAAGGGAATCTACGGCATGGCGCCTGAGGCAGATCTCAGGGTTTACAGCACGAACTTCTACTACAGCGATGTCGCCAGCGGGATCTACAGGGCCACGGATCTCGGGGCCGAGATAATATCGATGTCTCTTGGCGGCTCCGTGGAGTCCAGCACGCTCAACAGAGCCCTCGATTACGCGATGGCGAATGGTGTTCTTGTCGTCGCTGCAGCCGGTAACGGTCTGCCGAACAATCCGACGATGGCAACGCCCGCCCGCTATCCCGCTGTCATCGGTGTCGGCGCCATAGACCGCTCAGGAAGTGCGATATGGTGGTCCTCGCCCGGCTCAAACGACGGTGATTACATACCTGAGGGCAACGAGGTCACCTTCGGAGCTCCCGGCGTGAGCGTTTACTCGACGTATCCGACGGGCATGGGATACTACGCAACGATGAGCGGCACGAGCATGGCGACGCCACACATCGCAGGGACGGCTGCAAGCCTCTGGTCCAGGTACCTCATCTACGGGAACGGAGCTAACGATATCAGGAACATTATGATGAACTACGCGAAGCAAAACGACGTCACCACCGTGAAGGTGACTCCTGAGTCAGTGTGGTACAGAAGCTATGCAGAGCCGTACTCGAACTCTGGATACTACAAGATAGTATATCCATACATGGACGGCTCGACGTATTACCTGGGCATCCTCAAGGGCGATGATATCCTCACAGGTGTGGGGGTTCCGAGAATAACGCTGTAGGGGAGTGGCGGCATGTGCGGGCAGGTTCGGAACCCTGACCCGCACATGTTAATGACTATGGTGCGCAGCCATATCTCATCCGTGACGCTGTACACTTCTATCAACGCGTGTTATATCGAGCCTGTCTCAAAAAGCCGTCACTGGTAGTTCTAGAGATATTTGATGATGCAGTCTTGGACGAACTCATCAAAAGTCAACATCCGCTGCACTTGCTACTGCTCCATGGCAGGCACCCCCACCGTCCTGGTGCAGATGGATGCACACTCCACTAGCGAGGCTGTATACCAATGCGCTGGTTCTCTCAGAACCTCGCCCGACGGACCCTCCTCGACTATGCTGCCCCTGAGCATCACCGCGATCCTGTCGCTCACCTTTCTCGCCAGGGCGATGTCGTGTGTTATGAAAAGGATCGACAGGCCCATACGCTCCTGCAGATCCATGAGCAGCCTCAGGATCTTTGCCTGGACGCTGGGATCCAGCGCTGATGTGGGCTCATCAGCGATGAGAAGCTTTGGATGCATGACCAGAGCCCGCGCGATGGCGACACGCTGCGCCTCACCCCCGCTGAGCTGATGCGGGTACCTCCTGAGAAACTCAGGATCTGTCGGCAGCTCGGCGCTCTCCAGAGCCCACATCGCGCTTGTAATCCTCTCCTCCTCGCTTCCCATCTTCTGCACATCCAGAGGTTCCCTCACAGCCTGAAGCACATTCAGCCTGTGGCTTATCGATTCCTTCGGGTTCTGGAATATCATCTGGACGCGCCTGTAAAATCCAGCGTCCCACCTCGCCCTCTCTCCCTCGAGAAGTATCTCCCCTGAGTCTGGCTCGATGAGACCCATGAGGATCTTTGCAAGCGTAGTCTTCCCGGATCCGCTCTCGCCCACAAGCGCGACCGTCTCGCCCTCGTAGAGTGTGAGGGTGACATGCGATACCGCGTGAAAACCATTGAACTTCTTGCTCACATCCCTGATCTCCAGCAGGGGGACTATGCCGCCCCTGTGGCATGCGATCTGCCTGCCATTCAATTCCACAGGTCTCGGTACCTCCCTCTCACAGATCTCCATCTTCTGAGTGCAGCGCGGGTGGAAAGGACATCCGCCGATCCCAGGGATGGTCCTCCCCGGAATCCCCTGGAGGTCCTTTGTTGTGCTCATGCTCGGAAACGATCGCAGAAGACCTCTGGTGTACGGATGTTTCGGGTTTCTTATTAGATCCGCAGTCCTACCCATCTCCATGATCGCGCCGGAATAGAGCACGGCCATCTTTTTGGACAGCGACGATGCGAGCGATATGTCGTGTGTGATTATTATAGAAATACGATCCGAGGTTGCGGATCTGAGAAGCTCCACGATATCAGCCTTCGTGAGCGCATCGAGTGAAGCTGTCGGCTCATCTAAGATCAGGAGATCAGGATCGTTGGCGAGCGCCATGGCGATTAGAACCCTCTGCCTCTCCCCTCCGCTAAGCTGATGAGGATAAAGTCGGTAACGCATCTCGTCGAGTCCGACTGCGGTGAGCAGTGCGCGTGCCCTCTCCCTTATGCGCGTTTTGCTCCATTTATTGTGGGCCGATATCGCCTCGCAGACCTGCTCCTCTGCAGTGTAGACTGGATCGAGCGCATCCTCGACGTTCTGGAAGACCATTGCCATCCTGTCACCGCGCAGCCGCCTCATCTCATCCTCTGAGAACTCCAGGAGATTCATTCCATCGAATAGTAGCTTGCCGTCAAGCCGGGCGCCAGTGAGCCGCATCATCGCCAGCCCCAGCGTTGTCTTGCCAGCTCCTGACTCTCCAATTATCGCAAGAGAATCGCCCTTTTCAAGCCTCAGATCTATGCCTCTCAGGACCTCATGCTCTCCGTACCGTGCTACAAGTCCCGATATCTCCAGCATCATACGTCCTCCTGCAGCCTTGGATCCATCGCCCTCTCTAGAGCTGCAGCAATAAGGCTAAAACCGACAAGCGTTACAGAAAGCAGAACTCCCGCAGGAATCAACCACCACTTCCATGCATCCAGATACGTAAAGGCCATCGCCTGCTTCATCATCCTGCCCCAGCTCACAACCATAGGGTCTGAGACACCAAGAAATGCAAGTCCAGCCTCCATGAGAACAGCGCGCCTGGCATCCTGTATCATTATGGCTACAAGGACCGGCCCCAGGTCCGGGAGGATGTGCCTTACAAGAATGTATCCCCGCGATGCTCCAAATGCGCGGGCCGCCACGACATGCAGCCTCTCCCTGAGCGATAGCGTCTGCGATCTAACGATCCTCGCACCGCCCGGCCAGCTGAAAAGGGAAATCAGGATTATCAGCAGCCACAGATCTGGCTTGAGATAGGCTCCCACAAGTATCATAACGACCACTGATGGTAAAGACATCACAGCATCCACAGCCCTCATGCAGACCCTGTCGTATGTGCCGCCGAGCATCGCTGCGCTTCCCCCGACGATCACGCTTATCAGCGCTGAGAGAATTGCCACCCCAAACGCGATCATCAGCGATGTCCTCGCTCCATGTATCAGCTTGGCCGCGATATCCTGGCCGAGATCATCTGTGCCGAGCAGATGCTCTCCCGACGGCGGGCTGAATACCGGCCCGATGTCCCTGTATGATGGGGCTGTGATAGGAGCGGATACTGCAAGGCCTGCGATAATCGCCACTATCACCATCCCGAATACTCCAGCAGAGCTTGACCGAATCTCCCTCCAGAGATCAACGTGCATATCTCACCCTCGGATCCAGGCGTGTGTAGGTCATATCCACCAGAAAGTTCGTCGTCAGCACGGTTACTGTTACGATCAGCAGCACCCCCTGTATGAGCGGGTAGTCCCGGGCGCTGAGCGCGGTGTTGAGCAGCGTTCCAACGCCAGGGTAAGAGAAGACTATCTCCAGGAAGAGAGCACCTGTTATCATGTTCGGCACGCGTATCCCTATCGCTGTAACGACAGGAAGAAGCGAGTTCCTGCCAGCGTGTTTGTATCTTATGTCTCCTTCACTCAAACCCGTCGCCTTCGCTGTCATTATGAACCTCGCCCTGAGTGTTGTTAGCATGGCATTTCTTGTGAGCAGGTATGTGGGGGCTAGCTGTACGAGCACAAGCGTGATCAGTGGCAGCATGAGGTGATGCGCTATGTCCATAACAAGATCAATCCCAGAATGCCCGGCATACGGACTCATTGCCCCTCCCAGAGGAGCCAATCCTAGAGTCACGCCGAAGAGCAGCAGGAGAATTATTCCGATGAAGAAGTCGGGCATGCCACCCAGAAACATCATGATCGGAAGCATAAAACCATCAAACTTCGAGCCTCGTCTGTAGCCGGATTCTATGCCCAGAATCACTCCGATGCACGAGGAGATCATGAACGCAAGACCTGTAAGGAGCAGTGTCCATGGAAGGAAGCACAGTATCACATCTGAGACACCGGTTCTGTAGTAGTAGGAGTACCCGAGATCACCCCTGAGCAGTGCAATAATGTATGTAAGCAGCTGTGCATGCCATGGCTGGTCGAGAGCGAATCTCTTTATTATCTCTGCCTCCATCTCCGGGGTCATTGCAATCAACGCCTCCTCCCCGTAGATGGCATGCAGCGGATCGCCTGGCATCATTCTTGGAAGCACAAAGTTTAGGATGAGTATGAGGAGAAACGATGCGACGTAGTTGGATAGCCATATCAGATCTATTTTTATGATAAAATCATATCTCTTTAGTAAACTAGACATATGAATAGCCAAATTTTCATCACCCGATACAACCTAATTTTATGATTATTATATCATTTAAACTTATTATTACTATAATTGATATGGTATTTGCTTGATATTACAAGAATAAACTGAATTACATGATTTATTAATTTTTTGGAGAAAAATCTCATGGGCTGAGAGGAGCATCCTAAGCTCCCCCTAATTTAGGCATGTGGATCGCAGCATACTGATTATTTGTGAGCAATGGCACAGTTATCTTCTAAGAAAAGCAGCATCATTCGCCACATTTCCGTCTCACCTTGCCTAAATGATGAGGAGTTCAGGGAGCATATCTCCTGCGTTCTTGTATGTTCAGCAACTAAGAATGTCAAGCATACTGGTTGGTGGATGCACGCATTCATTCGCCAGGAGTACATAGCGGAAACAGTGCCTCTCCAAGCAAGTCATCAAACGGATAAGAGCGATCTCCTGCAATCACCTGGCGAAAATCGTTTTATCCGCGGAGCTCCTCAGCTCCTGCGAATGAGTTCAGAAATCAAGCATCGTGTCCACAGGCTTCTCGAGCCTGGGGACGATGAAGGGAGATGGTTTGACATCTTCATAATCTGTCTAATAGTTCTGAACGTTACCGCAGTGGTGCTTGAGACTGTCTGGTGGATAAACGCACGCCTTGCATATCTTTTCAAAGCCTTTGAGATCTTCTCGGTCGGAGTATTCACAGTCGAATACATCCTCAGGGTCTGGTCGTGCACAGTCGATCCCCGCTTCAGTGATCCCATCCAGGGGAGAATCAGATTCATGAGAACGCCGCTTGCAGTTGTTGATCTGCTTGCGTTCCTGCCGTTCTACCTGCCATTCCTGCTTCCGGACATGAGGGTTCTCAGAGCAGTCCGACTCTTCCGGCTGCTCAGGATCATGAAGCTCGCGAGATACTCAGAGTCGATCGATCTCTTCATGACTGTCCTCAGGATGAAGAAGGATGAGCTTGTACTGGTCCTGGTCTCGCTGATGATACTTCTCCTCGTCTCCTCCACGCTTATGTATGAGGTGGAGCATGATGCACAGCCAGATAAGTTCTCATCGATACCGGCAGCCATGTGGTGGGGTCTGGTGACTCTGGCAACCGTCGGCTATGGCGATGTCTACCCGGTAACGCCCACTGGCAAGCTCATAGGCTCTGTCGTCGTGATGCTTGGGATAGGTCTCTTCGCTCTGCCTGCAGGCATAATCGCATCCGGCTTCAGCGAGGCACTTCAGAGGAGGAGGGAGAGCGACGAGATGGTATGCCCTCACTGCGGAAAACCGATAAAGAGGAGATGATATCAATATTTGGTTCCCCCGAGGCACCTTGCAAAGAGGGTTTTCCCTGAATCGCCATCGAGCTGGTGAGAAGGTAACCCTGTTCGGGCGTTGCGGAATGGAGAGACATGCAACCTCATGGAGTTCATGCAGCATTATGCTGGTGCACGCTGGTCCCTGATAGCCTGTTCAGCTATTCGTGCACACGACCATCGGTGATATGTACCCGAAAAATGGCGCAGCGATGTCTGAGCTTCACAGCCCGAAAGACTGTTATCAATTTTATGCATACCGGAAAAACTAAGTACTCCAGACCCTGAAGATGTACAGGAGGAGTGTCCGTGGATACACATGATGTTGAGGCGATTGGCGCCAAGAAATACACAAAAGTCAGGTCCGGCATACCAGGCTTTGATGAACTTGTCAATGGCGGCTTCAACAGGGGTACTGTCAATACCGTCACCGGCGGCTCCGGTACGGGAAAGACGGTCTTCGCCACCCAGTTCATATATGAGGGCATCAGGATGGGCGACAAGGGTATGATAATAACTCCCTCCGAGAGTGCAGAGTCCCTCAAGAGGGAGATGTACTCCTCCTTCAACTGGGATCTGTGGAAGCTGGAAGAGGAGAAAAAGCTTGTCATAGTCGATGTCACAGATCCTGTGCTCAGGCTTCAGAAGAGCATAGATCTCGATCCGGTGGATTTTCTCGTTAACTTCAGAAAGCTGGTTGAGCGGAAGGTGAGGGAGGAGAACCCCCAGCGGGTGTTCATCGACGATCTGATGGCTTTCTTCTACGCGGTCCAGGCGCCCTTCAAGATAAGGTCGCTGGCAGATGATCTATTCTCGAGCCTGAGAGCAACAAGGGCGACATCCGTCATAACGATTGGCACAGCATTCGGCATGAATCAGATACTTGAGTACGGCGCGGATTCTTGCACCATGCTCAGAAGGGACAGGATTGGCAACGCCCTCGTTCGCTCCATTTACGTTATGAAGATGCGGGGCTCGAAGATATCTAACAGCATAAGGGTCCTGGACATCTCGGACGATGGCATGGCGGTCTCGGGCCTCTCGCCATATCCCTGAGGGAGATCATGATACAGAGATGGATCGTGATCGCAGGAGAGGAGGCAGGGCCGGTCTCAAACAAGATGGGCGGCATATGGAATGTGATAGATGCTGAGGCCAGGACTCTCGCAAAGCTGATCAGCAGCGGCGAGATAGAGAACGACATCCGGATCCTCGTCGCCGGCCCATACTTCCCCACAGCTGGAGCAGACTGGAACCGGGGAAAGATGCGTATTACGGATATATCGGGCCTCGAGCCGCTGAGCATGGGCAGCGAGATCGAAACCGCCCTGGAGAGGCTCGAATCCCTCGGAATCAAATCAGTAACAGGACAGACGGTGTATCATGATGTTCCGGTCGGCTACATACTATTCGATACGCACTACTACGACAGCTGCATAGTTCGCAGGGACGCCAGGGAGATGACGCTCACGAACGCGATAAAGGAGGAGGCCTGGAGGCTTGTGGGGCTGGACTCGCTGAAATACGAGCGCCTGAGCAACGCACCCGAGTACAATCACTACCTCTGCCTCTCATATGCGATCTCGGAGCTTGTGCGTGTGCTGAAGTCAATGGCCGAGGAGCCCGCGGAGAAATACGCTGACAAGGCGGTTTCAGAGTTCGCGCGCTCTGTGCTTCCGAAGATAAGAATATCTCTCCACTGCCACGAGTTCGGTGTCTTCTACGCGCTTGCGCGTCTGAAGGCTCTCGGTCAGCCCGTTCGCACGATGGCGACGCTCCACGCCACGGTCCCTGGAAGGGCAGCAGGACACAGATCTTTGGAGATGATAGCCAGGAACGATAAACGCTGGCCTCCAAATACCCCTGTATCGATGGCTGCACTGGAGGGCCTGGCAAGGTATGCTGATATAGTGACCTTCGTCGGCGACTCTACAATGAAAGAGGCCATGCTCTTCCACGATCTCAAGGGCATCGTGATAAGAAACGGGATAGAGGTGGAGCAGGACCATATAGACTGGGAGAAGAAGACCCGGTGCAGAGCCAGGATACAGAAGTTCATTTCAGAGACGCTCTACAACCTCTACGGCGGGGAAAAGATCGATCCTGAGAACATAATCCCGGTATTCACAATATCGAGGATAGAGATAGAGAATAAGGGATATCCACAGCTTCTTGACGCACTGGTCCTTCAGGATCACCTGCTCAAACACAGAGCTATGAAGCAGAGATTTGCCGAGAAGATCAGGGTAGCATGCTTCCTCATAGCGGCGCATGGCCCGAAGCAGAAGGACAGGCTCCCGCAGGGCTTCCCCATAAACCTGACGCCCGAGATTCTTGTATGGGAGGAGAACAGGCTCTACAAGATGATACAGGAGAAGGGGCTGGAGCCATGGAGGCTCGTATCAGGAAACCGCATAGTATCCGCGATTCTCTACCCGCAATGGGTTGGGCCAGATGACGGAGGGCTGAACATGCGGGCAGACGAGATCATGGCAGGCTGCGTTGCGGGCATCTTCCCCTCACAGTACGAGCCCTTCCTTCTCACGGGACTTGAGGCAGGCAAGGAGGGGACGCCGAGCATAGTCAGCAGAGCCTGCGGCTTCAGCGATGCTCTGAAGAAGATAAAGAGGCTCACAACCGGCATGGGAGGGGTTGTTGTGGTCGACAACATAGAGCAGACTTACAATGAGACCGTGCTCGACTACGCCCTCGCGCTCGATTACTTCACCTGGAGCCATGTGGCAGATCAGATCGAGTACAGGCTCCTATGCGAGGAGTCGTTTGCGCTTGCAAAGTACATGGACTGGAGGGAGCCTGTCATGGAGTATTACAGAAACCTGGTGGTGTGATGAATATAGCGTATCTGAGCACAGAGTACCCTCCGCTAGTCTACGGCGGTCTCGGTGTTTATGTGGATTCGATATCTAGAGAGATCGCCTCGATGGGGCATAAGGTCTCTGTGTTCACGATGGGCAGACCTGATCTGAAGAGAAAGGAGACGAAGCGGGGCGTTACGGCGTTCAGGGATATTCCGCTTCCGATGAGCGATGCGCTCGAGATATTCTATTCAAAAGAGACCCTCTCCTGGGGCTCTGGCCTGGATTTCCTGAACAATCTCCTTAGCTACAACCAGCTGGCTGCAGCCCGTGTGAGGGACTCGGGTCCTTTTGATCTCTGTGTTGCGCACGACTGGCTCGCGCTGCCCGCAGGGATGGCTTTGCGTCAGAGCATGCCAATGATATACCACGTCCACTGCACCGAGGTCGGGCGCTCCGAGCACCCCAACCAGCAGCTTGTATCGCTGGAGGTGAAGGGCACCAGGCTCGCGGATCTCGTGCTGACAGTCTCGAAGGCGATGAAGGGGGAGCTCGAGGGGCTCGGCGTGCCGGCTGATAAGATAAGAGTATGTTACCACGGCGTGGACACAAGGATCTTCGATCCATCTGCTGTGAGGCCGGAGAGGCTCGGAATGCTGAGGGAGAGTTACGGCCTGAAGGAATCTGATACAGTCCTCTTATTTCTCGGAAGGCTCGAGCCTGTCAAGGGCGTTTCCCAGCTGCTCAGCGCTCTTCCTATCATCCGCAGAAAACATCCGGATGTCAGGCTCCTCGTGGTGGGAAACGGATCCCTGAGAGATCATGTGAGATCCGAAGCTGAGCGGCTTGGCGGTGTTCTGCTCGTTGATCGCTATCTTTCCCCTCAGGAGAAAGCATATCATTATGCGCTCGCTGACCTCTGCATATTTCCCAGCATCTATGAGCCGTTCGGGATAGTGGCGCTCGAGGCCGCATCGATGGAGCGCGCCTGTGTCGTCGGAGCCAGTGGCGTCAGCGGTCTGAGAGAGATAGTCATGAAGCCTGAGACGGATAAGCCAACAGGCGTGCATGTGAACGCTCGCGACCCGAACGATATCGCATGGGGTGTAAATCTAGCTCTCGAAGATCCGGCTCGCCTCAGGGAGTGGGGGAGGAACGCCAGGGAGCGTGTCCTGGAGATGTTCACATGGCGAAAGGCTGCTGAGAACACATTGAAGATCTACGAGGAGGTTATCGCATACCGGAGCTGAGGCGACATTATTTCCTTGAGGAGTACTGCGTCATAGCGAAGGAGCGGGCCAAAAGGCCAACAGATTTCATCCGGGCGAGGGAGATGCGCACATCGAAGGAATGTCCTTTCTGCCCCGGAAACGAGGAGATGACGCCCAGAGCTGTGGCCGTATACAGAGACGATGGTGTGTTTGAAGATGGCGAGACGCGGATCAGGGGCTGGTGGGCAAGATGCATCCCGAACATGTACCCTGCGATGGTTCAGAGCCCGGTTGCGCCAACCCCAGAGTGGATGGCTATGCCTGCCAGGGGAGGACACGAGGTCATAATCGAATCGCCGGATCATGAGAGCAGTCCGGCCGCCTTTAATAACGAGACGGCGATCAGAATGATCAGCGTCTATGCTGACAGATACCGGTATCACATCGAGCATGGATCATCGTATGTATCCATATTCAAGAACTGGGGTCGTGAGGCCGGTGCGTCCCTGAGCCACACGCACACACAGCTGATAGCGCTTCCTCTGGTCCCGCCGCTTCTGATGCGAGAGATATCCTCGATATCGTCTATGCCTGCATGTCCTTACTGCATGATCGCTGAGCGGGAGTCGGGTTCTGAGAGGATCATATTCAGAGAAGGGGAGTGGGTTTGCATAGCGCCTTTTTACTCACAGACACCCTATGAGATGTGGATCCTGCCGTTCAAGCACATCAGCAATCTTATTGAGATCAACGGATCGATGCTCGCGGGACTTGGCAGAGCACTGAGGGATGCCCTCCACCGGCTTTCTGCACTTCTGAATGATCCTCCGTACAACTACATGCTGTTTCAAATGAGCTCAAACTACCATTTGAACATCAGGATTCAGCCTGCCATAACCAGGATCGCAGGCTTCGAGAAGAATACAGGCATCCACATAAACCCAGTTCCTCCTGAGCAGGCAGCCTCGGAGCTCAGGTCAATCTCATGATTTGAAGCGTCTGCGGAAATGCAAACGGCATCCATGACCTCGATAGTTGTAAATTGATGAAGTGACGACCGCCTGAAGCGCGGCGTGCTCCAAAGAGCAACGTATTGTCGTGCGAGGAGCATTTCGCACGCATTACCCGGAGTTCAAAATAGATTCATATAAAATTGATGTCTGACCTGACAGACAGAATCAGAACAGAATTTCGAGAGATGTGAAAGAGTTAAATCACACCAATCCGTTGAGATATACTGTTAAAGGTGAGCTGATGCGTATAGGTATGTTCTCCTGGGAGAGCCTCTACTCGGTGAAGGTCGGCGGCGTGGCCCCGCATGTCTCTGAGCTGTCCGAGGCTCTCGCCAGGATGGGCCACGAGGTGCATGTCTTCACGCGGCGTGGTGATTTTGATTACTACGATAAGATAAATGATGTCCATTACCAGCGTGTGGACCACGACCCCACGGGGGATATAGTTCATCAGATGGACACGATGTGCGATGCGATGGTCGACCGGTTCGAGTCCGTCCAGAGCATCTTCGGAAGGTTCGATCTGATCCACGGCCATGACTGGCATCCTGTGAATGCGATCGTGCGAATAAAGAAGAGTCATGCCATTCCGCTGATCTTCACAGTCCACAGCACCGAGTGGGGGAGAAACGGGAACAGCCATCCGCAGAATCCTGTATCCCGAGAGATTTCCCATCGCGAATGGCTCGGAGGTTACGAGTCTGCAAGGGTGATAGTGACGACAGAGTGCATGAAGAATGAGCTGATGATGCTCTACTCCATACCGGAGCAGAAGATCGAGGTGATCCCCAACGGGATAGTGATCGGGAAGCTCAGAAGGGCTCTTGATGCCGGCAGGGTCAAGGAGAGGTACGGCATACACCCGCTCGCGCCTGTGATCCTCTTCTGCGGCAGGATGTGCTATCAGAAAGGGCCGGATCTTCTGGTCAGAGCGATACCCGATGTGCTCCGGGAGAGGTGGGACGCGAAGTTTGTGTTCGTCGGCGAAGGCGATATGAAGTGGGAGTGCGAGCGGCTGGCGCGAGAGCTCGGCGTCGAGCATGCGTGCAGATTCCTGGGGTACGTTCCAAGCTCAACAAAAGAGGATCTGATGAACGCATGCGACATAATATGCCTGCCCAGCAGGAACGAGCCGTTCGGCGTGGTGGTCCTGGAGGCATGGGACGCCGGAAAGCCTGTGGTCGCCACGGAGGCAGTCACGATAATAAAAAACTTCGAGGATGGTCTGCTCGCCTACATCCAGCCGGAATCGATCGCATGGTGCATCAAACGCCTGCTCAATAACCCTGAGGAGATGAAGAGGTTATCTTCACTGGGCCGGGCGAGGCTCGAGCATGACTTCAGCTGGGACAAGATCGCAGAGATGACCGTAAGGGTCTATGAGGATGTGCTGAGAACAGCCTGAGATTCATGATGCGGGTTCTTCAGGCAGATGTGCTTCGCACGTTTTTCGCATCAGATATCGAGCTGGATCGTGCTGCCCATGAGCACATCCTCCTCCTCGATGCTCAGCTCTTTTGCTATCTCCGGGTTCATGATGATATATGCGTCCTCCGCTCTCACGGCTCCATTGTCTCCGGTCGAGTACGGCAGGCGGAGTGTGTAAACTCCATTCACTGGCGCTGCCTCGATCGCATACGTGAACCTCCTGCCCTGGTTCGTTGTTAGATTTAGCAGCGCAACTACAGGCCCGCTGCTCCTTCCAGTAACAACAGCTCCGGGTACATGCTCGAAGATCTTCACGCTCGCACTGCTCGGGTTGTCTCCTTTGAATGTCCCGGATTCATACACAAGTCTAAGATGGCTCATGTTAATCCCATCGTATAGCTGGAGGCGGGCGAGCAGCGTCTTCCTGAGCCGGTCCGTGAGTTCTATGCTGAGATACTTCCCTGAGGTGCTGTATCTTATATAGCTCATCGGGTCCTCCCCGATCCATCGCGCTGTCGATGGAAGGGTGAGATACAGCATCTCCCATGATGTTATGACATACCTCACGTTCCTTCGCTCCAGTATTCTCTCCCCATCGCTCTCTATCTCAGACAAAAAGAACCTCGTGGAATCATACACTCCCGCCTGGAAGTTGTTCGCAACCACCGGTCGTTCTGCAAGGTAGAGTATCCAGTTGCCGTAGCTCCAGCTGCTCATTATGCCGTACTCCGGCCTGCTGGAGGGATCATTGAAGAAGCTGGTCACTGGCGTGTTCTCCTTCAGCCACTTCAGCGCATCCACCCAGTCGCTCTCTATATCAGGTGCATCGTCAGAGATCCTGCTGAGCCTCCAGAAGGAGGGAACGGCCATCACCACAAGAATGATAAGCGTGAGAGCCATCATATGCCTTCTCTTCAGAGACCTTTTCTCAGCAAGCACGCAGAACTCTGAGAAGAGAACAGCGAAGAGGATGGACATGTTCATCGCGAGGATGTAGAGAAACCTCTTCTGCCCGATTGTGAGAAGCAGGGCGATTAAAGTCCATACGATCAGTAGAACCTTCTTCCGATCGTAAATGTGACGTCTTGCTACCAGCGCAAGAACTGCCACTGTTATGATTATGTTGAGCCCCAGAACCGACATGAGGTCCATGGTGAGGAGCGGGCTGGCCTCCTCTATGAGCCCAGCCATCTCTCCGCCGATGATGTAGGGGAGCCTGCTCACCAGTGTTTTGTAAACCACTGATGTGATGCTATCTCTGAGTGCGTAGACGAAAAGCAGAAGGATCAAGCCAGCGGATATCATGATACCCGGAAGCGAGTACCATGGCAGGCGTTTCTGCGAGAGAATGTAGATGTAAATCGCAAATCCAAAAAGAGATGCGCCAAGAAGGGCGAATATGGCAATGGCCGATGGGAGCATCCAGTGACTGCTACAGAACGGGAGCACAAGAAGCGAGGCGATCGCAGGCGCGATCACGAGATCTTTCGGTGGCTCTCTGCCATCTCTGAGATCCAGTGACATCCTGGCGATGGTGTAGATCAGAACCATGAGGACATAAGCGGCTGAGCCCATCCATGTGTAGGCGAGAAGCGCCATGAAGAGCCCGGCGGCTGCAGACCACCTCACATCGCTGGCGGCTCGCAGAAGCGATAGCATGATGAGCGAGAGCAGCAGCATCTCGAGAGCATGGTGATCAACGTATCCAAATGAGTTCACAGCCACCGCGTATGATGATATTGCGAGGAAGAACGCAGATGCCAGGCCGGTCCGCGCATCGAACATCTCCCTCGCAGCCAGGTAGATTACCCCGACAGTGAGGGCGCCGAGAACTGGCGGAAGCATCGACGATATGACCTCAAAGCCGTATGTGCCACTGCCGAGCGATGCCACAGCAGCCCCTAGGATATCGAAGAGCGGTGGCCAGGTTATCTCCAGCCCGTTTGGATAATCCACGTACGAGTCGAACCAGAGCGTGGCAGGAAAGTGGTCCACTGTATAAATAATCCTGCGCATGTGGTAGTAGGAGTCCGGGCCGTAGAAGAGGACAGATCCATCTGATAGAGCGAGCCTTCCAGCATAGAGCCTCAACATAAATGCTGAGGTGATCAGAACCACCAAAGCCCAGAGCCTGCGCTGCGACCTCATGAGAGACCCGCCTGTTGCTGAACCAGCATATATATTTTAAAAGATCACAGTATCTCCAGCAGCCGGATCTCGTATATCAGATCGACGCCTGCAAGCGGATGGTTGGCGTTCAGCACCACCTTATCTCCTATTATATCCATTACCTCCACCTTGATCACCCTTCCATCGTCCTCCACGACCTCCATCGTGTCACCTATATTCAGCTCAACATCCATTGGCAGCCTGGACCTCTCGACCTCGACCTCGAGATCCTGCCTGTACGGCCCATACCCCTTCTCCGGAGGTATCCTGACGGTCTTCACTTCCCCCGGGCTCATTCCGATGACTGCTTCTTCGAACCCGGGGAGCACCCTGCCGTCTCCCAGAACAAACTCGAATGGCTCCCCGCCCTCGGATGTATCCACAATGACTCCTCTCTCAAGCCTCGCAGTGTAATGCACACGGACCCTGTCCCCGAGCTTAGCTCCGCTCATATGCTCATCTCCAGGCATCACGCCTGTATGCACAGCATGTATAATATCTTGCTGCTGCTCACAGATTAAAGCATAATTAACCGTAAAATACTTATTCAGTTATAAACAACTCTACGCTGGAGGTTCGGAATGGATCAGCTGGTGGCCACGATTGTGCCGATATTTGCGGCCGGTTTCGCGATACAGCAGTTTCTTGAGATACTGGATCCCATAGTTGTGAGGCTTATAGGGGAGAGGGACAAGAAGCTGATCCTCGGGATAATATCGCTGATCGCGGGTCTTATGATAGCCTTCGGCACAGGCCTGCGCGTGCTGGCACCTCTATGCATCTACAGCGATATTCAGCAGGGATATTACTTTGACTTGCTCGATGCCCTGATCACAGCGTTCATAATAAGCGCCGGCACAGAGGGCATCAACTCTGTGATGAAGTTCCTGGGCTACGCGAAGGAGAGCAAGAAGGGGGATGCAGCGGCTCTGAAGGCGTGGGTTAGCAGGGACGAGGATGCCAGGGACATCATGTACAGAATGGACAGAAAAAGGGAAAGATAGTGATCAGCTTAGGGTTACAGCAGCGGGGATCGCGTCTATGACGACCGTCTCGCTGGGTATGCTGTCCTTCACAAAGCTGACCAGGTACCTTCCGGGATCGGTTATGTTCAGCGACATGTGGCTGTATCCCGCCGGCATGACCACTCTGTTCACAGAGACCGTCGAATCAGGAGAGACCTTATACACATCAGCCATGCCCGCTGTCTTTGTGTAGGCGAGAAGCCACACGCTCGAGCCGGCAGGCGCCTTCACATATCTGGTAAGGCTATCCGCGCCGTGGATGTAGAGATGGTTGCTCTCAGTGTAGAGAGGCGCTGATACATATGTTGTGTATGGCACTGCCGTTCCGCCGATGTATACGTAGGAGGGAGGCGACACCATCTCGAATCTTATGAACGTCCCCTCCGGAGTGTACGCCCAGCCACCGACATTTCCTGAGCCCCAGGCCCAGCTCTTATCCGGCGGAAGGTTCGGTGGGGTCTTCCACTTCGATCTGAAGTAGGTTGAGCCCTTGACGTAGAAGACATAATTATCGTACACTGAGAGTCCTGCGCCGGTTGGATCCTCGAGGAAGTTCAGGGTACCCTCATGGTACGTCTCGAGCATATCGTCTGCAAGCCAGGACTTGTTCTCCTCAGCACCACTGGCTGCAGCTACAAATGCCAGCAGCGCGATCGCAAAACCAAAACCAATTCTCATTCAGGATTCACCCCATGGTTCCCCAGATTTAGTGAGAATAGCGGGAGGATTTAAAAGCATTTCTGGATACACTCATAATTGCCGGATGTGGACAAAGTGCCCTGCCGAGGGATCTCCGTTACCGCAGGATCTCACCAGTGTTTCAGAGAGATCATTTGCAGTTAGTGGGCTCGAGTACAGAAACCGGCTTGTATATCCCATGACCTGCACGCTCTTATCCGTTTGATGACTTGCTCGGAGAGGCACTGTTCCCGCTATGTGCTCCTGGCGAATGAATGTGGGCATCCAGCAACCAGTATGCTTGACATCTAAGTTGCTGAAAACACAAGAGCGAACCTGCAATCTCAAACGCTGTTGATCTTAGTGATGCGAGTGATCTATTACTTATACCTGCTGACTATCGATTTATCAATCCATATCTTCACAGCTCTCAGAAGCCTTGCGGGGATTGTTATGCATGTCCTCCCGTATACCCCCACGGCCCTGCCGCAGCCTGTGGAGATAAGGGCGATTGGATTCTCGGTGCATGCGAGTATTGAGTATTGGGCCAGTGGCCGCCTTCTGATCATCCTTTTCAGGTTCTCGGCCATATGCTTTGCCTGCCTCTCAGCCTCTATGCCCGTCTTGGTCGCGAGCTTCTGATCGATCTCGACCCAGGCACAGTCCCCGATCGCGAAGATATCATCCTGAACGCGCAGATAGGGATCTGTCAGAAGCCAGCCGCGCTTCTTCGGAAGCCGGAGGTTTTCAGAGAACTGCGTCGGCTTTATGCCCGTTGTCCATATTGTCATATCGCAGTCCAGGGTTGTGCCATCCGCGAAGGTTATGCTGTCCCTATGTATCTCAGAGACCTGAGTGGATGTGAGTATGCTCACTCCCCTCTCAAAGAGTATCCTCTCCACCAGCCTGGAGATCCCCTCGGGGAACTGTGGGAGTATCCGGTCCTGCATCTCCACTATGTATATGTTTGACTCCAGAGAATCGGCGAGGACTGATGCGACCTCCACACCTGTGAGGCCAGAGCCGACGACCATTATCCTGTCCGGGCTCTCGCGCTCTATGAACTCCCGGGCGTGCAGCGTTCCCTCAAATGTGTTCACAGAAAACGCATTCTCCGAGCCCTTCACGCCGTAAAAGTTCTGCTCGGCCCCCACGGCTATCACGAGAATATCATATTCGACCCGCGACCTCTGGCAGACGACGGTCCCGTCATCGAGATCGAGCGCCCGCTCGCTGATGTGCATGGCGCCGGAGCGCTCGCAGAAGTCGCCCAGCGGAGCGATCATATCGTCGATACCGACCAGACCTGCAAGGTAATCAGGGTATAAAGCCTGACATTCTATCTGGTGCTTAGGCTCTATGAGCGATATCTCTAGGTCTGCATTTGCTAGCAGCCTGATGAGCTCCGCTCCAGCTATTCCGCCTCCAACGATCACAAGTCTGGGAGAGCTCCGCATGGCCTCTCACTACGCACCAGCTGCGCTTAAAAATCCTTTGGCCACGCTTCACCCTCTGGCCAGAACACCTCGAGGCTGCAGGAACTTCACGCTGCCTGGGAGACCTCGATTCCCGTTATCTCCCCAAGCAGAGCGGGGTTTTTCATTATCGATGTCCCAATGAGGATCGCATCCGCGCCTGCGCTCATCATTCTCAGAGCGTCCTCTCTCGAGCCCACCCCGCTCTCAGCGACCGTGAAGAGGCCGAGATCTCTCGCAAGCGGACCGAGAGCCTCGAACCTTCTCAGATCCACCTCCAGGGTTCTGAGATCCCTGTTGTTTATTCCAACCATCGTGGCGCCGGCATCTGCTGCCATATCAAGCTCATACTCATCATGAACCTCTACCAGAGGCTCCATTCCAGCTGCCCTGACATCCTCTATTAGCTCCTCGATATCTGCTATGGATGCGATCAGCAGCACGAGATCTGCCTCAGCCTCACGGATCTGTTTTCTGTTTATTATGAAGTCCTTCCTGAGAACTGGAATGGATGTGTAGGTTCTGGCCTCTTCCAGGGATGATATCGAGCCTAGGAAGTACGTGGGCTCTGTGAGAACTGAGATACCGCACGCGCCCATGCTCTCATAGAACCGTGCTATATCTCCAGCCTCGCCCTCTCTCAGGGGCCGGGATATCGCCCGCGGTTTTATCTCGGCTATCACCGGTACCAGGCCCTTGTTCCTTGCTGACAGAGCAGAGCCTATGAGATCTCTGGATTCCAGCCGATCAAACGACTGTCTCACTCCAGCCATTCGCAGCTCTGTTGCGCTCAGTATTCCTTCTATGAGCGGATGCATCCTCCACCACCTTCACCCAGTTCGATATTATCTTCATGCCGCAGGGTGTGAGAACAGACTCCGGATGGAACTGAAGCCCCTCTACGCTGAGATTCATGTGCCTGATTCCCATCACCACCCCATCATCGCTCATCGCAGATACCACAAGATCAGGTGCCAGGGTCTTCACCGCCAGAGAGTGATATCTGCCCCCGATCAGCGGGGACTCAATGCCTCTGAACACACCACGACCATCGTGTATTATCCGAGAGACCTTTCCATGGAGAGGCTTTGTGTGGGATATGCTACCTCCAAACGCGATGTTGATCGCCTGGTGGCCCAGGCACACACCAAGTACCGGCACGCCGGATGACCCAAAAAACCTTATTATCTCGATGCAGTTCCCTATGTCCCTGGGGTTCGCTGGATGCCCTGGGCCTGGGGATATCACGATGCCAACCGGGTCTATATCCCTCGCCTCCCTCAGTGATATCCGGTTCGGGACGACCAGCGTCTCAGGGTAGAGCTGCGATACGTAATCCACGAGGTTCCACACGAAAGAGTCCTGGTTGTCCACGAAGAGTATTGGTCTGTTCAATCGATCACCCCCAGCGCACGCTTCATCGCGCCCATCTTCCTCTCGGTCTCGGCCAGCTCCCTCTCAGGCTCCGAGTCCGCGACTATTCCAGCGCCAGCCTGCACCCTTGCGATATTATCTTTCAGAATGACACTCCTGATGGCTATTGCGAAGTCTGCGCTTCCGTCAGCTGAGAAGTACCCGATACCTCCTCCGTAGATCCCCCTGGGCTCTCTCTCAAGATCGTCGATGATCTCCATGGCTCTCATCTTCGGCGCGCCTGATAGAGTCCCTGCGGGAAACACAGCGCGCGCTGCATCAAATTGATCGCACTCCTCTCTCAGCACGCCCGAGACCGTGGTCTCGATGTGCTGGACGTGGGAGTATCTCAAGACCGACATGAAGTCCTCCACCCTCACACTTCCTGCCCTGCACACGCTCCTCACATCGTTCCTTCCGAGATCCACGAGCATCACATGCTCTGCCCTCTCCTTCTCGTCGTTAAGCATCGCCCTCGCCAGGGCCTCATCCTCCTCAGGGGTTCTGCCTCTGGGGCACGTCCCCGCGATCGGATTGACCCGCAGGGTCCCGGCGTATGTGTTGAAGAGGGTCTCCGGAGATGCGCCCACAATTGCGATATCCCCGAACTCGAAGAGGTATGTGTATGGGCTGGGGTTGATCCTCCGGAGGTTTCTGTAGAGCGCTATGGTATCACTGCATTCGATGTCTGTGAATCGCGCGAGCACCACCTGGAAGATATCTCCATCGATAATGTGCTTCTTTGCGGCCACAACCGCCTCCATGTACTCCTCGGGATCACCGGAGCGCACGATCCTCCCGCGGAGCTCGGAATTCTCTGGATACTCGTCAACACCCTCTACCCTCCCTATCAGATCTGTCTTCGCCCCGGGAAGCATTGGAACGACCGCGAAGTAGACCCGTCTCATGAGGTGATCGAAGATGAAGGTGCTCTCGACTATCGCGAACTGTGCATCAGGAGTGCTGGATGTGGAGACTCTCCCGAGACGCTCCTTGACCATATCATAGGCGATGTATCCGATACCGCCCCCGAGGAAGACCTGCCTTCCGAAGAAGTTCCTCTCATCTGATCTCGGGCATGGTATCGCGGCTCGCAGAGCATCGAACATATCGAACTCCGGAAGCAGCCTTCCTTTTATTCCGTAATTGGACTCCTCGATCTCCGCACATCCCGAGAGCCTCTGGCTCAGGAATTTCTCCCCGCCATTGAAGACCTCGACCTCTATCTCGCGGTTCTTCAATCTCACAACCGCGGATGGATCTGCGCCGACGAACGAGAACCTGGCCCGCTGGCCTGATTTCTCCACAGATTCCAGGAGGTAAGGATACCGTCGGTCTCTCAGGGAGAGATAGAGCGAGAGCGGCGCATCAACACTGATCTTGTCCGTGACGTCGATGAGGACCGGATAAATCAATGACAGGATCTCACCCTCCTCACGAACTCCTCAACCTTCGCCGGATCCTTCCGCCCATCAGTCTCGACGCCGCTGGAGACATCAACAGCATACGGTCTCACTGTATCAATCGCGTCAACGATGTTCTCTGGCCTCAGGCCACCTGCAAGTATCAGTGGAGC
Organism: Methanothrix sp.; assembly: GCF_026419855.1. Taxonomy (GTDB): domain Archaea; phylum Halobacteriota; class Methanosarcinia; order Methanotrichales; family Methanotrichaceae; genus Methanothrix_B. The sequence continues at coordinate 31,274 of NZ_JAOAKP010000013.1, forward strand.
GTGGAGCATCGATTTCATTCTAGCTGTCACAGACCAGTCGTGTGTCCTGCCGGATCCTCCTAAACCTGAGGGGGCTGGTGTATCAACAAGAACCGCATCAGCAACCCTGCTCACCTCCGCAGCTCTTTCAGATCCGGGAGGCACTGCGACGATGATCCTCTGAGGAATGCGTCTTCTGATCTCCTTTATCTCGTTGGGAGAGAGCTTCCCGTGGATCTGAAGCGCGTCGCTCTGAAGATGACCTGCGAGCTGGACAGCATCATCTACGCCAGATGGCTCCACAACGGCGACGCTCACTGTGAACGGCGGTACCATCTCGATCAGCTTTCTGGCCTCATCCACAGAGAGGCGATGCCTTGAGCGCTCTATCTCCACTATGAATCCGACTGCATCTGCGCCTGATTTCAGCGCGCATCTCAGCTCGTATTCATCTGTGAGCCCGCAGATCTTGACCCTGGTCATTGAAGATCACCGAGAAGCGGGGGATACCTCACAGGAATCTCCTGAGCCTTGCAGGATCCCCATTCTCCTCGACCAGTGCCTTCAGGGTCTCCAGTGCGCTCCCTGAGCTTATGGCGCCCTCGGCGATCGCGCACCCATCTCGTAGGGTGGATGCCATTCCTGAGACGTAGACGGCAGCGCCTGCGTTCATCGCCACCAGATCCCTCGCCCTGCTCTTCTCCCCCTTGAGTATCCTCACAAGGCGCTCCGCATTCTCCTCAGGAGTTCCTCCGGCGATCTCATTCAGATCTGCAAGCGGATATCCTAGATCCCGGGGGTCTATAACGTAGTTTCTCACCGCCCCATCGCAGAGCTCAGAGACGAAGGTGGTGCCAGTGTTTGATATTTCATCGAGACCGCTGCCGTGCACAACCATCGCCCGCTTCGTTCCGAGAAGGCCCAACACGTTTGCGATCTTCTCGCAGAGTGCTTGAGAGTATACCCCCACGACCTGCGCCTCCGCACCTGCTGGATTTGTTAGTGGCCCCAGAACGTTGAACACCGTCCTGACCCCCATCTCCCTTCTGACATGCGCGACACGCTTCATCGCCGGATGAAAGAGAGGGGCGAGCATGAAGCCGATACCAACAGACTCTATGATGCTCTTCACCCTATCAGGAGGACAGGAGATGTTCACACCCAGAGCCTCGAGGACGTTGGCGCTTCCGCATCGCGAGCTCACAGCGTAGTTCCCGTGCTTCGCGACCGGCACGCCGCACGCAGCGGCAACTATCGCGGCTGCCGTGCTCACATTTATCGTGTTCATGCTGTCCCCACCTGTACCGCATGTGTCCACCAGTGTACCGGAGACCCTCGGCCTTATCCGAATCGCGGACTCACGCATCCTCTTTGCCATGCCAGCGAGCTCCTCAGCAGTCTCGCCCTTCATCCTGAGAGCGGTGAGAGCCGAGGCGATCTGCGCGTCAGTGGCGCCATCGAAGAACGCGCCCAGCATCGATTCAGCCTCCGCCATGGTGAGATTCTGTCCCTCAATCAGCCTCGCAAGATAGTTCAACAGGATCACCTTTATGCAAGTTAATGTACTTTGATGACTAAATTAGTACATCGTATATAAGATTTGCGTATAAATGATCAAAATATGACGGGTATGTCTTTGGATCGGAAAGCGCTGCGGTTCTGGAGCTTGAGGGATCGTCGAAAAACTGTTGGCTCATGTGGCCGAATCGTCGGAGAGACGAGATCTTATGATACAAGCAGCTGCAAGCGGCTTTACTTCCCCCTGCAAGTTTAGGTAGTCTATCTATGGGGTGTGGATAAGCGCAAAAGCAATAGCTTCAGGCGATTCGTAGCCGTCAGCCACGCTGGAGAACGTCAGACAGAGATGAACAGACCTATGGGTTTCGATTTCGAGGCTGATATCGTCCAAAATAAACACATTTGAGGAAGCCAGCCCATTGGGATCAACTCAACAAAGGTAGACTACCTACCTCTAGCAGATATGTTAATCTATAACTTAATGTTGATGTCACAAATTGATACTAAAAACATACTTATATAACTAGATGTGATCAAACTTAACAGAGGTATAAAAAATGCATCATCTCAAGAGACGCGCTATCCCGTTCACATCGATCGTTGGTCAGGATATGATGAAGCTGGCCCTCGTGCTCAATGCCATTAACCCAAGGATAGGTGGCGTCCTCATACGGGGAGACAAAGGCACTGCGAAATCAACTGCAGTTCGTGCCCTTGCAGATATTCTCGATGAAATACCGGTTGTTGGCGGCTGTCCCTTCAACTGCAATCCCTTCAGCGAGGATGAGATGTGTGATATATGCTACCAGAGGAGCCAGAATGGGGAGCTGCAGGTTCTAATGAGAAGAATGCCGGTCGTTGATCTTCCGCTGGGCGCCACAGAGGACAGGATTGTCGGATCCCTGGATGTGGAGCGCGCGATAAAGGAGGGCATCAAGGCGCTGGAGCCGGGGATACTTGCTGCAGCGAACAGGGGCATTCTCTACATAGACGAGGTGAACCTCCTGGATGACCATGTTGCCGATGTTCTTCTCGATGCTGCAGCCATGGGGGTGAACATCGTCGAGAGGGAGGGGGTTTCTGTCGCCCATCCATCTAGATTCATGCTCGTCGGCACGATGAACCCTGAGGAAGGAGAGCTCCGCCCGCAGCTCCTCGACCGCTTCGGCCTCCAGGTCAACGTCGAGGTTATCTCTGATGTAGATCTCAGAGTCGAGATCGCAAAGAGGGCCGAGCGGTTTGAAGCCAATCCGGAGGATTTCATCTCTGAGTGGAGCGAGGAGCAGAACCTCTTGAGGGAACGGATACGCAGAGCGAAGCAGGTGCTTCCAGGGGTCGTGATGGACGACTATCTAATAAGGCTCATAGCCCAGACATGCATCGATATGGGGGTTAGGACTCACAGAGCTGAGATAGTCACGGCCAGGACCGCCAGGACCATAGCGGCTTTCGAGGGGAGGAGCGAGGTCACAGAGGGGGATGTGAGGAAGGCTATGATGCTGGCGCTGCCCCACAGAATGAGAAGCAAGCCGTTTGAGCCGCCATCAATGGCTCAGGAGAAGCTCGAGCAGGCGATGGCAAAGCACCAGGAGCATAAACATCAGCAGAAGCATCAGCATGAGCATCACGATCATAAAAGTCAGCATTCGGGGGAGACCAGAGAGCAGACAGGCGCCGGGCCTGAGGAGAGGGTCTTCAAGATAGGCTCTCCGATAGATTTAACGCAGCTCAGAAACGCCCTGAGGCGCGACAGGGTGCTGAGAAGGATGCCTAAAGGGAGAAGGGTGAGCAGCCTGAGCATGCGCAGATCCGGAAGGTACCTCAGATCCCAGCTGCCTCTGGGAGGGAGGGATATCGCATTCGACGCCACGATCAGGGCTGCTGCGCCTTACCAGCACATGCGTGAAAGAAGGTTCGCGGTGAGCATACTCCCGCAGGACATAAGGGAGAAGGAGAGGGTGAGAAAGACCTCTGCCACTGTGCTATTCGTTGTCGATGCGAGCGGCTCGATGGGCGCGATGCGCCGCATGGAGAGCGCCAAGGGCGCCGTGCTCTCGCTCCTCATGGACTCCTACCAGAAGAGGGACAGGGTAGGTATGGTTGCGTTCAGGGGAAATGATGCAGATCTTCTCCTCCCTCCATGCTCAAGCGTGGATCTCGCGATGAAACGACTCTCAGAGCTTCCCACCGGCGGCAGGACTCCGCTGTCTGCAGGCCTCTCAAGGGCTCTCAGGGTCATGCAGGGGGAGCTGATGAGGAACCGGGAGACCAGGCCGATGATGGTGCTCATTTCAGATGGAAGGGCGAATGTATCTCCATCCGGCAATCCAAAGAAGGAGATCATTCAACTCGCTGAGGAGGCGAGAAGGCTTGGGGTCCACACCGTGGTCATAGACACAGAGGTCATGGGATCATCGTTCATGAAGATGAGGCTGGGCTACTGCAGAGACCTCGCAGAGGCAGCTGGTGGCAGGTACTACCCCATAACCGATATCACTTCCGAATCCCTGAGCAGGATCGTGGAGAAGGAGCACATGGGTCTGTTCCAGGGAAGCTGAGAAACCTTTTATCCCTGCAGGGGGATCTGCCCCACATGTCATCCCTATCGGGAGATGTTGGCGGTCTGAGGCTCGAGAATCCTCTGATACTGGCGGCCGGCATTCTTGGAACTACAGGAGCGTCAATGCGCAGGGTCGCTCTCGCAGGTGCCGGTGCCGTGGTCACTAAATCCATCGGGGTGGAGCCGAGGGATGGCCATCCAGGGCCGACTGTGGTGAGGCTGGGCGTTGGGTTATTAAACGCCATGGGTCTGCCAAATCCGTCTTACAGGGCGTTCCAGGAGGAGATCGAGAGTGCAAGAGAAGGCGGTGTGCCGGTGATAGCGAGCATCTTCGGCTCGTGCCCGGAGGAGTTCGCCGAGATTGCATCTGCTCTGGATGCAGACGGCTTCGAGCTAAACCTCTCATGCCCGCACGCCGAGGGCTACGGGATGGAGATCGGCTGCGATCCGGCAAACGTCGAGGAGATCACGAGAGCTGTGAGGAGAGCCGTGAGTGTTCCGGTCTGGGTCAAGCTCACTCCGAACGTGACGGACATAAGGGTTCTCGGGATCGCAGCCCAGCGCGGTGGTGCAGATGCTGTTGTCGCCATAAACACCCTGAAGGCGATGGCGATAGATGTCGAGTCCGGATACCCGATACTGGGCAACGTGATCGGCGGTCTCTCTGGCCCTGCAATCAAGCCTGTTGCTCTGAGATGCGTTTACGAGCTCTCCGGCGCTCTCGAGATACCTGTTGTGGGAGTGGGCGGTGTATCGTGCTGGCAGGATGCTGTCGAGATGATCATGGCAGGCGCAGCTGGTGTTCAGATCGGCACAGCGCTCATGGGAGGGCTGGAGGTCATAAGGGAGATCACAAATGGCATCTCCAGGTTTCTTGACAGAAAGGGCTGGCGCCTGGAGGATATACGCGGGATCGCACGGAGGCGCAGATGAGGTTCAGACCTGCAAATCTTGTTATAAAAGATGTTGTGCGTGAGACATCATCTGTCAGCACTATACGCTTTGAGAGATCCCTCAACCCCACACCAGGGCAGTACATCATGGTGTGGGTGAGGGGTGTGGACGAGATACCGATGAGCTTCTCAGCTCCGGACTCGATCACCGTGCATGCGGTTGGTGATGCAACAAGAGCGCTGTGTGGTCTGAAGCCTGGAGACAGTGTGGGCAGCCGGGGTCCGTTCGGAAATGGCTTCAGGCTCACCGGCGATAAAATCCTCCTCATCGGCGGAGGAGTCGGTGTGGCTCCCCTTGCATTTCTCGGGGAGGATGCTAAGGCGCGGGGATTTGATGTGACCTCCCTGATAGGGTTCAGATGCAAAGACGATATCATATTTCTGGACCGGTTCAGGCAGCTTGGGGATGTGATACTCACCACTGACGACGGGAGCGCCGGGATCGAGGGCAGAGCCTCAGCAGGTTTGAGTGCCATCGATCTCAGGGATTACAATCAGATGTACCTATGCGGTCCAGAGATGATGATGATCGATATAATAAGGAGGTGCAGAGAGCATGCATCCAGGATCCAGGCGAGCATCAACAGATACTTCAAATGCGCCGTGGGGATCTGCGGATCATGCTGCCTGGATCCTGAAGGTATAAGGGTGTGCGTCGAGGGACCGGTGATCACAGGAGACAGGCTGCTCGATAGCGAGTTCGGGAGGTACAGGCGCGGCCCGTCCGGGATGAAAGAGAGCTGCTACTAGAGGTACTGTCATGATTGCGCGATTCAGATACGGAGATCGTGTGTTTAGCGGTCGTGTTGATGGCGACTGTATTTTGTCTGACGGGATTTCATATGAGCTGCAGGATGTAAAGCTACTTCCGCCTTCAGTTCCCACAAAGGTCGTCTGCGTGGGCTTGAACTACGTGGAGCACGCGCGTGAGCTCAAAATGGACCTTCCATATGAGCCGATCATCTTTTTAAAGCCACCCTCTGCTGTTGTGGGCCACAACGACGACATAATTCTGCCGGATAGAAGCAAGCGTGTCGACTACGAGGGGGAGCTTGCTGTTGTGATCTCGAAGAGATGCAGGGGTATATCAGCAGAGGATGCGGACGACTACACCCTCGGATACACATGCTTCAAC
>NZ_JAOAKP010000141.1 GCF_026419855.1 Methanothrix sp.
GCATGCTAACGCTGAACGCATTTGGTTGCAATGCCAATCCCGATGAAAAGGGAACTGAAATCTATGAGACCATCTGAAACTATACCTTTTACATTGTCGAGTTGCAATGCCAATCCCGATGAAAAGGGAACTGAAACTGCACGTGCAGCTGGTCGGAGTCACGAAGTAGTACTCCTGTTGCAATGCCAATCCCGATGAAAAGGGAACTGAAACGATGTGACGCCCGTATACAGAGGGAAGGAACTTCTTCGTTGCAATGCCAATCCCGATGAAAAGGGAACTGAAACCTGCGCCACACCACCCTCACAGCATATAGTTCTATGTCACTTAGATGAGACCAGTCTATAATGACATATAACAAAATGCTGCGGTGCATATCGATTTCACAGCGAGACACACAACAATCCGCATGCTTCGCTGTTCTATGTCATTTGTCCGAGGAATGACATAGAACTGCACCCGCTGCTGGTTCATCGAGAGTGCAAAAATCGACATGCAGTGACGACAGTCTCAAAACAGTATCAAAAAGACCACGAAAGTGAACTAGGAAATTTCCTGGTTTCCTAGTTTTGCTATTCTGACACACCACCACGAGATCTGCTGTCATTTNTATACATCTCGCTTTATCTC
>NZ_JAOAKP010000142.1 GCF_026419855.1 Methanothrix sp.
GCGTCATCATACCTGCCGAGCTTGTAGAGGGCGATGCCCTTATTGTTCCACGCTCCGGCGTTGCTAGGATCTAGCCCAATTGCCTCGTCGAAGCATTTTATTGCATCTTCAGCCCTGCCAAGCTTAATGAGGAGATGGCCTTTGCTGTACCAGTGGTTGGCATTGTTAGGACTCAATCTAGTTGCCTCATCGTAGCACTTCAGAGCCTCATCGTACTTCTCGAGCATATATAGGGCAATGCCCTTGTTGTACCATGCACCTGTATTGTTAGGATTTTGCCTGATTACCTCATCGTAGCATTTTATTGCGTCCTCAGCCCTGCCAAGCTTAATGAGAATATGGCCTTTCTCATACCAGTAGTTAGCATTGTTAGTATCTATCCTTGTTGCCTCATCGTAGCACTTCAGAGCCTCATCGTACATTTGGAGCTTACAGAGAGCAAGGCCTCTTTTGTTCCACGCATCAGCATTGTCATGACTCAGTTTTATTGCCTCATCGTAGCATTTCATGGCGTCATCATACCTGCCGAGCTTGTAGAGGGCGATGCCCTTATTGTTCCACGCTCCGGCGTTGCTAGGATCTAGCCC
>NZ_JAOAKP010000143.1 GCF_026419855.1 Methanothrix sp.
CCTGTAGAGAGCATTCTCAAGAGGTTTGTAACGGGTGGTATGTCCTTGGGAGCTCTCTCTCCAGAAGCTCACGAAGTGCTTGCGGAGGCTTGCAATCGTCTTGGTATGAAAAGCAACTCAGGAGAGGGGGGAGAAGACCCCGCAAGATACTGGACTATAAAGAACTCTGCCATAAAGCAGGTAGCCTCTGGACGCTTTGGCGTGACTCCTACCTACTTGGCCTCCGCACAGGACATAGAGATAAAGATAGCTCAGGGGGCAAAGCCCGGAGAGGGTGGACAGCTACCCGGTAAGAAGGTAAACGAATACATTGCAAAGCTCAGATACGCACAGCCGGGCATAACCCTCATATCACCACCACCCCATCACGACATATACTCCATAGAGGACTTAGCCCAGCTTATAAACGACCTCAAAGAGGCCAACCCTAAGGCAAGGGTGTGTGTAAAGCTTGTGGCGGAGACGGGCGTGGGAACCATAGCCGCCGGAGTGGCAAAAGCTTATGCGGATATAATTCAGATAAGTGGTGCGGAGGGTGGAACTGGGGCAAGCCCCTATTCTTCCATAA
>NZ_JAOAKP010000144.1 GCF_026419855.1 Methanothrix sp.
AAAACGGTTTCAATCCTTGTTTTCCTGGAACTCGCTCTTCGACGCGATCTACCGAATTGTGTGTTTGAGGACTTAGATTATGTTTCAATCCTTGTTTTCCTGGAACTCGCTCTTCGACATCACCCTTTCACGAGAAGATTTGTCGTAGAAGGTAAGTCTCATATGTTCACCTCTATTGTGTCATATGATAAAGCATCACACTGGTATTTAAGATTTTTTAAATTTGTACTATATCATATTTCGTTCGGTAGAAATATATAGCTGAATCCCTTGGATATTACAATATATGGGCAAAAAGGACACGACATACATCCCGGTCAGTCGAAAAACCCGTGAGTTATTGGGAGAAGTGGGGAAGTTATCAGAGACATATGATAGACTTATCCAGCGGCTTCTACGCGAAGCCGGTTATCTCGACGGGGAAGGGAACCTGATCAGGAGGTCATAATCATGAGTCGACTTTAGGACGGAGGACCGTGATGAGATACATCTGTCAAGGAGACCTTTCATATGCGAGTTAGTATGCGTA
>NZ_JAOAKP010000145.1 GCF_026419855.1 Methanothrix sp.
ATGTGTATAAGAGACAGCATCTAAGTTGCTAAAGAAATAAGAGCGTAATGCAAAACCGTTCACCATTCAAGTGAACTGGTTTTGAAAAACACAATGATAAAATAATTTATAGAGTTTGCTAGGCCGAATTTAAAGAAGGCAATACCTTTATAGATCCTTATCTATATTAACTTGCATGCCCCATAAATCTCCAAGATACCCACTGCCACCAAGAAAGGAGGATCGCGTTTACTGGCTCAGCAGTGAAGATCTTAAAAAGCTCATGACACTCATAGCTCATGTCCAAACCGACCACAAGCTTCTGCAGATCCGGATCAGCCAGCTCGAGGAAAGAATCACTAAGTTGGAGAAGGAATTTTATCACAGGAAAAACGATAGCCCATCCAGCTAACACTTATCTTAAAATCGAATGCATACCGATCTGTTTTGAATTTACAGCAAATTTGATGCGCTGCATTCTCAAGCCATGGCTTGAGTTCTTTTTTTCAATGTCCTGTACACTGTCATATGGGAGATCGAATC
>NZ_JAOAKP010000146.1:0-247 GCF_026419855.1 Methanothrix sp.
GGAAGGCTGGCAACTGGGGCGAAGTCGTAACAAGGTAGCCGTAGGGGAACCTGCGGCTGGATCACCTCCTTTATAACGGAGAAAGTTCAGGCTGTATAGCCAATCAAACTCTAAGGGTCCTTCCTCCTTATTGAGGTGCTGTTCCTTTGGGCCTCTAGCTCAGTCGGTCAGAGCGTGCCCCTGATAAGGGCAAGGTCGGTGGTTCAAGTCCACCGAGGCCCATTATCTGGGGCAGGTCCAAGGGGAT
>NZ_JAOAKP010000146.1:257-516 GCF_026419855.1 Methanothrix sp.
GGAGAGCGCCTGATTTGCAAGCAGGAGGTCGTGGGTTCAAGTCCCACCATCTCCATGCTTGTGTCATCTTGGCAACTGAATAGGTTTTTCCTTCCTTGTGGGTGTGCAAGTTAGTAAGGGTCCGGGGTGGATGCCTCGGCTGTCCGAGGGGATGAAGGGCGTGCTAAGCTGCGATAAGCCGGGTGGAGGCGCAAAGAGCCTTTGAGGCCCGGATGCCCGAATGGGGAAACCCGGCAGGGTGTTGAGCCCTGTCATCCAC
>NZ_JAOAKP010000147.1 GCF_026419855.1 Methanothrix sp.
GCCCTTGCGACCATGATGAAATCATATGCGTTCGGAATCTCCCTGTCCACGAACTTCACGCTCATGGCCTCACATAACGCGCTGACCTCGGTCGCAGCACCCCTTGACCTCTCATGATCACTATGGAAAACCACCACTTTATCCAGGCTTTTCGTGGACCTTATCGTCGGTATTAGCGTCTCTGGTCGGAATCCTAGCGTTCCCAAAACGACTACCATTTTTCCCCCTACGGGATAATCATGAGCTCAGTTAATTGATTTTGTTCAGACGGTATCAAAAAATATAATATCGTAGAAATTCGAGACACATACAACAAAAACATACAAATGGACATTGTGGCGCCCTGGTCGGGATTTGAACCCGAGTCGAAGCCTCGACAGGGCTTCATGATAGGCCGCTACACTACCAGGGCAGTTGCTTTTCACCCCAACATGATTCTGATATATATGACTTAAGGTTTTGAAAGAAAAAAACAGTCCCCCTATCATTGACCGTAGGTC
>NZ_JAOAKP010000014.1 GCF_026419855.1 Methanothrix sp.
CACAGTTATCTTCTAAGAAAAGCAGCATCATTCGCCACAGTTCCGTTTCACCTTGCCTAAATGATGAGGAGTTCAGGATCATAGGATTATGCAGACCCAATCGAACAGCTGCAACAGAGAAATTTACAGTATCATTTGGACGCTGCTGCCTCTGTCAGGCATTCGAAAGTCATATTTAAGAGGCGGTCTACATGTGATTGATGGCAAGGCTCTCGCCGCTCATGGAGCAGTACTTCCGCATAAAGGAGCAGTGTCCAGACGCCCTTCTCCTCTTCAGGATGGGCGATTTTTATGAGACCTTCGGCGATGATGCAGTTACCACTTCCAGAACGTTGAATATAACACTCACGTCGAGGCAGAAGGATGACGAGGGGAACAGGATCCCGCTCGCAGGCATACCATATCACTCGCTGGACGTTTACCTCTCAAGGCTTGTTAACGCAGGCCACAAGGTGGCGATATGCGAGCAGGTCGAGGATCCTAAGCAGGCGAAGGGGATCGTGAGGAGGGAGATCACCAGGATAGTCACCCCTGGGACCGTGATAGAGCCTGCACTGCTCCAGGAGAAGAGCAACAACTACCTCGCAGCTATTCTTCCGGAGAACGGGCTCGCAGGGCTGGCGCTTCTCGATCTATCAACAGGCGATTTCATGGCATCGGAGGTTCCCGTGGAGCGGCTGAGATCAGAGCTGGCCAGGTTTTCTCCGGCTGAGTGTCTGGCTCCGCCCGGCGTGTCTCTGGATGGCATGCTGGTGCAGTACGTCGATGGGGAGCTCTTTTCGTTGAACGGGGCATCATGGGCTGGTGGGCTTCTTGTAGATCTGCCAGCGAAAAGCCCCCTGTGCGCCCGTGCTGCCTGCGCGATTCTCTCCTACCTGCAGGAAACCAGGATTCAGTCAGTGGATCACATCAAGCCGATCCGGATGATGTCCTCATCTGAGTACATGCTTCTCGATGAGGTCACGCTCAGAAACCTGGAGATATTCAGAAACCTCAGGGACGGGTCCAGAAGCGGCACGCTCATGGAGGTACTGGACGAGACGGTCACGCCGATGGGATCTAGGACTCTTTCGAGATGGCTCCAGATGCCGTCGATGTCCCTGGAGGTAATTCGGAGAAGACAGGATGCAGTTGAGGAGATGGTGCGAAAAGCTCTGATCAGAGAGGAGATCTCGGAGCTTCTCCAGGGTCTCGGCGACCTGGAGAGGATCATCGGGCGCGTCTCGCTCGGAAGCGCAGGGCCGAAGGATCTCGTGGCGCTGCGGGTATCGCTCCGCCGGATCCCTGAGATCGCACGGATGATGGGCGGTCTGGAGTCAGAGTATCTTGCTGATATCAGGAAGAGGCTGGATGTGAACGAGCTTGATGATCTCGTGGAGCTGCTCGAGAGGGCGATCTCAGACGATCCTCCATCCTCGCCCAGGGATGGTGGAGTGATAAGGGATGGCTACAGCCCCGAGCTGGATGAGCTCCGCGCGGCGCTCAGAAGCGGAAGGAGCTGGATCGCGGAGCTGGAATCCTCCGAGCGGAAGAGGACTGGGATAAAGTCGCTTAAGGTCGGATACAACAACGTCTTCGGTTATTACATCGAGGTCACTAAGCCGAACCTTCCGATGGTGCCATCCGACTATATAAGAAAGCAGACGCTCTCCAATGCGGAGCGCTTCGTGACCCAGGAGCTGAAGGAGATGGAGAGCAGGGTGCTCTCAGCGCAAGAGCGGTCATCAGCGCTCGAGTACGATCTCTTTCTCGATCTGCGGCGACAGGTTGCATCAAGGACGAGAGCTGTGCAGGAGGTTGCAGCCGCTGCAGGGGAGCTGGACACGATTCTGGGCCTGACGAAGGCTGCCCTCCGCGGAGCGATGGTGAGGCCCCTGGTCGAGGCGGGCAGGGAGATAATACTCCGCGACTCCAGGCATCCGGTTCTTGACAGAGTCATGAAGGGCGGCTTTGTCCCGAACGATCTCACAATGGATGAGAGCAGCTGGTTCATGATACTGACCGGCCCGAACATGGCCGGGAAGTCGACATTCATGCGCCAGGTTGCTCTGATAGTGATAATGGCACAGATCGGCTCGTTCGTTCCTGCATCATATGCAAAGATAGGGCTCATCGACAGGATCTTCACAAGGGTCGGCGCGAGGGACGATCTCGTCTCGGGAAGATCCACATTCATGGTGGAGATGAGCGAGCTTGCGAACATTCTGGTATCAGCCACAAAAGACAGCCTGATACTGCTCGACGAGATCGGGAGGGGGACGAGCACATTCGACGGCCTGAGCATAGCATGGGCTGTATCAGAGTACATCCACTCCAGAATAAGGGCGAAGACGATCTTCGCGACGCATTACCACCAGCTAACACAGCTCAGTCTTCCTGGAATTGTGAACTGCAGCATGGCAGTGAAGGAGGAGGGGCGGTCGATAACGTTTCTCAGAACAGTTGTGCCCGGCGCGACAAACAAGAGCTACGGAATACATGTAGCCAGGCTCGCCGGAGTACCAGAGCAGGTGATAAAGAGGGCGGAGGAGCTTCTTGGTATCATAGAGGAGCAGGCAGCCATAGAGATAAGGAAGTGTAAATCCAAGAGATCAAAGAGGTACACCCAGCTCATATTCTTCAATCAGCCGGAGACCCCGGATAACTCCATACTCGAGGAAATAAAGAACCTTGAGCCTGAGAAGATAACACCGCTTCAAGCTCTGAACCTGCTTGTGGAATACAGAAGAAGGCTCGGCTGTAAGGATGCCCAGGATACACATACTTGATGAAGAGACTGTGAGCAGGATAGCCGCGGGGGAGGTGATAGAGCGGCCTGCATCTGTCGTCAAGGAGCTGATCGAGAACTCGATAGACGCTGGAGCCACAAGGATCTTCGTCGGGGTTGAGGACGGAGGGATATCGCTCATAAAGGTCGTCGACGACGGATGCGGGATGGAGCGCGATGATCTGCCGCTTGCATTCCAGCGGCATGCGACGAGCAAAATTTCAGGAGCAGAGGATTTATTCAGGCTTAAAACCCTTGGATTCCGCGGTGAGGCCCTCTCTGCGATAGCAAGCGTATCGAGATGCGTGGAGGTGCACACAAGAACCAGAAGCTCTGAGATGGGCACGTATCTTCGACTGGAGAACGGCAGGGTTGCTGAGATAAGAGATGATGGATGCCCTTACGGGACAGGCATAGAGGTCAGGGGGCTCTTCGAGAGCATCCCCGCGAGGCTCAAGCATCTCTCATCTCCCACCCAGGAGCTCGCGAGGATCGCAGAGACTGTTACACAGATGGCCATAATCCACCACAGGATATCATTTGAGCTCTCCTCCGGCAGGAGGTCGCTCTTCAGATCGAGCGCCTCAGAGACATGGGATGATGCTCTGATCAGAGCATTTGGGCTGAGGACCGTGAAGGGCATGATCTCCATAACGGCGAAAGGAGATGGGTTCGATCTTCGCGGCATGATCTCATCTCCCGACGCCTCACGTCAGGGCCCTGAGTCTCTCCTGGTTTACGTAAACAAACGGCCTATATACTCCAAAGCTGTCGTTCAGGCGCTGAGGGAAGCATACAGGGGGTTCCTGCAGTCGGGCAGGAATCCTGTTGGTGTAATATCGATCGAGATCGATCCATACCTGGTGGATGTGAATGTGCATCCTGCTAAGAGAGAGGTCAGGTTTCTCAGGGAGGACGAGATCTACGATGCTGTGAGGGATGCAGCGCTCAGCGCGCTGAGATCCTCTGTGATGCCTGCAGCTCATCCTGCGAGAATCACAGAGCCGCAGCTCTTGATCCCAAAACCCCAGATCCAGGAGACGCTCCCCCTGGAGGTGCAGGCCGAGCAAAGAATCTCAGAGCCGCTCATCAGAATCGTGGGTCAGGCTCTCGATCTGTACATCATCGTTGAGGATGATGATGGAATAATGCTCGTGGATCAGCATGCTGCAGCAGAGCGGATCCGATACGAGCATCTCCTCGAGAGATGCGAGAGCGGAAGCATCTCTCAGGAGCTGATACGGCCGGTCACCGTGGAGCTCTCTCCTGGGGAGGAGGCACTCCTCGATTCCTTCTCCACGAAGCTCAGGGAGATCGGCTTCGATATCGATCATTTCGGAGGAAGGGCGTACAGCGTCAGGGCGGTGCCAGCAGCTGTGGGCCTTGAGAGCCCTGAGTCGATTCGCGATGTTCTGAGAGAGATCCTTCAGCTTGGAAGAGCGTCCAGGCTATCCTTCAGAGATGAGGCCCTGAAGCTTCTGGCATGCAGAGGCTCTATAAAATCAGGGGAAAAGCTGAGCGAGAGTGCGATGTTCAGGCTTCTCACAGACCTCTTCGCATGCGAGAACCCGAGGACATGCCCGCATGGAAGACCTGTAGTTGTTCGCATATCCTCTGAGAGCCTGGAGAAGATGTTCGCGAGGAGATGATCTGCGAGAGGGCTGTGCGGTAAAGGTCTCATGGAAATGTTCGACCTGTGGCACTGGTGTTCGTGCTTCATTGCAGGAGAAGTCATGTGTGCGAATGTTCTCGGGGAGCTTGCATGTGAGATCATGAGATGCGAGAGATGCGGGCTCTCGCAGACAAGAAGAAACGCCGTTCCAGGTGAGGGACCAGAGGACGCGAGGATCATGATGATAGGCGAAGCGCCGGGCGGAGCAGAGGATCTTGCAGGAAGGCCGTTTGTGGGGAGGGCTGGTGCAATCCTGAACAGGGCTCTCCTTCTCGCGGGATTAAGTCGCGATGAGATATTCATAACAAACATCGTGAAGTGCAGGCCGCCCGGAAACAGGCGACCCAGCAGAGATGAGATCAGGGCATGCATGCCGTATCTGAGAAGACAGATCGAGATAATAAGACCATCAGCTATCTGCCTCCTCGGGAATGTCCCGGCAAAGGCTGTACTCGGGGTGCAGGGCGTGACAGCTCTCAGGGGAAGGATATTCGGAGATCTCTATTTGATCACATTCCACCCCGCGGCTGTTATGAGAAACATGGATCGCATGGAGCTTTTCGTATCTGATCTGGCGAAGCTGAGGAAGATGGTAAGCAACCATGCTTGCTGAGCGCTGTGAACCATTCCAACAAGAGACTGCGCTGTCTCCCAATTCTGTAAAAATAGTTGTGTTGGGTCTTCAGACCCAGCTCAGATCGTTATATATCCTGCCTTCTCTGCAAGACCCTGCCCGCGCGAGCTCAGCACGAATTCTATGAACGCCTTGGCGCCCGGGCTCGGCTCGCCGAGGGTGTAGAAGTACAACTTTCTCGCCAGTGGGTACTTCCCGGATTTGATGTTGTCCACAGTCGGCTCAACGCCATCCAGAGCAACTCCCTTCACAGTGCCATCCGTGACGTAGCTGTACCCGAGGTAGCCGATCGCCTTATCGCTGCCCTTTATCGCGGTCTTCATCTCGGAGTTGTCCGCAACCTCTGTCGATACTCCAGGAGTCTCAGCCTCCTTGGAGCCCATTATGATCTCGTTAAAGGTGTCCCTAGTGCCGGATCCTGCCCTCCTTGCTATGGCGTATATCTGCCTGTCAGGACCGCCGAGCTCCTTCCAGTTGCTGATCTCTCCAGCATATATCATTTTGACCTGCTCTTTTGTGAGCGTCCTCACGCCTGCATCGTAAATTTCCGTGCTCACTGCCACGACTATACCGTCATATCCCACCAGTATCTCGTTGAACTTTCGGTCGGAGGTCTCATACTTGCTTCTCTCGGTATCTGTTACCTCCCTGGATGCCATGGCGATATCTGATCTCCCCTCTCCCAGATCGGTTATCCCCACGCCGGTGCCGCCGCCTGTGACAGTGACCCTGTAATCGCTCTGCTCCGAGTTGAAGCTCTCAGCACACACAGATGCAAGAGGCAGCACAGTAGTCGATCCCGAGACGCGCACGTCCGTGGCACTCAGCGCCGGGCTGATAGCGCCCAATATAACCATCATGGCGATTAAGGCCAGCAATCTCATTCTGATCACCGGTGGCAGAAACGGCAAGGTTTCATATATACTATGTCGAAATAAAAAATATATCCTGACTTACGACTATATTCTGATTATAATGTATATACTCAAAGGTGCAAAGCGCGGAGGATCCCATGTGCGGGCTGGCATCGTGTAATATCACATGATGTGAGTATCAGAAAGCTCCAAGTGAATCACAGAGTTAACTGCGCAGCCATTCTCAGCGCGTTTTCCTTCACGAATATGCTCGGCGTGGATGTTACATTTATAAAAGTCCTGGTTACGCCCTCAGGGTAAACCACGGTGAACCTGGATACAGGAGCGCTCAGGGGTTTCGCGTCGTACAGGTAGTATCCATCAAGGTACGTGCCCGCGCTCTCGACGACGAGCGTTGCTGTGGATGGCTTGGCCTTTACGGTCTTCACCTTCTGATAGCTGGAGAACAGCCTGATCAGCTCTGGCTCGATATGCCTGCACCCCAGAGCAAGCACATACAGTTTCGCGAACGGCTCCAGCGTGTAATTCACCTGAAGCCTCAGATCTTCGCCATCGGGGATCATGGTAACCTCCTTAACCTGTATGTAGCTCAGTCCAGCAGAGGCATAGGATAACAGAAACACCGATGCGATGATCAGTTCGAGATACCTCACATCAACCACCTCAGCCGGGCCTGCTCTGCCCGAAGAGCGCTGGCAGGATGCCAAGCAGGACGAATGTTGTAATCATGAGAAGAAGGAAGACCACAAAAACAAGCTGCTGACGCCTCTGGGCAGACCGGTACTTCGATTCGCAGAGCTCATCACAGAACATGCTGTCAGCCTCAATGGCGTTGCCGCATATTATGCAGTGCTTGTGGGGTGAGAGCCTGTTCAACCACACCACCAGGGTATGTGCTCTAGTCAAAACACAATATAGATAAGATTTGCGCGTGATTGCCTCCTGCCAGGTGGTCTACCTTCTTTGAGTTGATACTGGTGCACCGGCTCCCTGAGATGTGTTTATAGTCCTTCGCGTCACTTCATATAAGCTAATTTAAAATTTGCTGGACATGTCGCACTTCATACACGATTTTATGTAATATGCAATATTATATCAACTTATGCAGAATACTATATTTTGAACGCTGTCAGCGTAAAAATCGACATCCATGACCTGTAAATACTTGTCCGATGCCTTCCAGCGCGGTTGATGGCTATGAATTTCCTGCAGCTATTGCTTTTGCATTTATCCACACGTCATAGGTAGACCACCTCCCCGCCAGGATGGCTGGGAACGAACATGCTCAATACGTTGAGGGAAATCGCATTCTTAGCAAGGTATCTGATGGCTGGACGATTTGGATGATGGCGGTTTCGTTTGATCAGTAATTTAGGGACCCTCACGGTATTGATCATATTCCTGGTAACAAATGTCATCTGCTGGATTGTATAATTTGTCTGGAAAATCGCCGTGCCCCGCGGGCCTGTATCACTGAATCTCTTTGTAACAGGAATCTGTCGCCCGATGCTAACTCCGGTGCATCATCCTGCGGTAACCTCTGTCTGACCGGCAACCCTCGCAACGGGCACATGTACCGCATCTGGGTTGTCTTGAGGTCATCGTCAGATCCTGTCAGTGATCTCCCACAAGGACCTATCAATGCGGCCTGTCGTCCCTCAATCGCACCGGCACTCAAAGCGACATCATGCCATGCTCATGCCAGCCCTCGTTAAAGGGACCATTTAATGTAGGATTTTTCATTTATAAATATATCGTTGTCCGGGTCTGTCTATTATACAACGCTGCATGCGACATTAGGGTATGCCAAATGGATGAAAACTTTGGGATGCGGGTTGGTTTTGTCCAAACAGGTCGACAGGGATGTTAATCCCTAATGTTTTCATGGTAACCCGCATCTTTCAACACATCCAGATTTACGGAATCTGTCCGGGTCTATCGATCCCGGCAGAAGCATTAATTGATGCCGGCTCACGAGCTGAACTCTCAGTCCTCCTCCTTCTCATACTTGAACGACAGCTTTACCTTTGCCCTGTACTCGACGATCTTGCCCTTGTCCAGCCTCACATCAAGCTCGGTGACCTCAGCCACCCTCAAATCTCTCAAAGTCTTTGAGGCTGTCTCCACAACAGTCTTCACAGCATCCTCCCACCCAACCGTCGATGTGCCGACGAGCTCTATGAATTTATATACATCCCCGTTCAAGCAGATCACCCCACGAATTAATTAATACATTGATACTATGTCTTAATATAACTTTCGAGATTGTGGCGATCGTGTGGAGTCCGGGTCCTTCCTCCAGCTGATACGTTTAGTCTGATTGTCCGCTCAACACCACGGTTTTGCTTCCCCTGACGAAATGCATCTGTCACAGAATCCTTAAAAGCTATACCGATGAAGTGAAACTGAGCTCTGATGATACGTGAGCACTTTAAGCTTCATCAGACGATAGCCACGATCGTGGCCAGATCGCAGGATCACATAGAGATCGCAAAGAGCGCGATAATAGACAGCAGGATCCAGCTCGAGGAGTTCATAGCCTTTGACCCGATCTTCCAGCTGACCCTCGAGCCGTACGATCGCCCTGTAGATGATGCTCCTCCTGTTGTGAAAAGAATGTGTAATGCATCATCACTCTTCCAGGTCGGACCGATGGCAGCGGTCGCTGGAGCGATAGCTGCAGCTGCTGTCGAGGCCATGGTTGATGCAGGAGCCGATTATGCCGTTGTCGATAACGGTGGGGATATAGCGATATGCTCAGATGAGCCTGTCCTGGTCGGGATATACGCCGGCATGTCTCCGATAAATAACCTGGCGCTTGAGATTCATCCTGCCGGAGGGTTTCTGGGGATTTGCAGCAGCAGCGGGACCGTCGGGCCATCGATAAGCTTCGGATGCGCAGATGTCGCGACCGTGATATCCAGAGATCCGGCGATAGCAGATGCCGGCGCAACAGCGCTCGGCAATGCGGTCACGCCGGATGCCAGCCTGGAGGAGTGCTTCAGTGTGGTAGATAAAAAAGAGGTGATCGCAGCTCTGGTTATAAGGGGGAATGAGATGGCGATGTGGGGAGATGTGCCTCCAATCAGGAGAGCTCGGGTCGGGTACGATCTCATAACAAAGGGATAGCTACCTGATTGTTGAATCTGTTCTCTCATGCAGGCGACGGACAGACTCTTCTTGACCCAACTCAGGTCCAGCCTTGCCTCCAGCTGAAAGCAAAGTTTTATCTCCCACGCGATTTAACCCTGCGAACATGTCAGTAGAAACTTCTGCGTGGGATCGCTTTCTACCATCTTGAGCACCTTCGTGGCCAAGAGGTGAGGATATTCGACACGACCCTGAGGGATGGCGAGCAGACTCCGGGGGTCTCGCTCACCCCTGAGGAGAAGCTCATAATTGCCAGGCAGCTCGACAAGCTGGGGGTCAACGTCATAGAGGCCGGTTTTCCGATATCGTCCAAGGGCGAGTTTGAATCCGTCAAGGCCATAGCAAATGAGGGGCTCACCGCCACGGTCTGCGGCCTCTCCAGGATCATCAGGAGCGATATCGACAGGTGTCTGGATGCGGGTGTCGGCATGGTTCACGTCTTCGTATCGACATCTGACATACAGATAGCTCACACGATAAAGAAGAGCAGGGAGGAGATAGTTGCAGACTCGATAAAGGCGGTCGAGTACGTGAAGGACCATGGTGTTTTGTGCCTCTTCTCAGCCATGGACGCCACCAGGACACATCCTGCCTTCCTCAGGGAGATATTCAAGGCTGTTGAGGGAGCAGGGGCGGACATAATAAACATACCCGACACCGTGGGCGTCATGGCGCCGTCCGCGTTTCACCGGCTCGTGAAAGAGGTCTGCAGCTACATGAACATACTCGTGGATGTGCACTGTCATAACGACTTCGGGCTCGCGGTGGCGAACAGCCTGGCAGCCGTGGAGGCGGGCGCGAGAGAGGTCCAGGTCACAGTCAACGGCCTGGGCGAGCGAGCGGGCAATGCGAACCTCGCAGAGACAGTCATGAGCCTCCACTCGATATACGGGGCGAAGACCTCGATAAAGACGCAATACCTTGTTGAGACTGCAAGGCTTGTTGAAAGGCTCACAGAGACACGGATACCGATAAATGCGCCGATCGTCGGAGACAACGCATTCTCCCACGAGAGCGGCATACACAGCCATGGGGTTATAGAGAGGAGCGACACCTTCGAGCCGGGGATAATGACTCCGGAGATGGTCGGCCACAGGCGCAGGATTGTACTTGGAAAGCACACCGGAAGGCATGCGGTGAAGAAGGTGCTCGAGGAGTCCGGCTATCATCCGACAGAGGATCAGCTCCAGGAGATCCTTCAGAGGATAAAGGAGCTTGGCGACAAGGGCAAGCAGGTCACAGACGCGGATCTCCAGACCATCGCGGAGGTCGTCCTGGGCGAGATCGCAAAGGGGGAGCAGGCGCTCGTCCTCAAGGAGGTGGCTGTGATGACCGGTAACACGATCACGCCCACAGCCACGGTCAGGGCCCTGTTCCGGGGAGAGGAGAAGGTGCTCGCAAACATCGGTGTAGGTCCAGTGGATGCTGCGGTCAAGGCTGTGAGGGAGATACTCGGACAGGACAGCCTGATCAGGGTGAGGGATTTCAGGATAGAGGCTATCACAGGGGGATCTGATGCCCTTGCAGAGGTGGTGATAGGGGTTGAGGATACAGAGGGTAGAAAGGTCTCTGCCCGGTCTGCGCGGGAGGACATAGTCATGGCATCGGTGGAGGCACTTGTCAGCGCCATAAACCGCCTTCTGCTCCTTGAGGAACGTGCATCCAAGTAAACAAAAGAAATGAGCAGGGGATGTTTTATTGGTGGAAGTCATAGATGCACACTGCCATCTCGATTTCAAGCATTTCAATAAAGACAGGATGGATGTTATAGAGAGAGCGAGAGCTGCAGGCGTCGTGGAGATGATCAACTCAGGAGTTGACCTTCAGACGAACAGAGAGACGCTGAAGCTTGCAAGGTCCCATGAATTCATCCACGCGACCCTGGGCCTCAGCCCTAACTCCCTCGACAGGATGAGGCCCGGGGATGTGGATCTTGTGCTTGATGAGATCCGGCAGAACTCCGGGGAGATAATCGGAGTTGGAGAGGCAGGGCTGGATTACTACAGGTGCAGCGATCCGGCTCTGAGAAAGCAGCAGATCGATGTCTTCCGCAGGGTGATAGATCTCGCACAGGAACTCGACAAGCCGCTTGTGATACACGCCAGAGATACCGAGGATATCGCGTTCGATCTTGTGAAGGATTTGGATAAGGTGGTCTTCCACTGTTACAGCGGAAGCCTGGAGACCATGAGGAAGATCGTCGACAGGGGATTTTACGTATCAATTGCAACAGTTGTGTGCAGATCTGTGAAGCACCAGGCCCTGGCGAGGAACGTGCCGGTTGATCAGCTGCTCGTTGAGACAGACAGCCCGTTTCTCTCTCCTAGGAGGGGCAGAAACGAGCCCTCTTTCATACTCGACTCGCTCAACCTCATAGCGCGGATGAGGGGCATGGATCCTGAGGATCTCGCCAGGGCGACGGTGAGAAACACCAGAAGGATCTACGGCATGTGATCTTCAGCTCTGGGCCCTGGGCCGAGGTTGCCCACAGACTTATCTCAAACCCCACAGCGATAAACGGCATGCTAAAGGGATGAGACAGCTTGAGATGGTGGTTGGTTTCAGCCAAAGCGAATGGACACAGGAGCTGGCCCCTTTCATGCTTTCATGGTACCATCATACTGCCCGACAGGTTGCATCGGGCTCGTGGAAATCGCATGCACTGCAGGATCATCATCCATTGCTGATTCATTTAGTTCCTCCAACAACCAGCCTTCCCCGACCTCTAAGTTGCTGAACGTACAAGAGCGAATTAGAAATGCAGGTTTGACCGCACAGGCAAACATTTTTCTCAGATCTCCGCATCAGAGCAAGAGATGCCGTTCAGAAATCCATATGCACTCCTCGGACTTCTCAGCATACTGCCGCTCATCGTGCTATACCTCATAAAACCGAAACCCCGTGACGTTCTCTTCCCAAGCATACGGTTCCTTGAGGCTGGAAAGGCCAGGAGGTCCGCAGCCCTGAGCAGAATGATAAAGGATCCGCTCTTCTGGTTGCAGCTCCTCATTCTCATTCTTCTATCCATCGCTGCTGCCGGGCCGTACACCCTCGAGAGGGGGAGCCCTGGATCTCATATCGTGCTGGTTCTGGATGTCTCTGCGAGCATGGAGAGCACATTTCAGAACGCGCTGAGCATAGCATCATCAGAGCTCTCCGGATACGACAGGGTTAGCATAGTTCTGGCGGAGAGCATACCGGTCGTGGCACTCAGAGAAGGCAGTGTCGATGAGGCGCGATCTCTTCTATATAAAATCGATGTGCTCGATCTTCCTGCTGACATATCGAGCGCGATGAACCTGGCATACACCCTGACAGGACCTGAGGGTGGTGATATCCTTGTCATCTCAGACTTCATAAGCTGGATCGGAGACGAACCAGGTGCAACAAGGGATTCTCTCACCGCGACAGGCGCCAGCATAGTCTTCGCGGACACCGGTGGAGGAGGGGATAACGTCGGGATCGTAGGTGGGTGGCTGACAGAGACCTATGAGGGGATCAATTACACATGCAGGATCCACAACTACGGATCCGCGAGGGATCTCACGATAAGGGTTACATCCCAGGGTGGCGTCTCGGAGCACAGAGCATTCGTGGATGCAGATGAGGATTATTATCTTTCACTCAGCCTCCCATCCGGCATCAGCACAGTATCTCTCGATGTCAGGGATGCGATATCTGCGGACAACACAGCATACATCTACGTCCCGAGCCGGCGTGATACAAGAATTCTCTACATCGGGGAGAGCAGCCCCACCCTTGCAGCGCTCAGGGCAATTGGCAGCGTTGATACCAGTGGAGAGCCAAAGGGCTATGACCTGGTGGTCATCAGGAACAGCTCCATCGATGGAGATCTGAACAGGTACGTGGACTCTGGAGGGAATATTGTCTACATCCCCCAGGAGAACTCCCCGAGCCCTGAGTATCTGCCCGTAAGGATAACAGGCTTGGTCAACAGGACAGGCATCCCCTGGGCTAGAAATCCCATCTTCGGAGACGGGATACACTTCGAGGAGATCGGGATAAGGTCATACATCGAGGCACTGCCGAGGCGCGGAGCGACGACCATGGTTGAGGTCAACAGCGTCCCCCTGCTTGCATACTGGCAGCTCGGCAGGGGGACTGTCGTATACAATGCGCTCGATTACGGCAGCGATTTCCATCTCCGGCCTGAGTACCCGGTCTTCTGGTACGAATTGATCAGATGGCTGACAGGCGCCCCATCGCTGGATGATCTCAACAGGAAGACCGGAGAGGTGGTGCCGCTGGATAGACCGGCGACCATACGCACGCCCGGAGGCACGGTTACCTCACAGCTACTGCTTCTCGACAGGGTGGGTCTCTACACTTTTGATGGAATGAGACTAGCTGCGAACCTCTATGATCCTGCCGAGTCTGATCTGAGAAATGGCAGATCCTACGATCCCGGAAGCTTCAGATCCAGCGTCAGCACGGAGAGGCTTGTGGAGAGGGATCTCTCAGGCTGGATCATCCTGGCGGCTCTGATGCTCCTCATGGCTGAGCTCGGGGTAATAAGATGGAGGAGAGAGCTTTGAGTGAGATATACCTCCAGAGGCCTGAGCTGCTCTGGCTCGTTCCCTTAGTTCTCGCAGGGGGGATTCTCTACATAAAGCGCACACACCGGAAGCTTCTGATTCTCGCCAGATCCCTGGTGGTGTGCCTGATCATAATCGCACTGGCAAATCCGTATACAGTAACAACACACACAAAGGACGTGAGCAGGCCGAGGATACTGATACTTTCGGATCAGACAACATCCATGGAGATCTTCGACATGAAGGTCGCGGAGCGTTTGAGCGAGAGGATCCCGGACTCGCAGCTAAGGTACTTCTCCGGCGAGAGCACGCCGCTTGGAGACAGGATCATACAGTACATGCCACAGGCGGATGCTATTCTGCTTGTGAGTGATGGATACAGCAACAGCGGTCGCCCGCTCAGGGATGCCCTCTTCCTCGCCAGAAGCTCGAACGTCTCGGTCTTCGCGATTGAGATTAACCCTATAGAGAAAGAGGCGGGCGTCGAGATATCCGGAAGCAATATTGCAGTTCTGGATGGCGACTATCCATTCAAGATATCGGTTAGAAAAACCGGAAGCATCAGCGGAGATGTTGTGGTATACGCGGATGAGCTGGAGATCTTCAGGGGCTCTCTGGAGAGCATAAACGATTCCTTCAGGATATCACACAGATTCCGCAGCACAGGAACACATCTTCTGAGAGCTGAGATACACCCGGAGGAGGACCACTTCGAGAGGAACAACATGTACACAAAAGCCGTGTACGTTGTGCCGAAGCCGCGGGTTCTTCTCCTGGGCAGACCCTCTCCCCTGACGGATGTACTCAGGGATACAGTCGATCTGAGCACTGCTGATGCACTTCCTCAGTCACTGAGCGGTTACAAGGCGGTCATCCTGGACAACATCGAGTATGAGCCGGATCTCGACCGGCTGAAGGACTACGTTGCAAGCGGCGGCGGACTGGTCGTCGTTGGAGGCCCTGATGCATATGAGCTGGGCGGCTATCACGGCACAGAGTTTGAGAGCGCACTCCCTGTGATCTCATCCCCAAGCCTCTTCGAGGGAGGGAAGGTTCTGATCATGGTCATAGACATCTCAGGAAGCACCATGGCGCCGATGAGGATCGGGGAGAGCACAACATACCTCGATTACGAGAAGTCCCTCGCGATGGAGCTCCTCAGATCGCCGGAGCTCAGGGACGCCAGAGTCGGCATTGTGGTATTCGGCACGAAGCCCTATGTTGTATCGCAGCCGGTGCCGATCAGAAACAGGGGTGTCATAGAGGAGAGCATAAAGAGCCTGCAGACGCCCCTCGGAAAGGACGAGACGAACCTGGATGAGGGGCTCCGTCTGGCGTGGAGGATCATCAACGAGAGCAGGGCCGAGGCGGATCTTGTGATCATCTCCGATGGCAGGATAGAGCCTGACAAGGTCAAGGGCGATAGTGTGTTCCTCAACTCTGTTGATATTCTGAGGAAAATGAACGCGACGGTCACACTGATACAGGTTCAGAGCTACGCGGGGTCTGCGGGCAGGTTCCAGGAGATGGCCTCGCTCACAGGCGCTACGTTCCGACCTGCGGTTTATCCGAGCTCCCTGACGGTGAGAACTCCCGAGATCGAAGGGGAGCATGAGGTCGCGGAGAACATCTCCGGATACACGCTCGTGGTGACGGATGAGAACCACTACATAACAGAGGAGATAGAGATCAATGCCACGATCAGCGGCTTCAACGACGTAACCCCGAAGCCCGGCGCCCAGAGGCTCGTGGCGCTGACGGACGGAAAGCCGATAGTGACAGCAATGCGCTACGGACTCGGCCGGAGCGTCTCCCTGGCCACGGACGATGGTAATGCCTGGGCTCAATCGCTTTACGCTGCGGAGAATTCAATGCTCATATCCTCCATGGTGAACTGGGCTGTCGGCGATCCAAGGCCTGAGAAGGAGCGGGTTGAGGCGGGAGACGGATGGGCTGGGAGCCCCCTGGAGATATACGTCTCAAGCGAGAACCCACCAAAGATCGGGGAGGGGGCGAGGATCGAGAGCACCGCTCCTGGCAGGTACACAGCGACGATCGTCCCGGAGTCAGAGGGTGTGTATTACATTAACGACTACGGGATTGCTGTGAACTACCCCCTGGAGTACAGGGAGTTCGGATTCAACCCGGAGCTGAGGGGTATGATAGAGGCAGCGGGTGGAAAGATCTTCACAGAGGACGAGGCGGGAAGAAGCATTGTGGAGGAGGCGAGAAAGGCGAGCGAGCGTCTCGTTCAGGAGAGGCTGAGCATCAGCTGGCAGCTGCTTCTGGCCGCGCTGGTTCTGTTCCTCTGTGAAGTCACGATCAGGCGCCTGAGGGAGATAAGGGGCTGAGATTATTCATACTTGAAGATGTGCACATCCTCCTCGCAAATTCAGCAAACCTGCTGCTGGCGAGCGAGCTGGGAGAGCACAGCTCGGTGCAGCATATATCGTTGAGGGCTGGCCGCTGGGCAGAGATGCGAAGCCTTATCTTTTCTCCCTCTCAAGCTCGCGTCTAAGAAGCTCTATGATCTCCAGCAGCTCCTCCCTTCTCGCGGCGCAGATGTGGCGACCTGCGATCGCCTCAAGCCTCCTTATAGCCTCCTCGATCCCGGACATTCGATCACACCGACAGAATGGTTCCGGTTTGATGATATGCCTCTCCGAATATGTGTCTGTTATGATGCAGGTTACCTGCGAACCCATTCCAGGGTCCTGCCAGCCAATACATCAGATACACAGATCGATGTGACTTCTGCAGCATGGAGAGGCATATCCAGAAGGAGCCATCCACTCACGCGAGAGATGCCTCGAGCAGCCTCTGCTTGACGAAATCCCTATCCAGGCTTGCGAGGAACCAGCCGGCCTTTGGCCCCTGGCGCTCTCCGAGAAACGCAAGGTAGACCGCCTGGAAGAACTTCTTCGGATCCAGGCCGAGCTCGTTCGCCACTGCATATATCTCGTCGTGGATCTCCTGCGCGCTCTTTCCATCTATCCTCTCAGCAAGCAATCCAAGACCCCTGCGCTCCTCCGGGGTGATGTTTCTGACCGCCTGGGGAAGGGTCTCCTTAACCTCGAACTTCACGAACGGCGGTGCGTACCGCTCCAGCCATATCCTCACGTTCCGGGCGCGCGCGAGTATCTCGTCCCTGCGCGATGTCTCGTAGCCACTCCTCTCCAGCACTTTGAGAAGCAGATCTTCGTCATCACGTGCGATCTGGACAGCTGTCACCATATGCCTGAACGGTATGGTGAACGGCTCACTGTGTCTTATTGAGGACAGCTCCAGCGCCCTTGCATCACCCCTTCTCTGGTCGTACTCATCCACAAGGGTGAGGAGCGGAAGACCTGGATCGAACTCTATGTGCTTCTCCGGCTTCGTCCTGATTATCAGGTAACGCAGGACCTCTGGCGGCACGACATCGAGCATCTCCTGGACCGTCACAACAAGCCCTGTGGAGCTGTGCATCGCGCCCTTACCCTTGAGATGGATCCACTCGTAGACAATCGGATATGGAGCAGGGTAGCTGTAAACATCCTCGCTGATCCTCTTGCCGGTATCGTAAGATCCTCCAGCGGTCGCATGATCCTTTCCGAAGGGCTCGACTGTCACTTTGAAGATGTGCCAGCGTGCAGGCCAGTCGACCCTCCAGACTAGCTTGCCACCGCCACGCATGCTCACGCTTCCAGACGAGCCGCACTCGCAGACGTAATCGACACTCTCTGAATCAAGATCGAATCCTGTCACCCTGGTTGTGTTCATGCGGCCGCAGTCCCTGCAGATCGGATCAAAGGGACTCCAGGTCGGCGCAACATCCCTGCCGGAGATCTCCTTCAGTATCCTTGCGATCTCATCCCTCTTTTTCAGCGCGATCTTTATGGCATCCAGATAAACGCCCTCTTTGTAGAGCTGATCCGCCCTGTACACCTCCGGCTTTATGTCCAGGGTATCCATGGATCTGAGGAACGGCTGCAGGAAGTGCTCTGAGTAGCTGCTGCAGCATCCCTCCGGGCACGGTATCTCAGATAAAGGCTTGCCGACATGCTCCCTGAAGCTCTCGTCCAGAAATGGGTAGAGCCTCCGCAGGCGATCATATGTATCAGCTATGTAAATCAGTCTCGCCTCAACACCTCTGTCTACAAGAGCTCTGTAAACAGCATCGGCTGTCATGACCTCGCGCAGGTTTCCTATATGCACAGGCCCTGATGGCGTTATGCCTGTGGCCAGTGTGTGCGGGCCACCGTCCTTGAGCCTCTCTGCAATCACATCTGCCCAGTGGATGATCATAAGCCGAGATCGATGCAGAGCGGGATATTAAGCTTCCGGCCACGACAAACAAAATGAGTCACAATGCGCCTACGAGGATAGGTGCAAAACCCAATGGTTTGTAAAACGATATCTCTCGCCATGTTTTATGGTCCTTTGCGTCACTTCATATAAGCCAATTTAAAATTTGCTAGACATGTCGCACTTCATACACAATTTTATGTAATATTCAATATTATATAAACTTATGCGGAATACTATAATCTCCTCATGACCAACAGCATGCCTCGAAACATCCAGCCGCCCCGGTGCGTCTCATGTGCTCCCTAACCAGAAGGCACAGTCCCCGACGCTGCCAATGGCTGGCATAGTCCCGAGATGATCTCTTCTCTCAGCGGAGTGATAGCGAGGGCCACCCTCCGGTAATACAATACTGCAAGTGTACATCTTAACATTGTTACTGAAAAAGCTATATATCGCAAATCAAGTTATTTTCATGAATTTGATAATACCAAGTCAGATCAATAAGGTGATTGTATTGAAGATGCACACGATAGATCCATATAATGTATCTCTTGATAACATGATCGAGCGCGGCAGCGAGTTTCACGGCCATCTGGGTCCGTTTCTCGTTCTGGGCATACGGATGGGGCTTGCTGCTCTCAGGGAGCTCGGCTCTCATGGTCACAGGGATATCAGCGCTGTCGTGCGTTCAGGGAGCATGCCTCCGGTATCGTGTATGGCAGATGGCATCCAGATATCCACCGGATGCACACTCGGGAAGGGAAACATCTCTGTCGTTCAGGATGGTGTTCCTGAGGTCACGTTCCACTCAAATGGGAGAAGTGTGAGCTTCAGAGTCAGGAGATCCATTGTTGAGAGGATTTCAGAGCTGTCGCATGATGAGCTGGAGGATTTCTCCTGGGAGCTGTCCAGGATGCCGCTGAACTCGATTATCGAGAGGCTCTGAGGTGGTTTATGCTGATCCGGCTCGAGAACGTGCACACATTCTACGATGGCGAGAGAAACTCCACGCTGAAGGATATCACGCTCTCAATCGGCACAGGAGAGATGGTATGCGTCATGGGCCCGAACGGCGCTGGCAAAACCACGCTTCTCGAGACGATAAATGGAATACTCCCATCGACCGGCAGGGTCGAGGTATTCGGAAGGGACGCCCGGAAGCACGGCCATGATATCAGAAAGTATATCGGCTATATGCTTCAGGCCAAGACGTTCCCTGAGGACACACCGTATCTTGTGAGAGATGTCGTGCTGATGGGAAGATTCGGGAAGATCGGCATTCTGCGAAGACCAGGGAGGGATGACTGGAATGCAGCAAGGGAGGCTGCAAGATTCATGGAGGTCGATCATCTATGGGACAGGCCGATAGGAAAGCTGTCAGGAGGGCAGACGCAGAGGGTGCTTCTGGCCAGGCTGCTCGCAAAGAGGCCCAGGATACTGCTTCTGGATGAGCCCTACTCCAACCTGGACTGCAGAGCTGTTGAGGAGGTGTCGAAGAAAATCTGCACCCTTCATACTAGGAACGAGCTGACAACTATCATGGTCATACACGACACAGCTCATGTGCCCGAGATCTGCGACAGGATAATCCTGCTGAAGGACGGGCGGCTCATCGGAGATGCGCATCCAGATGACATGCTCTTCTCAAGAACGTTCCGAGATGCATTCGCTGAGGCTTAGCTCATGATGCTGCCGCCGAGCATGGTGATGAACACGATCATTGGGGCATCGCTCGCCGCTGTGGTTTGCTCGATGATAGGTGTATTCATCGTGCGAATGAACCTCTCATCGATGGGGTTCTGCATGTCGCATGCTGCCTTCGCAGGTGCTGCGCTCGGTCTGGCCATATCCAGAGACCCATTCGTTCTGGCATTAGGTATGGCAACAGCTGTTGCACTGGTCCTCGGACCGGTTGCTGATAAAGCCAGGCTGCAGGCTGACGTCGTGCTGGGGACGATGTTCTCCCTCACAATGGCGCTGGCACTTCTGTTTCTCAGCATCGTCCCAGGAT
Organism: Methanothrix sp.; assembly: GCF_026419855.1. GTDB lineage: Archaea > Halobacteriota > Methanosarcinia > Methanotrichales > Methanotrichaceae > Methanothrix_B. The sequence continues at coordinate 19,956 of NZ_JAOAKP010000014.1, forward strand.
CTGTGGTGAGCAGCACCGCTCTTTCAGTTCTCTGGGGAAGCGTTCTGGGAATAACAACCACAGATCTCATCAGGCTTCTTGTTCTCATGCTGGCACTTCTGGTGGTGATATTCCTATTTTACAAGGAATTCTTCGCGATAATGCTCGACAGAAAGCTTGCTGAGGAGTCGGGCATCAACACAAAGCCATTCTACTACGCGATACTCTTTCTCTGCGGCGTCACTGTCTCGGTCTCGCTCAAGCTCATCGGCGGGCTGCTCATATTCGCTCTTATGGTCAATCCTGTGTCGGCTGCATACCAGTTCTCTCACGACATGAAATGTATCATGCTGATATCCCCCATCATAGGGCTGGCATCAAGCATCTCCGGAATAGCTGCGTCCCTGTACTTCGATATCCCCGTGGGCAGCTCGATCGCGATAATGAGCGTTGCGATATTTCTGGTATCTGTATCACTCTCCCCTAAGAGGCGGCGCGGGCAGAGGTGCTGATGCTATAGCCAATGATAACCTGCCTGCAGAATCCACGCGCTCTGAGAGAGCATCCAGGAGCAGGCTGCACAACCTCCTGAACACCAAGGGAAGAGCATCACATGAAATCACCGGGGAGACCCTTTAGGGAATGGGCTTACACCTTCTTCCAGCGGATCGTATCTCCCTTTATCTTCACCACCCCATTTTTCTCAAGGATCTTTGCGAGGTCCTCTGCCACACCATATGCATCGATATTAAAAATGCCGCTCTCCATCTCCATGTAGACTCCACACATGCGCACAAAGCTCTCCATGTCAACTTTGCCTGATGGTGGCACATCTGTCAGATTGCGCAGTATGGCGTTGATCGCGAGGATCTCGATCGCCTCATTCTGAAACTCATCGAAGAAATCCTTGTCAGGATCCTCGCATGTGAAAGCAGACCATTCATCTATGTAGAGATCATAGGCTTTCTCCAGATTCACATGTATATTTGTTCGCCGCATCGGATGCTCTGAATAATCATCTGCCATGACCGGTATTGCAATGATTGGATCGTTCAGCTTATCCCCTGGATCTTCATCTATTTCCAGCTTGTTCAGTGAGAAAACCCACTCCAGGAATTCTGCTGCAGCTTTGTTATCAATAAGGATATCGTAATCCACATCCTCAACTTCATCAGACGTGCCGGCAGCTTCAGGCGAGGTCTCTTCGTGTGCAGACTCATCAGGCGATGGTTTCTCAGGTGGTCCTTGAGCAGCCTCATGAGGTGAGACCTCTGAGGATGTCTCCTTTGTGGCCGCCTCTGCACGGCGTATTTCTGTCATCAGTGCCTCTATCCTCTCGGCGATCTTGACCCATTGTGGAACCGCATAAGTCTGATATCTTTTGTAAAATTCCTCTGGCGCAGGCTTCTCAGCGAATGTCTTCCGGAGAGCTTCCAGATAGTGCTCATACTTTTTTAATGTCCTCTCGTCCTCGATCTCGTTTTTCAGCTCGCTGAAGCGCCCCTGAAGCACGGGTCTGATCTTCAGATCTGCCACGATCGATGGTCGTATATCGACCCGGATCTTCATCTCCCTGAGACGGTCTGCAAGATCTTTTGCCGTCAGCTCGTCATATTCTCCAAGCTTGAACATAACAGCAGCAGCATCGTTACCCATGTTATAGTTTGCGATGTATCTAAAGAGTGCGCACAGATGATTCTGCGGGAGATCTCCTGATGCGTGGGGCAGGCTTTTGAGCACCGGAATAGGACCAGGTCTCCATGCGGGATGCATGAACCACTGAAGCTGTGACGCTCAGGCAGGGAGATTTGAGGTATCCTGCGCTCCTGTATGCTTGATTGTGTACCCATTATCCTGCGGGCAATACAGTTGCTTGAAGGGATGAATGCGACAGCCTGTTCAAGACTGCCGATTCTGTGTATCATAGGCATTTCAATTCCCTTCCGCTCCATCCTGCGCAAATGCAAAAGTAAGTCGCGAATCATCTAAAAGTGCAGAAATCCTGCTTCAGTGGAGATCAGCACTGCCGATGGTGAATTTATTTTTGGATATTTTCTGATATTTTTATAAACAATCTGATGATAAGATAATAATATTAAATCTGTAACAATCTTAGAAAAGATTTAAATCTTAATTAAGATGAATGCGTTCTGATTAAAAAGCAAGGAGGTATTATATGAAGATCGTAGCATACACGCTTATGCTTGCTCTGCTTGTATTCGGAGCAGCATACGCGGAGAATACTGCTGAGAATGTCACAGCCGAGAATGTCACCGCAGAGAACGTCACAGCCGAGAACGTAACCGCAGAGAATGTCACTGCAGAGGTTGCGGCACTCTACATCGCTGATGTCAACATCGAGGAGGCCTATGTGGAGATCGCCAACGATGGCGATGCGGCCCAGAGCCTGGAGAACTACACGCTCAAGGTAGATGAGAACGAGCCGATAACACTGGGCGCTATCGAGGTCCAGCCAGCCAGCTCTGTAAAGCTCTTCCTGGGCGCTGGCGAGAATACAGAGACAGAAATATACCTGAACACAACGATTGAGTTCGCTGAGGCCGGCAACGTCACCCTCATGGATCCAGAGGGCAATGAGGTCTCCACAGTTGAGTACCCCATGACCGAGTGAAACGGTGCAGGATTTTTTCTTTTTATTTTGGCTTCTTATTGATATATCTCTGTTTACGTGCATTTGCTCCGAAGACCGCGGTATGCGGACTCGCAGGATCTTGGTTTTATAGGGTGAACACAGAGGTTGTGTACTTGTATCGATGAGAACCAAAAGACGCCTAGATTACATGTGAACGACGCGCTGCGGCAATCCTGGTGTGAAACAGTTAAATACATGCTCAGGATAGTCTGCATAAGGGATTTTTTTTGAAATGCGGAGATCTGGTGCGCTCATCAGCATATGCAGTGTATGAGAGGATGCTAAAGCGCCAGCTCGCCAGAGGCCCGAGAGTGGAGCACATCGCAGTTATCCAGGATGGAAACAGGAGGTATGCGAACAGGCACAACATGCCTGTATCGAACGGCCACAGGCTCGGCGCGAAGACTACAGAGAAGATATCAGACTGGTGTCTGGAGCTCGGGATAAAGCATCTAACAGTCTATGCATTCTCGACGGAGAACTTCAGCAGGAGCGAGCCTGAGAAGAGGTACATCTTCAACCTGATCACAGAGAAGCTGCTGGAGCTCTGCAGATCTGAGAAGATCCATAAAAACAAGGTTCGCGTCAGGGCCATCGGCAGGATCGATATGCTCCCTGAGTACCTGCAGGATGCCATACGAGAGGTGGAGGCAGCAACCGATGGATACAGCCAGATGTACCTAAACGTGGCGCTCGCATACGGAGGGCAGTACGAGCTGGTCGACGCAGCCAGAGCCATGGCGAGAGACCTGCGCAGTGGGGCGATCAGGATAGATGATGTCGATGAGGATCTGGTGAGCAGGTACCTCTATCCCATCGCAGAAACGCCAGTGCCGAAGGTCGATCTAATAATAAGAACGGGCGGCGAGCTCAGGACGTCCAACTTCCTTCCCTGGCAGGCCAACGGAAGCGAGTGCGCTGCATACTTCTGTGCGCCGTACTGGCCCGAGTTCCGAAAGATAGACTTCCTCAGAGCAATCCGGACAGCACAGTCGTATGCCTCCAGATCAACAGGCTTATAACCAGGAAGGGATTCATGACTCACTCGTTGTCCCGATGGGGTAGCGGATATCCCGGAGGCCTGCGGAGATACTCGCAGACAGCCTTCAACCCGGGTTCGAATCCCGGTCGGGACGTTCGAATTTTGACGCCGTGCTGTCCAATACGGATCGGCTGTACGACACTGTACAGCGATGATTTTTTTCTCATGCGCTTCTACCAGGTACTACCTGCAGCCGGCTTTTTGTAAGTTCTGGTTCGTGGCTGCTGTGTTGGATAAGTCTTTAAAATCCGCAAGCAGAAGATGATTCCAGGAACGAGTGGAGAATAGATCGGAATCGATATCTTTAGACGTTATCTAAAAAAAGTTATCCAACACAGCAGTTCGTGGCTAGCAGCCATCCTTGGATAAGGATAAATCCAACCATATCCATCTGGCCAGAGGTGGTATTATGTTCCCAGGACTCGGCGGACGGGGGATGAGCCCGAAGAAGATGAAGGGCATGCTGAAGAGCATGGGCATAAACATCGATGAGATCGAGGGCGTGGAGGAGGTCGTAATACGAACCACGGACAGAGAGATAGTAATCAAGAACGCATCCGTGGCGGTAATGGAGGCGCAGGGAAACAGGAGTTATCAGATATCCGGAGATGTCACAGAGCTTCCAAGAATCTCGCCCTCGGATATCGAGCTGGTCGTATCTCAGACAGGAGCAAGCCCTGAGGAGGCCAAAGCCGCGCTGGTGGAGTGTGGGGGTGACCTTGCTGAGGCGATAATAAAGCTGGGCTCAAAGGCTTCATGAAGGATGCAAAACGTAAAATAGAGATCAAAAACCGGTTATCGAACCCACATCCTCAGTTGAGCGGCAGCGAAGATGCAGTACAAAGAATAACCATGCTTAATAGAGATGCATCTCAGCTCTGGTACCCTCCCCAAGCGATCTTTCTGCTTCACATGTGACATATGACGATCATGGATCGTAGATGACCGGTATGCCATGCGAGGCTGCGATCTTCCCGACCGTATCCTTCAGTCTGAGATGCTTCATGGCGCTCCTGCTCGCCTCAACCAGGATAACGAGATCGCTATCGTGAAGGGCCCTGCCGATCTGTGATGCCTTGTTTCCCAGCCGCGGATCCGGCCTTCTCACCAGAAGAACACGCGCATCGCCCATCACGAACGCGCCATCCTCTGACATATGACCGAGCTGGATCGTAACTCTGTCTGAATCCTGTGAGAGCTCAAAGGCTATAGGATAGTTCGCGAACTCATTGTGGTCGTAGATTTTCATGTTCCGCAAAGCAGATCTAAGCTCCTCCATGAGCCTCTTCGCCAGATCTGCCAGCTCCATCTGGGCTTTTCTCGAGAAATCCCTGCATTTCGCTATTGATAGGAACGTCAGATGGTGCAGTGGCTGGCCTTTCTTGTGGCAGTACGCGTGTGTATCGATGACATCGTAATCATCCTCCAGCGGGAAGAAGCAGGGCGCATAGTTATCGCAGTTTTTGCACTTGAGCTCTATCACCTTGGTTTTGTCAAGAAATGGCGCCAGACCTTCGAGTATCTCGAGCATATCGATGATCTGGGCGCTGGAGCTGTTCGTGCTCTGGAGTCCCTTGACCATGAACATGAGCTCCTCCGTATCACGCCCGGATTCCTTCGACTTCTGAACCGACTCACTCATTCAAACCCCATGAGACCCGGAGCGAATTTAAATATATCTCACGCCCAGATAGAGAGGCTGCCTTCTGATTCTTAAAGTACACCGAATAGAGCTTAGGAGAGGATAACATCATTGCTTAGAGGAGGTCCAAGAACGACGAAGGTGGATGCCAGAGCTCTTGTGGAGGCGATGCTGTTTGCAGCGGGTCGGCCTCTCTCTGTGGAGGAGATGACAGGCCTCACAGGACTCGATGCCAAGGAGGTGCTTGATGCCGCAGAATCACTTTTGAGGGAGTATTCATCCCGCTGTGGCGGCATTGAGGTCAGAGCAGTCGAGGGGTCCTTTGTGATGCAGGTGAGAGGGGATCTCGCTCAGGCTGTAGCGATGGTCGCGCCAAGGGAGCTTGAATCCTCTGTGATACGCACGCTAGCTGTCATCGCATACAGGCAACCGATAACGCAGAGCGATCTCGCAAGGATCCGCGGTAACAAGTGCTACGAGCACGTCAGGATCCTGGAGCGTATGGGCCTGATAAGCGCGAGCAAGAAGGGCAGAACCAGGGAGCTCAGGACGACCAGAGGGTTTGCGGAGTACTTCGGCCTGCAGTCTGCGAACCCTGAGTTTCTTAGGGAGATGATCTCCAGGAAGCGTGAGATGATTGGCATCACCCCGATATATGAGAGCCTGGCCAGGCGGCTTGGGATCGATTACGTGGTGGTAAACCCGTACAGGCCTGACGAGAATGATACTGCCAGGCTGAGGGAGATCCAGCTCCTTGTAGCATCCCCAGGGTATGCAGAGAGGATAAGGGAGCACTACTCGGGGGAGATCCTCGAGATCGGCACGTCGACATTCTCAAAGCTGAAGGAGGGCGTGGAGAGGCTGGCACTTAAGCTGAATGATCTGCCTAATGCAGAGACTCTGATCAGAGAGATCGACGCTGCCATGCGGGAGTACAGGGAGAGGGCACGGGGCCTGGGTCCGGTGAAGCCCCTGACGCCGATCGCGAGGGAGATCGCCCTGGATATGCGTCTGGAAATAGGGGAGGGCGTGACTGCAGCAGCCGATTACACGGGAACTGGAGCTGAGATCATCATACCCACACATCAGGAGAGCAATATCGATATAATTGAACGGATCAGACAGAGATACGATGCGATGCTCGAGGGGCTCATGCAGCGGCGCAGGTGAAGGCTCAGATTTTACATGCATTGGGGTTAAGGAGAGACCATCCAGGTGAGTTTATGAAAAGGCGCTCTCGGCCATATGATAGCTTGCCCGCAGATAAATTGGTCTGGCTATGCGCTCCTGGCGAGAGAATACGTGCCTTCAGCAACCGGTTTGCATGATTATCCAAGTTGCTAAGCACATATGAGCGTGAAAAGTTGCCTATTCCACAAAAGTTGGGCCCAGTTGAAGTCCCCGGTAAATGGAATAGTGAACCTCAAGAGCAGCTGCTGACAGTTATGGTACAGGACGCACATCACCTTCAAGAGAGAACCCGCGCTGCACGTTCTCCCTTGCTGTCCCGACGCACCGCGCACACAGAGCGAAGGGGCGCCTCTCGATCTCTTCTCGACTCATGGCCGGCTGCATGAGGCACCGCCATGTGCAGTGATCCAGCCCCAGGATGTGGCCGATCTCATGCATCGCCACATTCATCCAGGCTGTTCCTGGCAAACCACATGTTGTGGCGATGGCACATCGCCCGGCAGCGCATCCGAATATCGGGCCTGTGCCTGGAAGATATACCTCGCCATCGACCACCCAGATGGATGGATACGCTCCTGTTTTTTTCAAAAGCACGCTCAGTATATCTGCGGCGTCATTCCTGCCATGCAGGTGCTCAGGTGGATCTGAGAACTCCAGGGACAGCTCAAGATCGCGAAAGGAGCTCTCAAAGAGAGATACGAGCATCTCCCTGCTCAGATCATCCCCGCTGAAGAGGACTCTCACTCTCATCTGGATCAAGCGCACGGACTATCTTGGATGCGATCAAATCCATCGATCCGAACCCAGGGGAGTGCATCTCAGTCCCGTCAAGATACCTGTACAGCATGCTCAGCTCCGGGTCCACAGGAACAGATCCCAGGAACTTCACACTCATATCTCGCGCCGATACCTCACCATTCCCGGATCCGAATGCATCAATCATCTTCCCGCAGTGAGGGCATACGAGGCCGCTCATGTTCTCGACCATGCCGATTATGCGCACATTCATCTTCCTGAACATATCGATCGATTTCTTCGTATCGAGTATGGCGACATCTTGAGGTGTTGTGACGACCACAACGCCATCCAGATCTGGTATCAGCTGGACCAGGCTTATGGGCTCGTCGCTGGTTCCAGGCGGAAGATCCACGATCAGGTAGTCGAGATCCCCCCAGCAGACAGCAGATATGAACTGCTTTATTGCAGCCATCTTCATCGGGCCGCGCCACACAACCGAGGTCCCGGATGTCGGAAGTATCAGAGCCATCGACACGACCTTGATGTTGCCAACAGTCGCAGGATGTATGCCGTCAGGTCCCACTGTGAGGCGCTCCTCCTCTATTCCGAGCAGTTTTGGTATATTCGGTCCCGTTATATCCGCATCAAGCAATCCGACAGTGTAGCCCCTCTTCGCCAGCCAGATCGCGAGATACGCTGCCACGGTGCTTTTGCCCACGCCTCCCTTGCCGCTTCCCACAAGCATCTTTCTTCTTATCCTCGTCATGCGCTTCACTTCAGCCGTACAGGACCCGCGCGCATCACACCTGTCGCATGCCTTATCGCATTTATCTTGCATGTCTCAGCCCTCTCAGCGGTGCTTCAAATACAGATGGGATCTGGATAAATCCATTTGGATCATCTGTGCGCCCAGCGGAGGAGCGCTATCTATTCCTGAGCTCCTCATCATTTATAGTATTCCGCATAAGTTGATATAATATTGCATATTACATAAAATCGTGTATGAAGTGTGACATGTCCATCAAATTTTAAATTAGCTTATATGAAGTGATGCAAAGGACTATAAATGATTAGGAGCTCAGGATCGACTCTATCTCCTTCTGCAGGGTTACCGATTAGCTGAACCACAGGGATGAGCGAAGGCGGAGCGGATACCAGCACTCAAGATCTGGGCCGAGGCCCAAAACCGTTTAAAGCCATGCGCGCTACGGTGCATGGAGGCGTTTGACTTTGCTCGAGATACTGAAGAGGTCGCTCTACGACGCGCCTGTGTTCAAGAGAGGGGACTACAACTACTTCATTCATCCTATAACAGATGGTGTTCCGGAGACGAGACCTGAGCTGATAAGAGAGGTCGTCTGTCACATAATCAGAATCGCAGATCTGGATGTCGACAAGATAGTTACCGTTGAGGCGATGGGAATACCAATTGGCGGGGCGCTCTCACTTGTGACAGACATACCGCTCGTGATAATTCGCAAGAAGATGTATGGACTGCCCGGAGAGATAGAGGTCAGCCAGGTCACTGGCTACTCCAAATCGAAGATATACCTCAACGGAATAAAAAAAGGAGATCGTGTGATATTTGTGGATGACGTTGTGAGCACCGGAGGCACAGCCCTCGCGGTGATGAAGGCTCTGGAGGCTGCAGGTGCTGTGATCAGGGATGCTGTTGTTGTGATCGAAAGGGGCGATGGAGCTGAGCGTGTGAGATCCGCCGGTTACCCACTCAAAACCATGGTGAGGGTGGATGTGGATGAGAGGCGTGTATTCAGGGTGGAGGAGGTCTCGTTCAGGTCTTGACCGGAGATCTTGCATCTGAGCTCAGAGCCGAGACCGAGAAGTGGCTCAAGAGGGCTGATGAGAGGCTCTCGAGATGCGCGGGGGATGAGAGGTTTCTGAGCAACATAAAGGCATACATCAGCGACTCGAGGTACTTTCTTGAAATAGGAGATCCCATCCGGGCATTCGAGGCGGTTATCTGGGCCTGGGCGTGGCTCGAGATCGGCGAGGAGCTGGAAAGGATAAAAGGCTGACACGGCTCTCAGCATGTGAAGGCTGATCGCCGATACTGAACGCAGGAACCGATGCTAAGGGATGTGCCTGCTTTATCGGATGCTCCAGCTCGATGCAGGTACACGACCCGAAAAATGGCTCGCTGCCATGTCCTCCATGCATCTCTCAAAGCCTGCAAACGGCGCAAGCTTTTTATCCTGAGTTACGATGATCATTCTGCCTTCGCACTTATTGTATGATGAGGATTTGAAATGGCCAGAATGCATAGTCGTAAGAAGGGTTCATCGAGATCGAGACCACCGCTGGTGGACAAGCTGCCTGAGTGGTGTGATGTGAGCAAGGAGGAGCTCGAGAAGACCATAATGACCCTCCATGAGCGAGGAATGTCGACTGCGATGATCGGGCTCACGCTCAGAGATCAGTATGGCGTGCCGAACGTCAAGATGATCCTCGGAAAGAGCCTGAGCAGCTTCCTCAGGGAGAGAAATGCGCTACCGGAGATACCTGAGGATCTGAGCAACCTGATGAGAAAGGCGCTCGGACTGAGGCGACACCTCCTCAGAGCTCTCCCGAAGGGTGCTGTTAGCGATACGAGCGGGGGCAGGCTTCCAAAGACAAAGGACATACACAACAAGAGGGCCCTCCAGCTCGTTGAGAGCAAGATCCGCAGGCTTGTGAAGTACTACAAGCGGGTTGGCAGGCTGCCGGCCACATGGGATTACAGGCCTGAGGCGGCTGAGATTCAGATATCTTCAAAGCAGTGATCATGAAGGCGTTCGAGAAAGCCGCAGAGTCCGTAGCGAGGGCCGTTCTCCAGTGCGATAGGGTTGTCGTGGTCTCACATGACGATGCAGACGGCATATCGTCAGCAGGCCTGATCTGCAACGCTCTCGCTCGCGCCGGGATTCCCTTCCAGGCCAGGCTGACGCAGCGTCTGACTGTGGATGCCATTGAGGGCCTGGAGCCTCCGATCATCTTCTGCGACATGGGCAGCGGCCAGCCTGATGTGGTATCGGGAATAAAGGGCGATGTCTTTGTGCTTGACCATCACAGACCTGTCGGCTCTCTTGACTGCATGTCTCTCAACCCCCATAACTTCGGCATTGACGGGGCCTTTGAGATGAGCGCGTCAGGTGTCGTTTACTCTGTCGTGAGAAAGATGGGGGATAACAGGGACCTCGCAGGGCTTGCGCTTGTTGGCGCGATAGGCGACAGGCAGGCGATGACAGGGGCAAACAGGCTAATACTGGAGGAGGGGCTTGCGACGGGAGCGGTCGTGGTGCGCCCCGGGCTCAAGATGGCAGAGGATGGCGAGATCTCGAAGGTCTTCGAGCGATCCATCGAGCCACTGCTTGACTTCACCGGAGATCCGGAGAAGGTGCAGGCGTTCCTGAGAGAGGTCGGAGTTGATGGCAGGGTGGAGGATCTCAGCGGCGAATCGCTTACGAGGCTATCAACAGCGCTGGTCCTGAAGCTTCTCATGCAGGGAAGCTTTGCGGCGGATTCTGTTATAGGCGAGGCGATACGGCTAAAGAGAGAGGTGGTCGAGAACGCCTTCGAACTTGTTCTCCTTCTGAACGCATGCGGTCGTCTTGAGAAGCCTGGAGTAGGGCTGATGCTGTGTCTGCGGGACAAATCTGCGCTACATGAGGCGAGAAGGATCGCTGATGATTACAGAAGGGAGATTCTCGCAGGCATCGATCTGCTCCGCAGGAACAACAAGGAGATGGAGAACATAAGGTACTTGATAGCAGAGAACCTGCACGGCGGCGGGGTCATAGCAGGTCTTGGCATAAGGTATCTGTACACCGACAAACCGCTCATAGTTCTGAATAACAGGGACGGCACCATCAGGGTCTCTGCGAGAGGCAACAGGCCACTCGTAAGAAGAGGTCTGGATTTGTCAGTAGCTTTGAGGCAGGCCGCGGAGAGCGTTGGCGGAAAGGGCGGCGGGCACAGCATAGCAAGCGGCGCCTCGATACCGCCAGGCACTGAGGAGCAGTTTTTACTGAAGCTGAATGAGATCATCGGTGATCAGCTTAAGCGATGATATCGATGATACCGATGATATCAGTAAAGCTCATATTTTCAGGAGGGGATGTGCGGGAGATATCAAATGCACTGGAGCCAGACAACCTTCCCAGCATGAGGGTCTCTGTGCATGACGATGAGATGACCATAGAGCTAAGCGCTGAGAGGATCGGCACAGTGCTGTCCACGGTCGATGATCTGCTTATGAACATCAAGGTGGCTGAGGAGGCCATTGGGTCCTCGGAGGTTTGAGATGAGATTTCATTTAGAGGCGAGCCTGAGACTCAGCGGCGATGCTGCAAATGCTGAGGGCGATCTTGCTGAGTTCTTCGAAAAGCAGGCTGCGGACCTTCTGAAGAAGGGCGCGCCTGAAGGCATGGGCGCGAGAATTGCTGGCTGGAGGATCGCAGGTGACCGGCTGGAGATAACAATAGAGAGCGACAGGTACGTGAGGGCGCATGATGCCCTTCTCAGGCTCAGAAAACCGCTGGCAGATGTCCTCGGAAGAAAACACCGGCTGGGCATCAGGGGCATAGATGTCAGCAGATTCGAGATACAGATCGAGTCCGATCGCCCGATAACCCACAGGATTCCATATGTAAAGGAGGCGAGATACGAGGGTGGACGCCTCACGCTCCTCCTGGGCGTCGAGGACCCAAAGCGCGGATGGACATGGATGCTCGAGAACCGCATCCCAGACAGAATTGTCAATCTGCTTGAGGAGAAGCTCCAGAGCTATGGAGGAAAGGCCGAGCACTGGGAGCTGCTGTGGGAGAGCCCGCCGAGGGAGATCAAATTCAATGCCGATCCCACGCAGGAGATGCTAAAGCGGGGATGGATAAAGCACGGATCCGCGAGAGGCCAGTGGATACATGGCCCGCAGTCGACGCATCTCTTCAGGACGTTCGAGAGGATCGTGCTTGAGGAGATCCTTGTGCCCCTTGGATACAGGGAGATGATATTCCCAAAGCTCGACACATGGGATGTGTGGAAGAGAAGCGGGCATGCCCAGGGAGTTTACCCTGAGATCTACTATGTGTGCCCTCCGAAGAGCAGGGATCCGGCGTTCTGGGAGGAGGTCATCGATTACTACAAGGTTACACATGAGGTCCCGCTCGATCTGATAAAGGAGAAGATTGACTACCCGATCGGCGGGATGTGCTATGCGCAGTGCCCCACATTCTGGGTCTTCCTACAGGGCGCCACGCTTCCGAACGATGAGCTCCCCATAAAGGTGTTCGACAGATCTGGAACGAGCCACAGGTACGAGTCCGGAGGCATTCATGGTATAGAGCGCGTCGATGAGTTCCATAGGATAGAGATCGTATGGCTTGGCACGAAGCAGCAGGTCCTGGAGGAAGCAGAGCGGCTCAAGGAGAGGTACAGGCGTATCTTCGAGGATATCCTGGAGCTGCGCTGGCGCATGGCCTGGGTCACTCCATGGTTCATGGCACAGGAGGGCAGGACAGGCCTCGCCGAGATGGAGGGGGCCGGCACCATAGACTACGAGGCACTACTTCCATACAGCGGCAACTGGATCGAGTTCCAGAACCTCTCGGTGAACGGCGAGAAGTACCCAAAGGGGTTCTCTGTGAAGGCTCAGAGCGGCGAGAGCCTGTGGAGCGGGTGCAGCGGAGTGGGCCTGGAGAGATGGACGAGCGTATTTCTCGGACAGAAAGGGCTGGACCCGGAGAACTGGCCGGAGGAGTTCCGGAAGAGGTTCGGGGAGATGCCAAGAGGCTTCAGATTCCTCTGATTCTTCTGTTGGTTATTTTTATTTATGTTAATTTTATTTTAAATTGAATACCCTGCAGCTTGCTGCGGGGTGCACAGCCGCAATTTGACTTACGCTCATAATGCTTCATACAATTGAGGGTAGTCTACCTATGGCGTGTGGATAAGCGCAAAAGCAATAGCTTCAGGCGATTCGTAGCCATCAGCCACGCTGGAGAACGTCATACAGAGATGAACATACCTCTGGGTTTCGATTTCGAGGCTGATATCGTCCAAAATAAACACGTTTGGGGAAGCCAGCACATTGGGATCAACTCAACAAAGGTAGACTACCTGGCACAGTTATCTTCTAAGAAAAGCAGCATCATTCGCCACATCTTCATCTCACCTTGCCTAAAGATGAGGCGCTCAGGTTCCGCATTCCTCCTTTTTAAGCTCAAAAAGAGCCTATTCTAAAAAACCATTCATAGTTAATAATAGTATTTAAAATATATAAATATTTCTATGAATGATTTACAGGAATCCCAATTGTTTGTGCTGCAGAGGCATGATACTCCCACCAGCTCACAAGATTTTAATCTGATATGCGTCAATCCCTATTTATGCTCACACTGGAGGAAGGAAGGAGGGCGGTCAGGCTGGCCAGGGAGGCGCTGACAGCTTACGTCAAAAAAAAGGAGATCATAAACCCGCACGATCTCCCTGGTGTCTTCAACGAGAGGCGGGGCGTTTTCGTGACCCTGGAGAAGAACGGAGAGCTGCGCGGTTGCATAGGCTACCCCAGAGCAGTTCTACCTCTCGGGAGGGCGATTGTTGATTCCGCGATAAACGCAGGCACTAGAGATCCGAGGTTTCCGCGGGTCCGTCCTGAAGAGCTTGATGAAATAACAATAGAGGTTACGGTTCTCACCGAGCCTCAGGTGATCGATGGCGATAAAAGAACGATGCCTGAGCGGGTCCAGATCGGGAGGCACGGTCTGATCGTCACCAAGGGCATGTGCTCCGGTTTGCTCCTTCCACAGGTCGCAACAGAGTACGGCTTCGATTCCGTGGACTTTTTGTGCCAGACGTGCCTCAAGGCTGGACTTCCCGTTGACGCTTGGCTCGATGATGATACAGTGATCGAGTGCTTCGAGGCACAGATCTTCTCTGAAACAAGCCCTAAGGGCGATGTGATAGAGAAAAAGCTGCCCGCATGCGATAAACTATGAGTGATAAGCAATGCTCGAGCTGATGATCCCCTTCTTCCTCCTCCTTGTGATCCTGCTGCTGGCTCTCCCGCTGATATTCATATACCTCTTCATACGCATCACAGAGGAGGCATTCGAGCAGATCGGATTCGGCCACTGGCACGCGAGCCTGATGGTATTCGGCTCAATAATCGGGAGCATGATAGATATCCCGCTCCACACCGGAGTTATAACGACCTATCCGGCGTTCATGATCGAGATTATGAACGCGATTCCTTCTGATATCCCTGTGAGCTTCCATCCTGTGCGTCTCCTGGTAAACGTCGGGGGATGCATTGTGCCTGTTCTCATAAGCATCGATCTGCTCAGGCGGGGTAGAGCGCCTGTCTCTACAGCTCTCCTCGGTGCAGTGGTCGTAGCATTCATCACGTACACGATGGCAGAGCCTGTCCCGAATGTGGGCATAACCCTGCCTGTGTATGTCCCTCCGGTATCAGCTGCACTCGTCTCGGTCATCCTCTGCAGGGGATACAGAACCGCGCCGGCGATTGCATACATCAGCGGCTCGATCGGCACGCTTCTCGGCGCGGATGTGCTGAACCTGCTCACACCAGGAGTCCTGCCCGCGCTTGCCCCTCCCTCCGCGTACCCCCGCCCCCTCGCACTTTCGATCGGCGGCGCCGGCATATTCGATGGCATATTCCTGACGGGAGTGATGGCTGTGCTCCTCGCATCTCTGGTCGTGTGTTTGCTGGGAGGCGGTAGCTGCAGATCCAGGAGGGTACCGATATCATAGAACCTGGATCAGAACATCAGGCTGCCCTCGACAAGCAGCCCCGGATCCAGGAACCCAGAGGCACTGCATGATCGCCCATCGCATTGAGTTTTGAGGCGAGTTCGTGGATGGAAGGGGTGCGAATCGCAAACACGGATGCTGGAAGGGCCGCAGCACATCGCAGGCAATGGGTGGACATGTGCACGAATGCGGGTCTCGAGTCAGTTTCTCTCGAATTCGTGCGAAGTAAGATTAATATCATCCATATCCAAGACTCGCCCGATGAATTACATCGATCAGGTTTACCTGCTTGTCGGGAAAGCATTCGTGCTCGCTATTATAATCTCACTTCTCCTCTCGCTCATCATCGCACTGCTCGTCGGCATATCCTTCAAGACCGGGCGGTATTTCCTGGCCAGGCCTATGCTCATAGGCATAAGCCTCCTGGAGAGCTTTGTCAAGGCGATATTCTGGCTAGCCCGTGCGGACGATAAGATCGTGGATGATGTCGGGATATCGCTGATGAACTACATCAACAGGGGCAAGTTCTATGCAACTCCTCTGGGGGAGAGGTTCGTCTTCATGCCCCAGTGCCTGCGATCCATCGATTGCCCTGCAAAGCTCACGCCTGAAGGGATAACATGCGTGGGATGCGGCAGATGTGGGATAGGGGAAGCGAAAAAGCTCGCCGAGTCAAAAGGGTACAGGTTTTTTGTTGTTCCGGGATCGAGTTTTATAAAGCGCATCATTCAGAGGTACCATCCGAAGGGCATAGTCGGCGTTGGATGCGAGATGGAGATAAAGGAGGGCCTCATCCTGTGCCACAGCCATGGCATACCGGCCATAGGTGTTCCTCTGACCACAGCGGGCTGTGTAGCGACGACACTCAACTGGGAGAGGCTCTACGATGTGCTCCTGCAGAGATCCAGCAGGGAGCCTGAGAGGCCTCAGGCGTGATCCTGCCAACCAGTACAAAAATCCGCTCCTATTACATTGTGCTCATGCAGGCGCGTTCCGGAACGTCCCATCTGTTCGCCCAATCATATGGTTAACCGAGGCAGATCGTCAACTCGATGAAAGCGAGATGCCTTCTCCGACATCAGCACTTCGTCTGCACACCTTCCTTCATGATCTCCCTTCCAGCCCCATTTCTCTTGGCTATGTAGCTCTTGAGCTTTATTCCGAGGAGGGCGGTGGCCATGGCCCCCATGGCACATACCGCAAAGTACTGTATCGAGCTGAGTGGCGACATGCTGAAATCCTGGGTGAAGTTCGCGAGAATCACTATGCTTGCGCCCCAGAATATTAGACCTGTTGCGAAGAGGAAGAATGGGTATGAGTATGTCCTTGGATCCTTTATGCCCTCTAGGTGCATATCTATGAGCTTCCCCACGTTGGCGCAGATGCCCGCTGCAACGTACCACCATACGCTGGCGTTTATGAAGAGCATCAGCAGCGTGAGGTAGCCATACCATATTGGTCCTTTGTATGAGTACCAGACGTTCGCCACGCCCTGGATCGTGGCTATTATAATCAGCATCCCGGCAAGTATGTATGTGACGAATGATATCTTGCCGGCGTACAGCGATCCTCTGAGCGTCTTCTTCGTCTCGTCCAGGAAGTCGTCCAGCCCGAGACCTCTGAACAGGAGGTACAGCCCGACAGATCCTGTTATTGCTATGATCGCCCCGTTCGGATAGTTCAGCAGGTAGAATATGGAGAACATCAGCAGCGCGAGGCCGGGTGGAATGAATATCGTGTGGCTTATCTTCGGGTCTGTGAAGACCTGCTTCAGCAGGTAGTACGTGCTCTCGATGCTCGGATTCTGCTTAACCAGTATACGCCTCACGCCATCGACCTTTATCCTGGACTGTATTATAGGAAGTATTGCCTCATCCTCAGCGCCGTCCGATACTACAATCACAGACTTCGGGTCCAGACGCTCTATGAGCTGCTCGAGCTGCTCTGCAAGCTTCCTGTCCGCGCTGAGCCCGACCTTCTCGTCGCCTGTGATCGTTGCTATCTCAACAGATCTCTCGGCGCTCAGCTCATCGTAAATCTTCAGCCCACCGAAGATCGTGTTGGTGTCGGACTCCTCCGGATCAGCAAGCCCGAGTGCAAGAGCCGCGTTCAGATTCTCCTCCCTTCCAACCACAGGGCTCTTGATGCCGGCCTTCCGACCCAGATCGTCATCGCGGTCGATGCAGAGCACCAGTACGTCCATGAATCCACGTTGGGTAGAAATCTACTTAAATTATTCTATGTTCTTGGAGCAGCTTTCTCATCACATTCCCGGGATCAATGCGGTGTTGGATAAGTCTTTAAAATTCGCAAGCAGAAGACGATTCCAGGAATGCGTGGAGAGTAGATCAGAATCAATAGC
>NZ_JAOAKP010000015.1 GCF_026419855.1 Methanothrix sp.
CAGGAAGCTAACTGTGCCATTACCCACAAATAATCAGTATGCTGCGGATCCACATGCCTAAATTATGGGGAGCTTAGGTTTGAACTGTGTGCCGGTCGGTGTGGGTTTGTACAACGAGATTTTCGTGTATAGAGATGCATGGTTCAGGAGTCCATTCTGTCCTCAGAGACTGACCAATTGACTGCTAAGTAAAAAATATATATTCAGAAAATCTGCTAGATGCTCCTGCATCGAATGCATGGGATTGGGTGGTGCAGGGTTGAGGCACTGCAGACCGCTCGAGGAGGGAGCGCTGGCTCTGATTGGCAGCGATGGGATCGTGCAGTCTGAGCTCGCAAGGCTTCTTGGAATAAGCAGCAGCAAATGCTCGCGTATTGTGTGCAGCCTGGAGAGGAAAGGGCTCGTGAAAAGGAGCAAGACCACCTTCAGGGGGAGGAGGACCTACCTGGTAAGGAGGAACCTCTCGCAGAGAAGGCTGATCGACAGCTACTTAGCGGAGCTGTATGTCCTTTTCCTTGTGAGTTCTTCTCGAAATACCAAAAATCGGAGGCGCTCTTCTTGATCCTCCTGGAGATCATGCGCCCTGCGAACTGCGCTATGGCAGGAGCTGCGTCGTTCATAGGCATGATCGCATCAGGCGCACTTCCGCAGTCTTTGCATCTGCCTGCTCTGGTATTCTCAGCGGTTTTTCTCATTACCGGCGGAGGTAATGCGATAAACGACTACTTCGACAGGGAGATCGATGCAGTAAACCGTCCTGAGCGGCCGATACCGAGCGGCAGGCTTTCCCCGCGTGCAGCTCTGATCTGGTCGGTTACGCTCTTCGTTGCAGGATGTGTAATCGCTAGACTGATAAATCAGATGTGCATGGCTCTGGCCCTGCTGAACTCGTCCGTGCTCATCATCTACGCTGCGAGGCTCAAGGGGCTGCCTCTCGCAGGCAATATCGCGGTCTCGTATCTCACAGGCACAACCTTTATGTTCGGTGGGCTGGCCGCGATGCCATCGAGCATAACAGCCTATCTCTCCGTGCTCTCAGCCCTCGCAACCCTGAGCAGGGAGATCGTCAAGGACATCGAGGATCTTCCGGGAGATCTTGCACACGGAGCGAAAACGCTCCCTGCATTCATTGGAGAGAGATATTCATTCATCCTGGCATCTCTTGCTCTGATCATGGCGATGATGCTGAGCTATCTTGTGCCGCTGGGAGTTGAGTACATGGCAACTGTCAGCATAGCAAATCTTGCGTTTCTCGTATCCATAAACAGAATGCTCCGTGGCGATGCCTCTGGATCTCAGAGGTGCATAAAGATGGGAATGGGGACGGCGCTCGTCGCATTCACGCTGGGATCTATTGTGTAGCATCTGCCACATCGCTCAGCACGATACGGCTCGATCTGCGGCGGAATGTTTTCTCATGAGGTGCAGGGACTTCATGAATCTATGAGGTGTGGAGGATGCCTGAAGCTGGAGGCTGCGGGCTTTTAAGCATGCTCAAAGCCTCTCCACTATCGATGCGAAGGCGAACCTCTGCTTCACGGCTCCTATCCTTATCCTGAGCCTCTCTCCGGGGGAGGCGTCCTTCACTATAACGGCGAATCCCTTTATCATCGCTATCCCGTCGCCTGTGCGTCCAGCTGATTCTATCGTGACCTCGTATACCTCACCGGTTCGCACAGGCGCGCTGAGCAGCTTCTTCCCGATGACGTAGATCTCAGCGCTCTCCTTTCTGGATGCCGGCGGCGTGTACGCGTGTACTGAGCTGAACTCGCGTTTGACCTCCTCGATGTAGTCATCGAACATATCTCCCTGGAAGACCTTAACCAGAAAGCTGCCGCCGGGGCGCAGAAGACGCTTCGCTATCCTGAGCGCTGCCCTCGAGAGGTCTATCGATCTGGCGTGATCCACATCCCATATCCCTGAGAGGTTGGGAGCCGCATCCGATATCACAACATCCGCCTGCCCTCCGAGAACTGCTCCGATCTCCTCGAGGGTCTCCTCCTTCGTGATATCCCCCTGTATCGTGACAACACCCTCAACCGGCTCTATCCTCTCCAGATCCACTCCCACGACGATGCCGCCGGAGAGCTCCCTCGCTACCTGCAGCCAGCCGCCGGGCGCTGCACCGAGATCGACAACTTTGGATCCCTTACGGATGAGATGAAACTTATCGTTAATCTGCTTCAACTTGTAAGCTGACCTCGCCCGGTAGCCCTCCTCCTTCGCTTTTCTGTAGTAGTAATCCCTCTGATCTCTGGCCATAAGTTCACCCAGAACGCGATTTGCTGATTAATCCTGAGAGCCGCTTCATCGCCTCGTACCTCTCCCTATCGCCCAGCTTTGCCTCCTCAAGCGCCTCTCTGAGATGCTCTATGCTGCGATCGTAGTTCTCCCTGTCCACCGGATATGGATACCCGTCCTTACCACCGTGTGCGAAGCTGTACCTCGCGGGGTCCCTCCAGCTCGGCGGTGCCCCGAAAATCAGCTCTGCTATCAGGGATAAAGCGCGAATCCTCTTTGGACCCATGCCCCTGAGCGTTATCAGCTCCTCGTAAGTTGATGGCTGCAGCTCGTAGGCTGCCTGCAGGATCCTGAGGCCATCTCTGCCGATATCCACAGGAAGTATCTCATGCCTCGCAGGCATCCTCAGCGCCAGCGCGAAGTCCTCCAAGCTCCGCTGTGCTGTGTACTTCCTGATGTGCACCGGGCCATCCCTTATGAGATCGAGCGTGGCCTGCCTGTTCTCCCTGCTCTCCCTAGATGTGAGATCCAGAACCCTGGATTCGAGATGCTGTGCGCATATCGCTGTGTGCGGCTCCTCGATCATGCTGCACAGGCCATCTGAAAGCCAGTGGTATCTGCGCGCGTACCTATCGTTCATACCCTGCTGGACCACTGCCCAGTCGCCATTCGATGTCAGTATGAATGCATGGTGGTAAAGCCGGTAACCATCCTGCACAAGAGCATTATCAACCTTCGCCGAGAGCCTGCTCGCCCGTATGAGTTCCTCGACTCTCCTCTCCGGCAGCGAGAAGATCTCCCCGTAACGCCGGATCTCCTCAGGGGTGTTCAGAGATGTTGCTCCCTTTCCTCCTGCAACCACCACACCATCCTCTGGTCGGAGAGATGCCTTCAGCGCTCCGGTGGTTGTGGTAGTCGTGCCTGATGAGTGCCAGTCGAAACCGAGAACGCAGGAGAACGCCTGGAACCAGAATGGATCCGAGATCCTGCGCAGGAGCTCCTTCTCGTCGTACTCGTATATGATCGCCCTGGCTATCTCACCTGCGAGAAGTCGCATCCTCCTGAAGAGCCATGGCGGCGCTCTGCCATCATGAAGCGGGAGATCCGCGGTTCCGGTTCGTGTCATATCCCCTACAGTATCATCCCCTCCAGGTTCATAACACCTCCGGGGAACCCTGCCCAGCATCTCACAGGTTTTCTTAATATCCCTGAAGGTCGGATTTCACAGAGCTTCCTGGTGGTAGCTGAAACTCCCGTTCAGGCCGATGGTTCAGATCATCACGCCAATAATCACATCGAGCATCAGCGCTGCGAAGAGCACAGCTCTGTAGTTTGCGCCCTGGTAGAAGAGCTTATCACCGCGCGATGGCGTGGGGTTCCTGACGAAATCAGCGCACTGGATGAGCATCCAGACGCCTGATAGAAGTGCTGATGCTTGGTAGAGGGGGCCTAGTCCTGAGAACATGCCAAGCAGCAGCGACAGAATCACCCCTGCTGTCCAGAAGGCTGCCACCAGCTTCGATGTGAGGGGGATCCCATACGTCGCAGGGGTCGTGGGGATGCCCTTTGCACGATCCCCGGGGACATCCCTGGATGCATCACAGTTTGTGAACCCCCAGTCTGTTATGCAGATCATGAGACCAAGGATGAGGGCTGCAGGATGGAAGCCAGGACCGGGCATGAGGTATCCTGCAGGCGATATGGCAAGCCAGACGCCCACGGGAACCATGCCGTAGGCAAGCCCGACGAATATCCAGCTCAGCGGCGTTCTACGCTTCGCCCATGCAGAGTAAGCTGTTATGATCGCGGTGGCGGCGAAGAGCATCACAAGGCTCTCAGGGTTGAGGTATGCTGCTGCAACAGCAGCGAGCATGAGAAGTATAATGGCGTAGATGCCGGCGCCGCGTCTGCTGACCTTAGAGGAGGGGAGAGGCCTGCCCGGCATCGCCACCCTGTCAACATCAACATCTACGTAATCGTTGAAGACGTATGAGCTGGTTATCGCAAAGTATGCTCCGATCGTTGCTATGATAAATGGCGCTGCTCCTGGAAGCGAGCCCGTGGTCGCGTACGCGGAGAGCAGAGCTGATGCGGCAGGAAGCGCCAGGTCCATGGGCGCCAGCGGGGGGCGGAGCAGCTCCAGGTATGCTCTCACATCCATAAAAATCACTCCAGAATGCCCTCAAAGAGGCTCAGGTGATCCTGTGGTTTTGTCAGAAACTCCAGCCTGTCGGGTTCCTTAAGAGCAGAGTACATCTCCCTGCTGCGGCTGAGCCCGAATCTTCTCAGTACGCCATCATCCGGGGCGTCAAGCTGCATGATGGGCGCAGGATCCCTGTACCTGGGATTCTTCACGAACCCATCCTTTGTGCAGTAGTATGCTCCACCGCGCAGATCTCTGTACGGGCCGTAGATCGATGAGAAGCTCCTGCATACAAAGTTCGCCATCTTGAGGCGCCTGTTTGAGCGGTTGATTGTGACGTGACCGTAGCCGGGAGGTATAACGACCTTATCGCCCTCAGATGCTGCTATACACACTACAGAGCTCGCGTCCTCGTTCTGAAGAAGGTAAAGCGCCTCGCCCTCCAGGACCTCGTATACCTCAGGGTATGTCACATCCGTGCCAGGAACCTTAGGATGGTAGTGGCCAGCTGTCTTCACGTACTCCCTGCCGAGCATTCTGGGAGGTATGATGGTTATGTCATACCGCAGATCATGCTCGATGAGCCTGCTCTGATCCGCCCTGCTCAGGTAAAGATCCCTGTACATGTAGTAGAGATCGATATCCTCAGCGGATGATGCCCATTCTGTATCGCAGAGAAGGTCGCGCATATCGCTCAATCGCCTGATATCAGGCTCCCACCATCTGCCTCCAATCTCGAGAGTCAGCAATCAAACACCCCGTCTGTATCGCTCCAGTGATCTGGTCTCCTGCTGCAGGTCTTCAGCTATCCATCCTGAAACCTGTATCCCAGCCTATGCCGGAGCGCAAAAATAAATTCTTTAGGGTGACCCTGAGAGAAGGGATGTCACGGTTCACGGGCGCAACTCAAAGACCCGAACCATGACAAGAGACAATCGCATCTTGGATCACCAAAAGAGCGGGTCGTGTGCTCGAATGACTGAACCGGCTGTCAGGAATCAGTGCGTACTGACATAATGCCATCTATAAGACTCTGGCGAGTATCATGCCGGCAGGTATGGACGTCAGGAATCAGTGCATACTGACATAATGCCATCCATAGCATCGCATGTATCTGAGCTCAATGATACAGGTACATGGCCGGAGATCGCAGGCCGGACATTATAGTCCTTTGCGTCAGTTCATATAAGCCAATTTAAAATATGCTGGATATGCCGCAATTCCTACATGATTTTATGTAATATGAATATTATATCAACTTATGCAGAATACTATAGTCGCAGGCCGCAAGCTCCGGCCTTCATGCTGGAGAGTGAGTCAGGCGACTCAGTTCTACGATAACTATTTCAGTGAACCGGCCGAAATTTACACATAGGAGATGTGGGACATGCGATATATTGCTATCATGATGCTTTTTATGCTTGTCATGGGTGCAACCGCCCACCAACCCTTCTTTGAGGATGTGGATATCACATCAGAGGATCCGTGGTTTGTGGCAGACCCGACGATCTCGACTGCGATTTATGCAACTCTTGATGGTCCTGAGGACGTCGATTACTATTCATTCAACGCCACCCGAGGCCAGACTGTGCTGCTGAGCATGGTCATCCCACAGATCGAGGGGCATGAGAATTTCACGCCCATGATGGCGCTTATGGGTCGCGGTCTCGCTCCTGCCAGGCCTCCGGACAGGGTATTCAAACCGGAAGGATACGGCACAATGGTGCTGATGCCACCGGTAAACGCGAGCGTGTTCTTTGAACCGTTTACCCGAACATCATACTGGACCCGCCAGAGGGAGCTCGTGAAGATCCCGGCCGACGGCCAGTACCTTGTGGCTGTCTGGGATGCTGCAGGGAGAACGGGAAGATACGTCTTCGTCATCGGCGATCGGGAGGTCCCGGGCGGAGATCTCGCATTCCCGCTGAGGATTCGGGGATACTGGAGACCTCCTGAAGAGGCCAAGCAGAACATGTCCCGGAACGTGAGCACCCCCATTGCACAGCCAAGTCCAGGAGCCGCCGCGGCATCGATATGCATGCTGCTCGCGTTTCTTCTGAAGAGAAAACGGTGAGCGCTCTTGTGTGTTCAGCAACTTAGAGATCACGCGAGCTGGTTGCTGGAACCGCACATTCATTCTCCAGGAACGCAAAGCAGGATCGATGCCTCTTCTGCAGACCATCATATGGATAAGAGCAACGGTGGGATCCGCCCATGTGCCACAGCCCACATATGGCACCGAAGAGCGACCTGCGCATCTCAGTCCCGGAGTGCTCATTTGCTTCACCTCAGATAATACCTTGGCATACCGCAAAGGCTTTGATCTTCCAATTGATTCATAGCCTTTGATGCCCCTAAAAGTTGGCCTTGTAGGCTGCGGAGCCATAGGTTTTGAGATCGCGTCTGCAATAGACCGTGGGGAGATCAATGCAGATCTTGCGGCTGTCTTCGACAGGAACCCGAAGAACATGAGAAGGCTGATAGAGGCCCTGAGGAAGAGGCCGGAGGTCGTGGAGCTCGAGAAGCTCGCGGAGGTCTCAGATATAATCGTCGAGGCCGCATCTCAGGCAGCTGTTCCCCAGGTCGCAGAGGCTGCTCTAATGCGCGGAAAGGATCTCATGATCATGTCTGTCGGCGCGCTCATGGACAGAGAGCTTTACAAAAAAATATGCTCAATGGCTGAGTCCAGCGGCTGCAGGGTGTACATACCCTCAGGCGCGATAGCAGGCCTCGATGGGCTCAAGTCCGCCTCGGTTGGTCGTTTGAGAAGAGTCGTCCTCACCAGCACAAAGCCTCCCGCAGGCCTTGAGGGGGCGCCGTACATCGTCGAGAAAAATATAGATCTCCGGTCATTCAGGGAGCCGACCTTGATCTATGAAGGGCCTGCATCAGAGGCTGTCAGGGCGTTCCCTGCTAACGTCAACGTCGCAGCAACTCTGAGCCTCACATATGGGCAGGACGCATGGGTAAGGATAGTTGTGGATCCCAGCGCCACTGTGAACATTCACGAAGTGGTCGTTGAGGGCGATTTCGGCAGGATGGTGACAAGGGTTGAGAACGTACCATCACCCAGGAACCCGCGGACGAGTTACCTCGCAGCCCTCTCGGCGATAGCTACCCTGAGAAACGCAACACTGAACGTCAGGATCGGCACTTAACGGAGGATGCATGAGCAAAACTGAAGCGCTTATTCTTATGGGATGCCCTGAGGTGCCGGTTCAGATGAGCATTGTGCTATACCTCTCCGGGGCTCTAAGGGACAAAGGAGCTGATGTCTTCATCGCTGGAAACCCCGCAGCTTTAAACCTCGCCAGGGTCGCGGATCGGAAGAGATGCTACGTGGGAAGATTGATCGAGCTTGAGCGAGCGATAGCGGATATCGTCGAGAAGAGGCGATCTTTCAACATCTGCTTCGCCCTCGCTCACAACGATGCTGGGATCACATATGCTGCAACTGTCAGGGCGCTGCTGCCGGAATCAAAGTTCTTCATGATAATCTTCGGCAGGAACGCGGAGGAGCTTGCTGGCACTGTGGATTTTGATGTGGAGATGATCGTGGAGAAGGCGGTCCACAACCCTCTCGGGCTGAAGAAAAAGATTGACGGGGTGCTGGCATGGGCTGTATAGAGATGCTCAAACCCCAGGTTCTTCTGAGAGGAATATCGTTCAGAGAGGCCAGAGAGTACATAGAGTCGAACTGCGACGAATACTACTATTTCCAGCCAGGGTTCAAGCTCTTCGGCGAGTACATAATTGGAGTGCCACCGATAGCTGTTGGTATCATGAAGGACGGCAGCGTTGTGTTTCCATACACAAAACCATGCCATGGCACCTTTGTGCTGAAGCACAGGGACGAGGCAGAGGCAGAGCGGGTCAGGAAGCTGGGGAAGGAGGAGGTCATTAGATCCCTAAAGAGGCGTTGATGGAGAGCATCAGGGCACAAACTCCGGTCTCCAGGCCGGAGAGGAGGTCATAATGAGGATAAAGATCAGGGCGTTCGCCAGCTTCAGGGAGATTCTGGGAAGGGAGATGCTGGTCGAGATCGAGAGCGGATCCCGGGTATCGGATCTAATAAACCACCTCTGTAAAATCAAGCCAGATCTCAGGAGGGCGCTCTTCTCCGATACAGGAGAGCTCAGGGATTACTTCATAATCATGCTCAACCGGCGGCGGCTGGATCTTCCGAAGGATCTCGAGGCGGCAATTTCTGACAACGACGAGGTTGCCATATTCCCGCCTGTGGCAGGTGGTTGATTGATATCTGACAGCGAGATAGATCTGGAAGAGCTGCTCAATCGCTCCATGAAGCCTGACGCTGGCGCGGTGGTCGCATTTGTTGGGGTTGTGAGAGCCGACCCGGGGGTCAGGGCCCTTGAGGTGGAGGCATATGAGGAGGCAGCCCTGGAGGAGCTCAGAAGGATAAAGGATGAGGCCATCGGCCGCTTCGGCGTCTCATCAGTGGATGTTGCGCACCGGAAGGGCCGCCTCTCGCTGGGTGAGGTGATCGTTGTGGTGGTATGCGCATCAGCTCATCGAAAAGAGGCATTTCAGGCTTGTGAGTATGTCATCGAGGAGCTGAAGAGAAGGGTTCCCATATGGAAAAAGGAGCTGACGGAGGAGGGTGAAAGATGGGTGAGAGGCGATGCATGCTGATAGTAACAACAGCACCTCCAGGAGAGGCGGACCGTATAGCGCAGGCTCTTGTGGAGGAGCATCTGGCAGCATGCGTCAGTGTGATACCGGTCAGGTCGCACTTCATCTGGGAGGGGAAGATCTCCAAGGAGAACGAGGAGATGCTCTTTGTAAAAACGACATCTGATGCAGCAGAGAGGGCCTGCAGGCGTATCCTGGAGCTCCACAGCTACCAGCTGCCTGAGATCATAGCTCTGGAGATCGCAGACGGGCATGAGCCGTATCTGAGATGGATACAGGAGTCGGTGCGGTGATTGTGATGGATCGGAGAGCTTCTTTTCAGCTCTGGTACATGACCACATGCAATTTCGAGGGCTAGAGAGGTGCGTTCAAGGGAAGGAATTGGGCTCATGCGACCGATGCATGCACATTAGGGTTTGCTCTTATCCATTTGATGACTTGCTTTGAGAGGCACTGTTCCCGCTATGTGCTCCTGGCGAATGAATGCATCCAGCAACCAGTATGCGTGCCCTCTAAGCTGCTGAACACACAAGAGCGTTAGGGTTTAAGGGGTTGTCGGGCTTCTCTTTGCTAAGCTTTCTGTCGCACAGTGGATGTGCTGGTCGGATTGCAGGAATGAATGCTTGAACTCCTCTTCAGCTGGCTGGCGCTCTTTTCATCTCGAGTGTGATGATGGTGATGCGTAGCATAAAACAGAATCCAGATCCCTGGTACCGCGAGGGGCTGAGGTTTGAATGCGTGCGGTGTGGCAGATGCTGCAGGGGTCCGGGCGTCGTCTGGATCTCGCCCGAGGAGTGCAATACGATCGCGGATTTTCTGGGCGTTTCTCAGGATGTGCTCATCAGTGAGTATCTTCTTGAGTGCGATTATGGCTTCGCCCTGAGGGACCATCTGGATATGAGCTGTGTGATGCTTCAGGGCGATAGATGCATCATCTATCCAGCGCGCCCGCTCCAGTGCAGGAGCTACCCGTTCTGGGCGGAGATCCTGGAGAGCAGGGAATCATGGCTCTCCGAGGCATCAAGATGCCCTGGAATCAATCGAGGCCGCAGATGGAGCTTCAGGGAGATAAGGGAGAGGATGCTGAGGTAGCCGCTTCAGGACAATGCGAGTGCATATCGGACTGCACTCATTTGAGGTTGGGCAAGTGTGACCTTGTGTATGCATATGCTGGTACATGCTGATTCCCTGGCAGCCCGCTCAGCTGCTCGAAACCACGAGCTGCTCCATGTAACCCACGAGCGGATACAGTAGACCACCACAACCGCAACCGTTAAATCCGATTCTCAGCATCCGCGGCGTTGATTGTACGAAGTTGTCCATGAATGTAAAAAATCCGGTAAGAGTGTCTGCCGCACATGACGGCAGTTGAGGGGATTGGTAGGGTGATCCGAACGATGTACAGATATCACAATGAAAGGATGGAAACTGCGTCCCGAGAGGAGCTGCGCGATATCCAGGCCAGGGGGCTCCGCAGAACCGTGCGTCACGTTTACGAATCGAATCCTGTTTACAGGAAGCTCTTCGACTCTCACGACATCTCGCCTGAGGATATCAAAACTCTTGACGATCTCCAGAGGCTCCCGATGATGAACAAGGAGCTGCTCAGGGAGAACTACCCTCTCGGGCTGAGCTGTGCCCCCAGGGAGTCGATCGTGGAGATGCACATGTCGAGCGGCTCCACAGGGACCCCTGTTATAATGCCGTACACCGAGGGGGACCTAGCGCAGTGGGCGGAGTGCATGGCGAGATGTTACATAATGTCCGGCGCCAGAAGGGGCGATGCTGTGCAGATCACGCCCCTCTTCGGTCTGTTCAATGGCGGCTTCGGCATGTACCATGGCGCAAGGGCTGCAGGCCTGTTTGTCATACCCGCAGGCCCCGGAAACACTGCAAGGCAGATCAGGCTCGCCAGAGACCTCAAGACCAGGATCATCACCGGGGTTGTGAGCTACGGAGTGCGTCTGATAGAGGTGATGAACGAGCTCAACGTGGAGCTTCCTGAGCTCGAGATTGGAATATTCGGAGCGGAGACGTTCTCGGATGCGATGAAGAAAAGGATCTCAACAGGTCTCGGCGTGGAGGTCTTCGACATATACGGAATGACTGAGACAGGAGGAGTCGGAACCCTCGGGATGGACTGCCTGGCGCACGACGGCATACACGTCTGGGAGGACCATTACATCGTGGAGATTGTGGATCCGAAGACGGGAGAGCCTGTGGAGGATGGCGAGACAGGTGAGCTCGTCGTGACCTCGATCACAAGAGAGGCGCTTCCAGTGATACGTTTTCGCACTGCAGACCTCACAAGGATCATCTCGCGGGAGCGCTGCGATTGCGGCAGAACGCACATCAGGATAGCGCCCATAACAGGCAGGCTGGACGACATGATCATAGTGAAGGGGGTGAACTTCTTCCCGAAGCAGGTCGAGCAGGCGCTGATGCAGATACCAGGCGTTGGAGCGAACTACCAGATAATCGTTGAGGATATTGATGGTGTCAAGGATATCAGGATCAACGTCGAGGCGGAGCCGGGGGTGACTGGGTACACAGTCGAGAAGGCGCTCAAGGAAGCGCTGGGTTTCAGCCCGAAGGGGGATGTCTTCCCGATAGGATCTCTCCCGAGAACAGAGGGCAAGGCCCAGCGGGTGATCCATGTGAAGCGCCAGAGTGGATAAAGTTCATCTTCAACACAGGACTCTGATATGTACATGCCAGACGTATCGATCATATCAGGATCAAAATCAGATCAGCATGTCGTGGACCGAATTCTGAGAGTGCTTGATGAGGGCGGTGTGAGCTACGAGCACAGGGTAATCTCCGCGCACAGGAACCCGAAGGAGCTCGATCAGTACATCGAGAGCACGGATGCGAGGGTATTCATAGCGGTTGCCGGAATGTCAGCTGCACTTCCTGGAGCGGTGGCGGCCAGGACCGAGCGGCCTGTAATTGGCGTGCCGGTGAGCGGGAAGCTTCTCGGTATAGATGCGCTCCTTTCCATAGTCCAGATGCCTCCCGGAGTGCCTGTTGCATGTGTCGGGATAGATGCGGGAGAGAATGCCGCATTACTGGCCCTGCGGATGCTAAAATCCTGAAGATAGCTATTTATACCAAGCCGTTGAGAGATGTCACAAAGGTGGGATTAGGATGTACAAGCGTATTTTGATTGCCACAGATGGCTCCGACAAGTCCAGACTGGCTGCGCAGGAGGGGCTTGAGCTTGCGAAGGCTCTGGGTGCGGAGGTCCTGGCGCTTTACGTGGTCAACGAGGTCGTCATAGCGAGCGCTGTAAGGCAGCTTGGCGCCGACAAGAAGGAGGTTGAGGCCAAGCTGCAGAAGCAGGGCGAGAAGGCCCTGGATGACATAAAGGAGATGGGCGAGAAGATAGGCGTCAAGGTCGAGCCTGTCATAAGGATCGGTGCGCCTGCTAATGTCATCATAGATGTGGCCAGAACCGAGAACATCGACTGCATCGTGATGGGCAGCCACGGCGAGAGCGGCGTCTCGAAGCTTCTCATAGGCAGCGTGGTCCAGAAAGTCTTATATTGGGCAACAACTCCTGTCCTGGTAGTGAGATAGATGACTGGCGGAGAGTTCGTCATAGCAGATTCGATGGTCTTTGGCGCATTTGCAGTTGTGTTTGTTGTCGGTACGCTCCTAGCTTATCTGGTCATAAGCCTGATAGGGGGCAGCTGAGGCGGGCGTGAAGGACTGCCGCCTCATGTCAACGTTTTTGAATCATTTTTATCTAAACAGGTTTGCGGATGCTGATAGCCCTCTCTACGTCTGCATCTGCAGGCGGCTCGCAAGATATCGCATGCCTACAGAAGAGGCTCGCCAGAATGATGGAGAGCATCAGACCGCAGACTCCGGCCATCAGGCCGGAGACAACGAATGCAGTTACAGAGTTGGCTTGTGGGACCACAATCGTAGTTACGCACAATGGTAATGATGAGGACCGGAAAATGATGCCTGTGGAGTGGGTTCAGGACGGCACCGGATCATTCCACAACTACCTCCCTCCAGGATGTGAGATATGCAGGCAGGGCGCATCTCTGGTCCTGTTCGTGACAGGTGTATGCGCCAGAGGATGCTTCTACTGTCCGCTGTCTGTGGAGCGCAGGGGTAGGGATATCATCTTCGCGAACGAGCGGATGGTCACATCTCCGGCGGATATCCTGGAGGAGGCGCGAGCGATCGATGCCCTCGGAACGGGCATAACAGGAGGAGAGCCTCTGCTGAGGCTGGACCTGGTTCTCGATACAATTCGCCTGCTGAAGAGGAATCTGGGGAATGAGCATCACATCCACCTCTACACGGGGATCATACCAGGAGAGGGTGTACTTTCACGGCTTCGCGATGCGGGTCTGGATGAGCTGAGGATGCATCCCGACCCTGAGCGAGAGGATGCCCGCCTTGCAGAAGCACTTAAATCCGCGATGGATCTCGGGATCGAGGCTGGCGTGGAGATACCCGCGATCGCTCCTGCGCCGTGGATCGCGGAGGCCGTTCGGAGCGCCGGTGCTTTTCTTAACATAAATGAACTCGAGTTCTCCGAGACAAATGCGGATACGCTCATAGCCAGAGGATTCAGGGCCGACCCGGACTCATGCGCTGCGACCGGCAGCGAATCGATCGCGAGATCGTTCATGAGTTACGGGATAAAGCTCCACTACTGCTCCTCCGTCTTCAAGGACTCTGTCCAGCTCAGGGAGAGGCTGAAGCGGCGCGCTGAGAGGGTCCGGAGAGAGTTCGATATCGTGAGCGATGATGGCACTCTACTGACAGGAGTCATCCTCGCTCCTGATCCGCAGACTGCGATCAAGGTGCTGGAGGAGCTCGGTGTTCCTGAGAGCATGTATGAGCTCGTGGATAACGGGATAGAGATCGCGGCCTGGATACTGGAGGAGATCGCAGATGATGTTAGGCACATCGGATCTCCTCACGTAGTTGAGAGGTATCCAACAGCTGATAGAATGGTCGTGGAGAGAATACCTTTATAAGCCATCGCATCCTTCTTTATGGCCGGTGAGCTTGCTGGATGGAGAGCGCTGAGGAGAAAATTCAGGAGCGGCTGAGGAATTATCTGAAGCGAGATGGTATAGGAATCAGAAAAGCGGTGCTGAAGTTGTTCTTGAGTGATTCGTCATTTACGACCGAGGACATCTTCACGTATCTTGAGAAGGAGGGCTTCAATGTAAGCTATCGCGGTGTGTCTGCCATGGTTGGACTCATGAACACGCGCCTGGGAATTCTCAGCATAGATGTATCCGGAGACCACAACGTGTACTCATTGAAGAACGACCACAAGATGATAGTGAAATCGGTGCTGGAGAACTACTAGCTTCAGGCCATCCTCAGTCTTGGATTGAAAATTTCTTTCAATTTGGCGGTTCTCCTCTTTTCATTCTTCTCATGTACTTCGGGAGAACTATGTCCGCTGCCATGTTGATCGCACGCAGGCCCATGTGCACCAGCGGATTTGGCGTCATGCGCTCTCTGTATAGGCTGTGAAGCTTCCTGAGATGTCTGAGATTGTACTCCATGCAGGTCCCGACGAGCTCCCAGTGCTCGGGAAGGGCATTGTCCTTTCCGAGGCCTCTGTAAGTACCAAGCGCCGTCCCTGCCATTGGTGTGAAGAAGAGCGGCAGCATCAGTCCCGTGTATTCTTTAAGAGACTCCACGAGCTCTGTGGTCCTGACGACATCCTCAGCGGTCTCACCGGGCAGCCCCAGGACCAGGCTCGCGACCGGCACCCAGTGCTCCTCATGAAAGAGCGCGTAGCACTCCCTGACGATTTCGGGCCAGCGATCCGGAGATTCTGGAAGCGCCTTCCTGGGCATGTGCATCTCAAGCATCCGACAGCTTCCGGTCTCTATTCCTATCCATGCTGACATGTATCTCTGATCTGTGCCAACGCCAACCACCTCAGAGACCTCGCTGAGGAGATCCATGGACTGATGCACAGTCGCCAGGCTGAGGTGTGAGACATCTATTGTGTGCGGCGAGAGCTGCTTGACGCTCCTGAAAAGCTCAAGCACCTTTTCAGGTTCGGGGTACATTCCTCTGGACCCGTATGTGAAAACGTCCTCTGAGTGAAGGAGAACATCCCTCATGCCCTCCCTCATGTTCACCCTGACGTCCTCCAGAATGCTGGATAGCGGCCGGTGTCTAAGCGACCTCATCGTCGGGGAGCAGAATGCACAGCCGCGCCAGCATCCTCTTCCGATCTCAACTATGCCCGCGATCGTGGCGCCCCTGTTCACCGGGATCATCTCCCCGGCCACAGGCGTTCCCTGTATGATCCTGGGAACATTTCTCCCATCGAGGATCGCCCTGCACACCTCCGGAAACACGCTCTCGCCCTCGCCCAGGTAGATGTGATCGACGTCCACATCCTCATCTGCAAGCTCCCATGCGCCATTTCCACCGACCACGATCACAGGATCATATTTTTTTATAATAGGATGATTTATGAGCTTCAGGAAGCTGTGCCTGTTGTGGGGTGGGCCCCTGTTGATTATATCCTCGATCTCGCGGACTGCTATCTTCCCCATTGGATCGTCATGTGTTATGCCAACGATCTCGGTGTCGCTGCCGATGGCCTTATCGAGGTGGTCAGGATGCGCGACCATGACATCATCGCTGGAGAAACCAGCCTCTAAGAGCGCAGCCTCCACCTTTCGCATGCCACATGGCGCATAAACAGCCCTGCCGTCGGGATATGCCCTCACCGGTGGACAGAACAGAGCTCTAAGCATCCACTCGGGCATGACTGCCCTGGGCATAATTGCGGCGAATCCGAGCAGAACGCCCCCGTGATAGGAGGACATCATTGTGCGGTCGCTGGTCAGGACGATCCTCTTTCCAGACATCCGTAGAGGCTTCTCCGGATGTAGAATATAACCCTGTTCGTGGAAGGAGAAACCTGTAATGAGGGTCGGTCATGTACCTGTATAAATCCGCAGCGCTTAACTGTCAAGATCCACTGAAATTTGCTGTGTTGGATAACCTTTTGAGATAACGTCTCAAGATATCGATTCCGATCTATTCTCCACGCGTTCCTGGAATCGTCTTCTGCTTGTGGATTTTAAAGACTTGTCCAACACAGCACTTAAATTTAGTCTGTGGCTATCGATTCCAGAGGAGACATTCAGTGCTTTATGCCCACGAACGATACGGGCATAGGGACCTCATATTTCTTTCAGAATTTGTATATGTTCATCACGTATGGGATATCTTTTTATTGGAAAAGGTGCAAGCCCCAGCCGTGGAAGCAGAGAAATCGCTATCTGAGATCAACGAGCGGATACGTGACGGAAGCGTCAGGGTTGTGACCGCAGAGGAGATGCCAGCCATTGTCGAAGAGCTGGGTCCGGACGGGGCGGTGCGCGAGGTTGATGTCGTGACCACCGGCACCTTTGGGGCGATGTGCTCCTCCGGAGTCTTCCTGAACCTCGGGCACAGCGATCCGCCGATAAAGATCTCGAGGGCATGGCTGAACCGGGTTGAGGCATACGGTGGAGTTGCCGCAGTCGACCTATTTCTCGGAGCGACCCAGCCGTCTGAGGACAAAGGCATAGAGTACGGCGGTGCTCACGTCATAGAGGATCTGGTTTCGGGGAGACCTGTGGATGTGATCGGCGAGGGTGTGGGCACAGACTGCTATCCCAGGATGGAGATAGAGACGACCCTACATCTGGAGGACCTAAACCAGGCGCTAATGGTCAATCCAAGAAACGCTTATCAGAGGTATAACGCTGCCACGAACTCCTCAGAGAGGACCCTCCACACATACATGGGCACGCTGCTTCCACGCTTCGGGAATGTTCATTACAGCGGAGCTGGCGTTCTGAACCCGATCTCCAATGATCCGGGGTTCGAGTACATAGGGACCGGGGTCAGGATATTTCTCGGGGGCGCGCAGGGTTACATCGTGGGACCCGGCACACAGCACAGCCCTGAGAGCGGGTTCGCCACGCTCATGGTCGCAGGAGATCTCAAGAGGATGACCAGTGAGTTTCTGAGAGCTGCCACGTTCACAAGATACGGCCCGACGCTTTACGTCGGCGTTGGCGTTCCGATACCTATACTGAACGAGAGGCTCGCGCTGAGCACTGCTGTTCGGGATGAAGACATCACGGTTCCGATCGTCGATTATGGTGTGCAGCGAAGGGAAAGGCCTGTGCTGAGGAGCGCGAGCTACGCGGAGCTGAGGTCCGGTTTCGTGGAGATAAACGGAAAAGAGGTCCCAACTGCATCTCTATCAAGCTTCCACATGGCCAGGAGGGTCGCGGGAACCCTGAAGGAGTGGATCGAGAGAGGGGAGTTCCTACTTACAGAGCAGGCAGAGCCTCTGCCAAGAAGTGGCGTAATCAGGCCTATGAAGCAGACGAAGGAGCTCCCGTACGTCGGGGATGTCATGAACAGGGACGTTGTCACAGTGGGAGAGAACATCAGCGTCCCAGAGGCCGCACGTGTCATTGTTGGAAGCCGGTTCGATCATCTCCCTGTGGTATCTGATGATGGAAAGCTCATGGGCATAATAACGACATGGGACATATCCAAGGCTGTTGCGAACGGCAACATATCAAGAGTCTCAGAGATCATGACCAGAAGAGTGTACTCAGCGACACCGGATGAGCCGATAGAGCTGGCCGCGAGGACGATGGATATCCACAGCATCTCTGCGCTGCCTGTTGTGGATAAGGATAACCGAGTCATAGGGATGATAACAAGCAACGACCTGAGCAGGCTGTTCGCTGGGAGGAGATCGAGATGAAGCTCATGCTCAGGGTCGCACCTGGAATAGTCAGAAAGCCGCTAATAGCATCAGTAATCCTGGAGACAGGCGCGCTCATAAACATCGAGAGGGCGAGCATAGATGCTGTCAGCGGCGAGATAGTCCTCGATGTCTCCGACGATAAATGCAGGCAGGTAAAAGACGCATTCGAGCGGAGGGGCGTAGATGTCATACTTCTCGAGATCCCTGTGATGAGAAACGAGGAGGAGTGCGTCCACTGCGGCGCATGCATCGCGATATGCCCCACCGGCACATTCAGATTCGACGACTGGAAGGTTGTGACAGATCCGGGAAAATGCATCCAGTGCGGAGCGTGCGTGACGGCATGCCCCCACCGCGCGCTTCAGCTTGTGCTGCGGTGATCTGCGATACATAACATACCGCAGCCGCTTGCTGATAAAGCTACCAGGAAAGCATGACATGAGGGTTAAACTCCTGTGTCGATCCGTTTTTGTATGATGCATCCAGCTCTGGTCGTGTTACCCCAAGCACTGAATGAATATTCAGAACTCAGCATTCTCATGCACAGCAGATTACAAATCCTGCGATGTCACATGCTGGTGGGTTCAATGATCTGAGTCCGAGACCCGGCTTTTATGAGTACCTGAATAGAGTTAGCAATACGGTTCCGGGCAGGAGTGGAAGATCCAGCTGGTTTTATGTGCACTCCTCCGGGGATCCGTGGAGCAGGATCTGCGATGCAGTCGTATGATCGCCCCCATGAGATCTTACGACATCCTCTCGCAACCTTTAGACGATAAGTTATTTTTATCTTCAGATCATCGTTTGTGGTGTGCATCGAGACGGGATAGAGCTTCCCACACCGGATGCGAGAAAGTCGATCACGCTGGTGGTGATCGGCACAGCACTGTATCTCATCTATCTATACCACGTCGGGTTCCCAGATATAGCCGAGAGCATTAGATCTGTGGATATCCGCATATTCTCGCTCGGATTCGTCCTAGCGCTTCTCGGCGTGCTCTTCGATGGGCTCGCCTGGAGGCGTGTTGCCATCAAGTTCGACTGCAGGATGTCGATAGCGGACGCGTTTTTTATGTACCTGTCTTGCATATTCCTGAACAATCTAATACCATCTGGCAGCTTCTCTGGCGAGACCGCCAGAATATATTTCCTGGAGAAGATCGCGTCTCCTGGTATAGATAAATCCTCGGCGACGGTAGCTGCGACGCGCATAATCACAGCTGTGCCGTTCTTCTTTGGTGTGGTGATCGGTATGGCCTATCTGGTGCTCGAGACGAGCGCGCCGGCATGGGCGATCGCGACATGCTCAGGGATTGCGGTTGTTCTTCTTGGAATCAATGCGATATTCGTAGGTATATGCTTCTCCAGCGGCTGGCTTGAGGGAATCATATCGAGGCTGATCGAGTTCGTGGAAAGGGTGTTCCATCGCAGGATCGACAGGAGCATGTGTATCGGAATAGTCCGCAGATTTCATTCAGCGATGAGCGGATTCACGGAGCACAGGTGGACGATCGTTGTGAGCACAGCCTGGGCATTTGCAGCCTGGCTCTGCATGAATCTGGTCGCGTTTGTCACGTTCAGATCAATGGGCATCGAGGTATCGATGTGGGCGATATTCGCGGTCTATGCTGTGATGATATTCATCCAGATGCTGCCCCTGGTGCTCCCCGGCGGAATCGGGCTCGTCGATATAGTGATGATAACGCTCTTCAGCGCCATTGGGGTTCCCACAAGCTACGCTGTCGCCGCAACGATACTATCCAGGCTGATACAGCTCTGGTTCCTCACGATCGCAGGAGGCGCTGCCACCGCGTACCTTCTTAGAAGAATAGATGGAACCCAGAAGGGATCAAAGAGCCCAGCATGATAGAGAAATGGCAGGGCGCAAACACCAATCTTTGGATGAAGCCCGTACGAAGGAGATAAGTGCAATATAGATCATCCCACATTCCGCACTGGAGCTCCAGTTCGTATATCCCTCACATTCTGGCCCTGATTGTTCGAGTGGGTTCTGCAAGTATCCGCAGCCACTCAGCGCAGAGCTATATCTCAGGCTGCAGGGTATTCTGAAAGGTGATTCTTTGAGAATCAGTGATCTGATAGCCGCAGCGAGGGGCGAGCTTGAGGCGGATCTGCTCCTGGAGGGAGGGGAGCTGGTCAACGTCTTCTCAGGGGAGATACACAGGGCTGACGTTTCGATTTACGGCGGATACGTGGCAGGTTTCGACTGCTCGAGCGCCAGAAGAGCGATCTCGGTCGAGGACCATCTTGTAGCGCCGGGGTTCATAGATGCACATGTTCACATCGAGAGCTCCATGGTGATGCCATCTGAGTATGCGAGGGCGGTCGTCCCGCGTGGGACTCTCGCGGTGATAGCAGATCCACATGAGATCGCGAACGTCATGGGCGTTGAGGGCATATCGTATCTGCTCAGAAGCGCTGATGGCATCCCGATGAGGTTCCTCGTGACAGCACCATCGTGCGTGCCTGCGACCCCCCTGGAGACATCAGGCGCTGCTCTGGGCGTGAACGAGATAGCCAGTCTACTCGAGGACCCCAGGGTCGTGGGTCTGGGAGAGATGATGAACTATCCCGGAGTGCTACACAAGGACGAGCTGGTGCTTGCGAAGCTGGAGGTCGCGGCCTCGAAGAACAAGACGATCTGCGGCCATGCTCCCGGGCTGAGGGGCAGGGATCTCCATGCATATGCCGCTGCGCTGGTCGAGGACGACCACGAATGCACCAGAGCAGATGAGGCGATGGAGCAGCTCCGCTCAGGCATATGCATAATGATCAGGGAAGGCAGTGCGGCGAGGAACCTCGATGAGCTCCTGAAGATCATCAGAGAATACAACACCCCAAACATCATGCTCTGCACAGATGATCTGGACCCGAGAGATATCATGCAGAGGCACATCGATCACATGATAAGAAGAATCGTGGATGCGGGCGTAGATCCCGTCGCGGCGATACAGATGGCCACGATCAATCCTGCGCGCCACTTCGGGCTACGCAGGACAGGGGCCGTCGCCCCGGGATACAGGGCTGACATTGTGGTTATGGATCACGATCTTGATGTGAAACGCGTGATCTTCGAGGGGATGGAGGTGGCCAGGGAGGGAAAGCTCACAGCGAGGTTTGAACCTAAGAGGCTGCCGCTGCAGAGCAGCATGAACGTGCGCAGGCCCATCATGCTGGAGTCATTCAGGATCCCCGCAGCAGGCAGGGTCGCCAGGGTCATCGGCGTTGTGCCGAACCAGATTCTGACAGAGACAATCGTGGCACGCCCTCCTGTGATGGATGGAGAGGTTATATCGGATACCGCAAATGACATACTCAAGGTTGCTGTGGTGGAGCGGCACAGGGCCACAGGCAACATGGGTCTCGGTCTCGTGAGCGGGTTTGGTTTGAAGAGGGGTGCGATCGCGAGCTCTGTCTCACATGACTCCCACAACATAACAGTCGTTGGTGTTGATGATGAAAGCATGCTCAGAGCTGTGGAAGCCCTGATATCCATGGGCGGTGGATGGGTTGCTGTTGATAAGGGAATGCTCGCTTCGTTGCCCCTGCCAATCGCTGGTCTGTTATCTGAGCGATGCGTGGAGGATGTGGTCGAGGACGCGAAGAATGTGATATCAGCAGCTCACGCTCTTGGATCTGAGCTTGACGATCCCTTCATGACGCTATCCTTCCTAGCACTGCCGGTCATACCCGAGCTCAGGATCACAGACAGAGGCCTCGTGGATGTGCGGGAATTCAGACATGTTCCTCTATTTTTGGAGTAACCGATAAGCATGGCCGGTCCTGATATATGGTTCAGGTGGAACAGAAAGAACAGGTATACAATAGCAGCCCTCCTCCCGCTCGTGAGCGGCGCCAGGCTTGCGGATGGCCCGAGGCCAGGAATCATGCTCTACAGCATTGCAACTCCGCAGGCTGAAGAGGTTTACAGAGAGGTCGATGCAGCTCGCCGCTCAGGTATGAGATCCGTCTTCATCGCTGGTGGGCCTCATCCATCTGCGAGGCCTGCAGAGGTCCTCAGGTACTTCGATTACGTCGTCATCGGGGAGGGTGAGGAGACGCTGCCGGAGCTCATCGATGCTCTCCGCTCGGGCCGCGATCCGGGATCTGTGAAGGGGATAGCATACATGAAGGACGGGGAGCTGGTCTTGACGGAGCGCAGGGATCTCGTGGACCTCGATCTGTACCCCTCTTTCTCACGCCCTCTTCTCGCGCCG
Source organism: Methanothrix sp. (assembly GCF_026419855.1). Lineage (GTDB taxonomy): Archaea > Halobacteriota > Methanosarcinia > Methanotrichales > Methanotrichaceae > Methanothrix_B. Next base: position 22,061 of record NZ_JAOAKP010000015.1, read on the forward strand.
ATAGAGATAAGCAGGGGATGCCCATGGGGATGCGCCTACTGCCAGACACCAAGGCTCTGTGGAAGCGTCATGCGCCATCGCTCCATACCATCGATTCTCAGCCACGCCAGTATGCACATGGATCTGAGGTTCACATCCCCAAACGCTCTCGCATACGGCTCAGACGGTCTCAGACCAAGACTGGAGAAGGTCGAGATGCTTCTCAGAACGCTGTCAGAGCTCCGCAGGCCGGTGTACTTCGGCACGTTCCCATCAGAGGTGCGGCCGGATTTCGTCTCAGAGAGAGCGCTTGAGCTCATAAACACATACTGCACGAATCGAACTCTCAGCATAGGTGGGCAGTCAGGGAGCGACAGGATTCTGAGATCCATCAACAGGGGTCATGATGTGCATGATATCGAGATGGCATGTGAGCTCTGCATCGATCATGGCATCATCCCGAATGTCGATCTGATACTCTGCCTTCCCGGGGAGCGCGAGGAGGACCAGATGCTCACGGTCGAGCTGGCTGAGCAGATAGTGAGAATGGGGGGCAGGGTCAGAGCCCACAGGTTCATACCTCTCCCGGGAACTCCGCTGGAATCTGAGGAGCCATCGCCACTCCTGAAAGAGGCGGAGCTCAGGCTGGGCCGGCTGGCGCTGGCGGGGAAGCTGAAAGGAAGGCTGCACTAGAGGTAGAACTGCCTGAACGGCAGCATGTAGCTGTCCTGGAGCTCGTATCTGATCAGTATCTCCTTCGGGCGCACCTCTATCTCCCTGACAGCCTGCGAGAACATGTACCAGACATACCCTCTCTGTGGAATCCTGTACTTGTCAGGAAGCGTTGATGCAAAACCTGACGCGTTCAGGATGTACGTGCGCAGGAGCTCGCTGCCCGACGCAAACAGGAACGGCAGGCTCAGCTTATCAAGGGCCTCTGCGCTCTTTCCCTCAAGCCTGAGCCGCTCCAGAAGAAAGTCACGGATCTCCTCCTCGTTTATGACAAGCTCTCGCATCTCGCTCATGGTATCACCCTAAGAGAGTGAGATGGGGATTATAAAATTAGCTGCTTCGCAACACAGTCTCGCAAACCGGTGTCAACCGGCCTGCTGTCTCGGACATGTCGGATTCTCCGCATGGCGCCAGGGACAATCTCCGGCCTTCAGGCTGTAGTAATTGGCATAGGCACGATCTTCCGGTACATCATCGCGTGAATGCTGCTGATCCCGAAGATCTTTGAAATTCTCCGGAGATCGTCCGGGCTGGCTGAGGTGTTCCTGGCTGGAGGCACAGGCCTGCACTCCCTCGCAAACACAGACCCCCCGCGCATCCTGGAGCATGCAAAATCGCCTGCATTTCCCTTCACGAAGATCTCGCCAGATCTCATCTCTGTCGCTGTGAAATCCCCTGTGTCGCCGTGCACCACCACAGTTCCACCACTCAGCAGGACCCCTGTGTTTCTGCCCGAGCTGCCGTGAATCTCGAGAACCCCTGCGCGCATGAGTATTCCTGCGCTCATTCCCGCATTCCCGAAGACTTCGATCTTCCCTGGAAATTCGTTCCTCGCCCCTATCGTCTCCCTGGTTATGCCATCGGATATCCTGAGAACGCCATCAGACAGCTCGTTCGGATGCAGCGGGGAATACCCTCTCTCAAGAAGCTCTGTTATGGACACAAACCTTCTGTACCCAGATAGATCGCTCTCCACCTCCATGACATTTCCCAGCGGCTCCTCGACCCTGCCACTAACGTAGATTGCACCTCTGATCATCGAGATCCCCATTCTCGGGCCCACGTCTCCATCCACTATTACCTTCCCTGCATCCACAGCGCCACCGCTCCCGCCCAGCCTCCTCAGATCCACGCCCATGCTGGAGCAGAGCCTGCTCCCTGCATCTCCGAGAATCCTCACGGTCTCGCCACGCCTGAGCGCGTCCACCAGAGCCCTGTAGCTCCATCCATCGATCTCAGCATCCGGATCGAGACGCGAGCCCCTGTGCTGCCAGTAGAAATCAAAGGTGAAATCACAGAGGCATTTCTCCCCTGATGTCCTGATTGTGATCATGGATATATCCCCTTGTGACCTCGATAATGATATGTTTTGGCAGTCTCATATCATCCTTCCAGATGCTGTGGCGCAGCATCTCATACATGCTCAGCATATACCCTCTCGATATCTTCGCATATCACATCCCAGTCGTATCTCCTGGCGAGCTCTCTGCATTTTTGGCCAGCAGTTCCTGAGAGATCGAGCGCAGCCCGGATCGCATCCGCCAGCGAACCCGGCGAGGGCTCTGCGATCACTCCTGTCTCAGGGGTGAGAAGATCACATGCGGCATTCATCCTGTGGCGCACTGTGACCACAGGAACCCCGCATGCCATCGCCTCCAGCGCAGCAATCCCGAACCCCTCCCTTGTTGATGGGAGCACAAAAGCCCGCGAGGACTTTATCAGGGCGATCGTTTCCTCGTATTCGAGAAAGCCGCTGAAGCTCACCCTGTCATCCACACCCAGCGATCTGGCGAGGGCGTGAAGCCGCGGCGCCTCCGGCCCCTCTCCGATTATAAGGAGATTCACATCCGAAAGTAGAGCGATGGCCTCCAGGAGCATGTGCAGATTCTTGTGGGAGATCAGCCTTCCTGCGAATACAAGATCATGCTCCGAATCAGCGGGCATGATTGAGTGTATGTGCTTGAAATCTATCCCATTCGGAACCACAGTGCTCTCAGCCCCGAGCTTCATCAGCTCCCTCCCCGTCATCTCAGAGACAGCTATGTTGTTTCCGGTCAGCATCGCAGCAGCCCTCTCAACTGCCATTCCAAGATAGCCTGACCTGCCCAGGTACTCAAGCCAGTAAGCCCCCCAGATCTCGTGCCAGGTTATGAAGAAAGATGCACTCCCAGAGCGAAGTCTTGCGGAGAAGCATGAAAGATACGGAAACTCCTGGCAGTCAATCACATCAAAACCACATTCGAGTTTCCTCAGAATGCCAAGCGAGAAGAGCAGGGCCTGCTTCACAGACCTTTTATTTTTGGTGTATAGCGGATACGGAGGGGAGACGCCGTGATGCCACACATCGCCGAGTTTTATGTGCTCATCACCCTCCCACCATCTGGCCCCGTAGCAGTGGACATCATGCCCCCTCCGGGCGAGCCTCTGCGAGAGCTCGTAAACCCTCCGCTCAGCACCGCCCTTTATCCAGGGGTAGACTGCGTCATAAACATACGCTATTCTCATGGTGATCTGCCCTGCTTTTCAAAATGCATGCTCACCATTCTCTGCCGTCTGTGAGCAGGAAGAGGCTTATGAGCATGCCTGAGAATATCGTCTGGATCCCGATCATGGAGAGAACCATCGCAATCATCGCGCTCTGTACCTCCGCAAGCGATCCGAAGCCGGAGCTGATCCAGCTCATCAGAACCCTGCCACCGATCGCGATGCCTGCTATTATAAACGCCATGCCCAGAAGAATCTCCTTCTCCAGGGAATGATAGCTCAGAAGCCGCTCCGCAAGCCAGCTGGTCGCGATTCCGTGCATGGCGCCAAATACGCTGAAGTGAACGCCCGCCAGAAACGTCTGGTAGCCTATAAAGAGCATCATGATCCCCAGGATCAGAGAGTGCATCCGGAGCTCAGAGGAGCGAGATACGAGAAGAATCCCCACAGTGAGCATCATCCCCAGAGCCATTACCATAGCGCCGGGCGCTACGAGAAACGGGATCGGCTGGTAGAGCATCATGAACCTCAGATGGCGCCAGCCGTCTGAGAATGAGCGGAGCTTCGATCCACCCCTTCGCCTCGGATAGTAATCGATCGGCGCCTCGGCAATCCTGAGGCCCCTCCGAGATGCCTCAACCAGCATCTCTGAGGCAAATTCCATCCCAGAGGTTCTCAGCATCATCTTATCAAGAGCATCCCTCCTTACCGCTCTGAGCCCGCAATGCGCATCAGAGACCCTGATGGAGTAGAGACGGTTGAGAATCCATGTGAGAAGCGGATTTCCGATGTATCTGTGAAGCGCCGGCATCGACCCCGGATGAATCCTGCCGCGAAGCCTGCTGCCCATCGCCAGATCTGCGCCCTCTTCGAGCAGATTCAAAAGCTTTGGAATGTCCTCGGGGGCATATGTCAGATCCCCATCCATGAGAACGATGTAATCCCCGGATGCCGCCTCGAAGCCCATGAGGTATGCCCTTCCGTATCCGAGCGCCTCAGCTCTCACCACCCTGGCGCCGTGGCTCTCCGCTATCCTGGGGGTTTCATCATCGGAGCTGTCGACAACGATTATCTCCCACTCAGAGGCAACGCTCTGAAGAACAGCACGCGATCTCATTATGCATTCGCCGATCGTTTCTGCCTCGTTCAGGGTGGGTATGATCAGACTGACTGAGCGCACATATGGCCAGGGGCACGCGAGATTTATAAGAGTTTGTTATCGGAGCAGCAGCCGTATCACAGGATGCGAATCCGTGCTCCATCATCACAGGAATCGCATTGCTGTCCCGCCCCCGCAACGGCCAGCATACAGAGAGCGGGCATACTGGCGGGCATTTCTGAGCTCTAAAAACCTAGGTCCGCAGCATCCTTTTTCGAGATCGGACTCATAAAAATTCCCTGGCGTCGGCTGCACATGCAGAGCATGAAAAATTGAAATTTTAAAGATCTTTAGTTGACCCTGATGACCTTCAGCAGAGAGCAGACCGGCACGCCTGCGATGCTGTCCACGCCCCTCTTGTCGATCAGCACTGCTATGACGTTTGTCTTGGCGCCATGATCATCCAGGTATGCGACCGCCTCCTCCAGGGTCCTGCCAGATGTTATCACATCATCAACGATGACGCACTCTCTGCCATTGACGTCGGCGAAGTTCGTGCTCAGGTTTCCGTGCGGTTTGACGTCCTGCGATGCCATCTGCTTTGTGGGCATGTAGACAGCGAGTCCAACGCCCATGTGGTTCGCGACCATGCTCGCGAGGGGCACGCCGCTCAGCGCCACGCCCACGACCATATCGATGTCAAGCTCCTTTTCGTCCAGAACATCGAATATCATCTCTGAGAGCGCCTGTGCTATGTGGCTCAGCCTGTAGGCGCTCCTTCCTATCATCGACCAGTCCACCGAGATATCCTTCGGCCCGGGAACCGTGGCGCGCTCGGCATGCGTGAGAAGCCAGGTGACTGTCTCCCTGGATACATTCAGCTCCTCAGATATCTGGCCCTCTGAAAGACCCTCAGACTTGAGCTCTGTGGCTTTCTTTATGAGATCCTCTATACTCTTCATGATCATCCCTTCTTTCTTCTTTTTGGAGGTGTTCCGCATACAGGACAGAGATCTCCCTCAAAGGCTCTGCCACATCCAGGACATCTCTGTGTGCGCTTTATGAATCGCCTTATTCCACGCTGGACGACCGGCTCAACCCTGAGACCCAGATGAACAGCGACGTTCTGAAGTGCATAGTCATCTGTGGCAAGCACTGCATCATACTCAATGGCCTTTGCAAGGACCTCCAGATCTGTCTGTGAGAGCCTGGAGAGATCACCTGTCTCCCTTGCTGCATCTGTCGCCCTTTTCAGGGTCTCTTTTGTGGGTGGCTCGATCCTCACATCTGATATCTGCAGCTTGATCCTCGAGCGGATGTCCTTGAGCTCCTGCTCCACTGCAGGAACCGTGATCACCTCTCCCCTCAGCGGCTTTCCAAGTATGAACACAGAGGCGTCTGCAACTATATACACATTGATGCCATTGAGCTAATAGTACTTGGACTTTTGCAGTACTTATGCGGAGCTGTCGGTATTAAGCCAGATCGCATGGTACTGTGCAGAACACATGTGACGCGGAAAATATTGCTTTGCAAAAGGGCTGTGGGAAGATACGCTCCGATATCCCCAGAATGCTGGGACAACCTATGCGATATGTTTGGGATCACTGTAACGCCGCGAGGGTGCTATTATAGGTCCCACGCACTTCCACAAAGTTAATAGGAGCATCACAACCATCCTTAATGGTATGTACAGGGACGAGCTTGTGGAGCGTGTTGCGAGGAGGATCAACCCGAGGGAGGGCGCATGCGGCACCTGCCACGCAATAGCTGAGGAGGTGTGCGCCACCGGGGGATCCATCCTCGCATACGAGCGTCCTTCAGGAATACTCGCCAGGATAACAGACGACAGAGGAGAGGTGATCGGGGAGGGTTTCGGCATCGTCTGGTCTCCGGCAGTCCTTGCAGCAGAGCTTGATGCGGGCATAGTGCCCGATGATCTTGAGGAGTCTCTTAGAAGAGATGGGACCAGCACCCAGGATGTTGTGGATAAGGTTGCAGCACTCTTCGGCTACGGCAGGGTCGTGACCCCGGCGGTCCTGGCGCTGAACATGGTCAAGGATATGGGCGGGAGAACACTGATCAGGCGCGAGGGGCTGGGTGTGGTGGCGACTTTCTTCGACTCAAACGGAGATGTGATAGCATCATCTCCACCATCCTACTGCCCGACATGCGCGGTCACGATCGCCGCAGCGATCACGCCGAAGCTGGCGGATCACATTAAAAAAGCGCTTGAGGGGAAGCCGAACACGGGAAAGAAGAAGCTAGATCTCGGTCTCGAGAACAGGTACGAGATAGAGCACGGCCACGTCCGCGTCACCCTGTCAAAGGGAGATGAGGTTCTGGCCAGCAGAGTTCTCGGATGCTGCATGGCATACGCAACTGTGAAGGCCGAGATCGTCGCAGGGCTTGTGCCACAGGCGAGCGCAGAGCAGTTCAAGCTCTACTGCAACCTCTGCCCATTCAAGCACTGCTGGATGGACAAGTCCATGGGCGCCACTGGAAACATCATTCTGCAGAGGCTCACAGAGATCGGCGCGGAGATCGAGGTCTCTGCTGAGGGCTACATAGTCGCCAGACTTGCTGGAGAGGAGATAGAGGGGCGAGGCACACTCTGCTCCCTGAGCGCCCTGACCAACATGCTTCTAAAGGGTGACGCGGAGAGGATCCTGAAGCCGTCATCGGCCAGGAGATGGTGAGTTGCGACTGAGATCCTGCCTGAAGAGGTACAAGAAGGACACACACCGTGCTCTGCCCCCTGAGGAGACACTCGAGATTGTGGAGATAAAGATGCCTGCAGCCGGAATAACAAGGGTTGCGGACATCACCAACCTCGACCGGATAGGCATACCTGTATTCACATCAATAAGACCAACCGCAGAGAAGGGCGCGATATCCGTATACAATGGAAAGGGTGCCACGCCGACCGAGGCGAAGGTCTCTGCCATAATGGAGGGCATTGAGAGATACTCGGCAGAGGTCCGCAATGCTGATCTCATAAATGCCAGGTTCTCGGAGCTCAGGGAGAACGCTTTGAACCCGGCTGAGCTCATACTGCCAAGAGGGGCTGATCCAGATGCTGAAATCCCATGGGTTAGGGGATATGATCTCATAGGAGATGAGGAGATCCTGGTCCCGGCGAACGCTGTATTCCATCCACTCCCCTCGAGATACACGCGTTTGTTCAGGACAAACACCACAGGCCTCGCATCCGGGAACCAGCTGGAGGAGGCGATCTTTCACGGGCTCGCAGAGGTCGTCGAGAGGGATGCGTGGTCGATAGCAGAGCACACGAGGAGCATGGGGCCGCTGCTTCGATACAACGGTAACGGCCTTGCAGGGGAGCTTCTTGGGATGTTCCAGCGCGCAGAGGTCCGGGTTTACGTCAGAGACATAACAAGCGATGTGGACGTTCCAACATTCGCCGCGGTCTCAGATGATGTGAAGCTCAAGGACCCGGCGCTTCTGACCGCAGGAATGGGCACGCATACCGATCCGGAGGTTGCGCTTCTGAGAGCGCTAACAGAGGTTGCACAGAGCCGGCTCACACAGATACACGGCGCCAGGGAGGATACTGTGAGCGCGGATTTCAGGCGGATGATGGGTTATGACAGGCTGAAGCGCCTGAACAGGCACTGGTTCGAGTACGAGCGCGAAGAGGACTTCAGCTCCATAAAGTCATATGATACTGACGATTTTCTGGATGACATAAGACACATGCTCGATAGACTCCAGTCGGCCGGATTTGAGAGGGCAATAGTTGTGGATCTCACAGCCCCCGAGATAATGGTGCCAGTGGTCAGAGTGATAGTGCCCGGGCTGGAGATCTCGGCTGTAGATCCGGAGAGGGTTGGCAAGCGGTGCAGGGATGCCAAGAATCGTCGTGTTTCTGGGCCCAAGCATGCCTCATGATGAGGCGCGCTCCATACTCGATGCAGACTACAGGCCGCCGGCCAGGCGTGGCGATATTCTCGCGGCTGCAAGAGATGGGGCAGACATAATATGCCTGATAGATGGCGTCTTCTTCCAGGACTCCTCTGTGGCGCACAAGGAGATCCTCGAGGCGCTCCAGATGGGCGTGAGGGTGATAGGCGCCTCCAGCATGGGAGCTCTGAGGGCGGCTGAGATGGATATCTACGGGATGGAGGGCGTCGGCGGGATCTACAGTGCATATAAGAGCGGAGAGATAGTCGCCGATGACGAGGTCGCCCTGGTCTTCGATCCCATCACGCTCGAGCCCCTCTCCGAGCCTCTGATCAACATACGCCACAACCTCAGGCTGGCTGTGAATGAGGGATTCATCGATGAACGGAGCGCTGCAGATCTGCTGGAGATTGCGAGGGCCAGGTACTTTCCGTCGAGAAGCTACGAGAATCTGATGAAAGATGCCACAGGCAGGGTTCCGGAGGGGATGCTTCTCCGCTTCAGGAGCTTTCTTGAGACCCGACGGGAGGATCTGAAGCGGGAGGACGCCGTAAAGGCGCTCAGGAGGGCGGCAGAGGTTGCCAGGGAGCTGCAGGGGTCCGGTGATCCGTCACTCAGATCTCTTTAAGTCTCAGAATCATTCCATCCCAGTGGATCTGAAAGGAAAGAGTAATATACAGTCGCGAATTGAAGCACCACCATCTCTCATTATAATGCTAAGAGGCTGACTTTAATGGCGATCGTTGTTTGGCTTGAAGAGGTGGGGAAGGAGGATATACCTGTAGTCGGCGGAAAGGGCGCGAGCCTGGGCGAGATGATAAACATAGGTATCCCTGTACCTGGCGGGTTTGCGGTCACAGCACAGGCCTTCCGGCAGTTCCTCGAGCGAGCGGGCATTGCGAAAGAGCTCTTCGACTCTCTAAAAGTGGATGTGAACAACCCTGAGGAGCTTCTAAGGGCAGAGGCCAGGGCCAAGAAGATCGTGATGGACGCAAAGGTTCCAGAGGATATAGAGAACGCAATAAAGGAGCGGTACAGAGAGCTCTGCGAGCGGGAGGGCGAGGAGGTTTTCGTCGCTGTCAGATCCAGCGCGACCGCTGAGGATCTTCCGGATGCGAGCTTCGCCGGCCAGCAGGAGACCTACCTGAACGTCAGGGGCGCTGATGCTGTATTCGAGGCGGTGAAGAAGTGCTGGGCATCCCTTTACGGCGCGAGAGCGATATTCTACAGGGTCGAGCAGGGATTCGAGCATGAGAAGGTCAACCTCTCCGCGATAGTCCAGAAGATGGTCGACTCAGAGAAGTCAGGGGTCATGTTCAGCTCTCAGCCGAGCACAGGAGAGCCGCTTGTTGTGATCGAGGCTGCATGGGGTCTAGGGGAGGCGGTTGTCAGCGGCAGCGTGTCTCCAGACAACTACGTTGTTGATAGAGCCTCGAAGAAGATAGTCCACAAGATGATCGCCACGAAGGAGATCATGGTCGTCAGGGATCCGGTGACTTCGAAGACCGTGACGGTTCCGGTTCCACCCGAGAAAAGGAATGCGCAGGTTCTCACGGAGAGCGAGATACTGGATCTCGCGAAGTATGCCGAGATCCTGGAGAGGCACTACGGCATACCCCAGGACATCGAGTGGGGTGTGCAGAAGAACAAGATATACATCCTACAGTCGAGGCCGATAACAACAATAGCAAAAAGTGCCGCAAAGGCCGCGGCAGAGGCTCCCGGCACAGCCAGGGTGCTGGTCACCGGTCTAGGAGCATCTCCAGGCACAGCCACCGGCACTGTGAGGATCATCTCCGGAGTCAGTGATCTGGAGAAGATAAAGGACGGGGACATAATGGTTACCCGCATGACCATGCCCGACATGGTTCCTGCAATGAGGCGTGCGGGCGCCATAGTCACAGACGAGGGCGGCATGGCGTGCCACGCTGCCATAGTGAGCCGCGAGCTCGGCTGCCCCGCAGTTGTGGGAACAAAGAACGCGACAAAGGTGCTCAGGGATGGTATGGTTGTCACAGTCGATGGCACCAAGGGCCAGGTGTACGAGGGGAGGATGGCCGTGGCTGAGGAGAAGAAGGCTCAGCCGCTCGCTGTGGCATACAAGCCGGTGACTGCGACAGAGGTCAAGGTCAACATCAGCGAGCCCACGAGAGCTCAGGCCGCAGCCGCAACGATGGCAGATGGTGTGGGGCTGCTCAGAATAGAGCACATGATCCTTGGGCTTGGAAAGACACCTGGCTATTACATAAGATCAGGGCGGAGCGAGGAGTACGTCGATGAGCTCGTCAAGAATATCAAGATAGTGGCCGATGCGTTTTACCCGAAGCCTGTGTGGGTGAGAACCCTGGACGCGCCCACAGATGAGTTCCGCGCGATGGAGGGCGGCGAGAACGAGCCTGTGGAGCACAACCCGATGCTCGGCTGGCGCGGGATACGCAGGGACCTCACAGAGGTGGAGCACTTCCGGCTGGAGATAAGGGCGTTCAAGAAGCTCCACGAGCTCGGGCTCACAAATGTGGGGATCATGCTTCCAATGGTCCAGCACGTGAGCGAGCTCAGACGGGCAAAAGAGATCATGGTCGAGGAAGGTCTGGATCTGAGCAAGATCGATGTGGGAATAATGGTTGAGACGCCAGCTGCTGCGCTCACAATCGATGACTTCATCGCGGAGGGGCTGGACTTCATATCGTTCGGCACGAACGATCTCACACAGTACACGCTCGCTGTGGACAGGAACAACGAGAACGTCGCTGCTCTCTATTCTGAGATGCATCCAGCGGTCATCAAGCTCATAGAGTATGTCGTGGAGCGGTGCAAGAAGGCCGGTGTCAAGACATCGATATGCGGCCAGGCTGGATCTTACCCGGAGATGGCCAGGCGGCTTGTTGAGATCGGAATAGACAGCATATCCGCGAATATCGACGCGGTGGCTGCTGTGAGGGAGACTGTGGCGAGGGCTGAGCTCTCAATACTCCTAGAGGCTGCAAGGAAGCGATGATGTATACGTTCCCGGAGATAGGTCTGTCAGAGGAGATGGTCACAGACCTCCTGAGGGAGATGCGCAGGAGGGACTGCTCCTATGATCGTCTCCTCTCCACGATGTGCACCCGCCCCCATCCGGTGGCGATGAGGGCCTACACCATGTTCCTGGAGACGAACCTGGGAGATCCAGGGCTCTTTCCTGGAACTGCAGAGATAGAGCGCAGGGTTGTAGGGATCCTCGGAGCTTTGCTGGGATGCCCAGATGCAACAGGCTACATATCAACAGGCGGCACAGAGTCCAACATCCAGGCGATACGTGCCGCCAGGAACTCATCCGGCAGGCGCGATGGGAACATAGTGGTCCCGAGATCAGCGCACTTCTCTTTTGATAAGATCGCGGATCTGCTCAACCTTGAGGTTAGGAAGGCCGGGCTCGATGAGATGCTCAGGGTTGATATAGGGGATGTGGAGAGACTCATCGATGAGCGCACGGTCTGTCTTGTAGGCATCGCCGGAACAACAGAGTTCGGCCAGGTCGATCCGATAGAGGATCTCTCAGAGCTCGCAATCGAGAACGGAATACCCCTTCATGTGGATGCTGCATTTGGCGGGTTCGTGCTGCCGTTTCTTGGCTGTGATTGCATCTGGGATTTCAGGGCTGATGGAGTGCAGTCGATAACAATCGATCCGCACAAGATGGGGATGAGCCCAATTCCGGCAGGCGGTTTGATCTTCAGGAACTCAGATCCTGTCAGGCGGCTTGAGACAGAGACGTACTATCTGACGGTCGCAAGACAGGCATCGCTGACGGGCACAAGAAGCGGAGCAGCTGCTGCCGCCACATACGCTGTGATCATGCATCTCGGCATTGAGGGCTACAGGAAGGTCGTGAGAAGATGCATGGACATGACGAAGCATCTTGTCTCAGGAGCGCGTGCTATGGGAATCGAGCCTGTCATCGAGCCTGTGATGAATGTCGTCGCACTGAAGGTAGATGATCCGGCCGGGGTCAGGAGTGCGCTGCTTGATAGAGGATGGCACGTCTCGATGACCAGAGAGCCAAAGGCGCTGAGGCTTATACTGATGCCGCACATGACAGAGGAGAACCTCGAGCTATTCCTGAACGATCTGGAGGACGTGCTCTCCTCAAGAAGATCCTGATAGCAGCGCGACGGCTCATAAAATTCATTTTTTATAAAAATGATTGAAGATGTGTGCGACAACCTGTGAGGAACTGGTGATGGGATCCCCGCGCGCTCCGGCGCCAGATCCTGAGTTGTCTGCAGGGACTGGATCACGGGCTGCCAGGCTCGCCGCAGGCCTCCAGGATCTCATCGAAGATGTAATCATTCCTCACGCCAAGCGCGATTTCGAACTCTGGCGGTGTGAGAACAGGAACGCTGTACCTGCGTGCGTCATCGAGCGCGATTCTCGGGCATGCTGTCGAGACAGCTGCGTCCAGGCCGAGGTCGAGAATCCTCTCAGGCTCGATTCTGTCTATGTAGACATCAAGCATGCTCTTTCCTTTAGATCTCCCGAGAGAGCTGAGCCTCCTCGCTGTCATGCATCTCCTCTGGCCCGGCTTCTTCGATATCAGGATCCCGAAGCTCTTCGCATCTGATGCTCTGGCGATGATCCCGTATCTCCACCTTAGGAAACCATGTGTATCGATCTCCTCCACCGAGCCTGTGACAGGATCTGCTGCTATCACCCGCATGCCTGTCGCCATCGATAGACCCACAGGATGGAACCTGCCAGTGCCTATGAAGAGTGCCTCCTCTGCCCCGACCCTGGCGGCTGCATAGCAGCAGCCGAGAACCTGCCCGCGGTACCTGGTTCTCTGAGACGGCCCGCCTGCGATGGCATCGATCCCATGCGATCTCAGTATACCCAGCACACGATCGATCATGTGAGCATGCTGGACGGTTGTGCAGACGGCCACCCTGCTTTTCGTGAGAAATCCAAGAGATCTCTCCACGACATCTCCGGCATCGAATGACATCCTCGCCTCTACATAAACGATCCTGTCGCTCACGCTCTCGCACATCTCCGAGTGGCCTATGTGCACCATCAGATCGACCATGCTGCAGAGCTGTAAATCCACATCGCACGCCCCATAGCAGGGATCTCCTGAGACCAGAACCTGAGCGCCGGTCTCCTCTATGATCCTGGAGATCTCAGCAGCAGATCTCTTCAGGCCATCGGGAACCTGAATGCCGACTCTTCTGACTCCGGCTCTTTTAATGATGCTGAGCGCCTTCTCGAGATCGATCTCATACCCTGTAATGAGCATCAGAACCACCTCTCGAGTGTGCACTGCCCTCCGCGGAACGATGCATTCAGGCGCTCTGCAGCTTTTCTGACCCTCTCCTCCGAGAAGTCCCTCTCGTTACATAAAAACCCGATAATCTCATCGATGCTGGGCTTTTTCATCCTGAGCTCGTAGCTATCTGTGACCTCCGGATGGAGGAAGATTTCTCTTATCTCCTGAAGATTTTCTATGCTCTCTCCAAGCGCATCGAGCACAGCCTCCAGGCATCCATGCTCTTTTATGAGCTTGAGCGCCCTTTTCGGACCCACCTTCTGAAGCCCTTTGTTATAATCGGTCCCGCACATTATCCCTATATCCACAAGCTGCTTCCTGCTTATTCCGAGCCTTGTGAGCTCCTCCTCCAGGATGATTACCTCAGGAGGGACATCGATGTACACATTCTTCCTCGGCATCTTCCTCCTGCCCGTGATCGCGAGGTTCCTCACAACCCTGGGCGCACCAAAGAGGAGGGAGTCGTAGTCCTGGGACGCAACATAATCAACATCCCCGCGGATCGCCATAAAGGCTGCCTGTGCCTCGCCCTCTGATGGAGCCTGCACATACGGGATCCCCATGGCATCCAGGAGCCTGATGGAGTCATGGAGTATCTCGCTGTTTATCCTGGTGGCCGCCTGCGCATACCTGAAGCTCTCAGCGCCAGTTGCTATCGCCTCCTGGAGCTGTATCTCTGCAGCCTCCCTCATCTGGGCCCTGGCAGCGAGCGTTCCTGCCTTGAGCTCTGGAGGCCTGCCATCGAAGACGAATGCAACCCTGATCCCAGCCTCTATGAGGTTCGTCATGCGGTAGAGCAGTCCTGAGAGGTGAGATGTTACTCTTCCAGAAGAGTCCATGAGGGGTGTGCCGTCAGGCTGTCTTATGGTCGAGAGAAACTGGTAGAGGGTGTTGAAGCCGTCGACTGCGATCCAGCTTCCAGACAGATCCTCGATCGAGATCTTCTTTTTGGTGAGAATATCCCCCAGATCGACGCCCATGCGCTCATACCTCGATCTTCTTTGCCGCGACCTCTATCGCCCTCTTGACGCTCTCCCTGGGTATTATCGTGGCGACCGGTATTGTGAGAAGCTTCTCAACCGTCGGACTGACGATCGGGGCACAGACTACTGCAGCTGCACCATCAGATTCTGCCCTAACCGCAGCGATGATCGCCTCCTCAATATTTGTCGCTGAGTACTCGCGGAGCGTGAAGACCTTATCTCCAATACGCATCTTGGTCTCCTCGATCTTGTCCAGAACAGGCCTGGCAGCAATTATCGCTATGAACCTCTCGCCTCCGCCCTCGAGATCACGAATGGTCTTCACGATCTGCCGGAGCGTCGTTATGTTCGGCTCCCTGTGCCCTGAGAGTATCTTGTAAAGTGTGCTCTGAGGTATGGATGAGATCCTGCTGAACTCCCTGGTGCTCATCCCCATCTCTGAGATAACAGATCTTATCGCCTCCCTCAGAGCCTCATCCGACTGGAATGCTGCCCTTATGATCCTGTCGGCGTGAGTCATAATTGTGAATTGGATCACTGCCTATTTCTACTTTTGGGATAATAGCATCTGGTGTTCGCTCATATCCATTTGATGACTTGCTTTGATAGGCACTGTTCCCGCTATGTCCTCCTGGCGAATGAATGAGTGCATCCAGCAA